>NZ_BJCF01000008.1 GCF_005402965.1 Dolichospermum planctonicum
TCATAGAAATAATGAACATTATCAAATACAGCACTTACAGCAATTCCCGATATTATCAAGTACAGATATTAATTATTAATGATAAAACTCTTGTGGTGCGGGCATCTTGCCCGCATAAAGTATACCTTACTCAAGCTGAACCTACTGGATCATAGAAATAATGAACATTATCAAATACAGCACTTACAGCAATTCCCGATATTATCAAGTACAGATATTAATTATTAATGATAAAACTCTTGTGGTGCGGGCATCTTGCCCGCATAAAGTATACCTCACTCAAGCTGAACTTACTGGATCATAGAAATAATGAACATTATCAAATACAGCTACAAAATAACTGACAATTATCTATCAAATCATCTCTAACAACACTTTTAAAACCCCTTTAGTTTTAGCTTTTTCAACAGCTTCTAAACCAAGAGATAGGGGATAAATACCCTGAATTAAAGATTGTACATTTACCTTTTTGGTCCCTAATAATTCTAACGCTGGCACAAAAGGACCGCAACGAGAACCAATGAGAGTAATTTCATCTACCACCAAAGCAGAAGCATCTAAACTGAGATTTCCTGCATAGGTGCTTTTTAATATCAATGTACCACGAGGACGTAAAGCCCGTCGGGCAGTATTAAAACCTTCTGGATTTCCTGTACAATCAATAGAAACATCAAAATATCTATCTTTGACACTATTAGCCAAAGCGGTTTTAATTCCTCTCGCTGCCAAATTTAGTAATTTATCTTCATGTCTTCCCACTACTAATAAATCACAACCAGTTAAAGCTAAAGTTTGGGCTATTAATTGACCCAGTTTACCATCTCCAACTACTAATACTCGATCATCTTCACATAATGTTATTTGTTGTTGAATTTCCAAAGCTGCGGCCAGGGGTTCTGTAAAAGTTGCAGCTGCTGTAGAGACATTTTCCGGTACAATATGCAAATTTTCAATAGGTAAAGATAGATATTCTGCAAAAGCACCATTACGGTTCACAATACCTAAAACCGTCCGATTTTCGCAATGGGTAGGTTGTCCACTGCGACAAAAGCGACAATAACCACAAGCAGCATTAATTTCCCCCACTACTCTTTGATTAATTAAATGTTCTGGACCTTGTTCTACAACACCAACAAATTCATGGCCAATAATGCCAGTATAGGGATAATAACCTTTAATTAATTCCAAATCAGTATTACAAATTCCCGCACACAAAACCCGCACTAAAGCCTCCCCCGCTGGTGGTTCAGGAATAGGAATATCAGTACGTAATTGTAATTGATTACTTTCTAGCCAAAGTCCTTTCATAATTTTGTTAGTTGTTATTTGTTATTTGTTATTTCTATACTTCTACTCCTTCTAAAATTCCCATAATAACAAGCTATAATATCTATTGTCCTGTAAAATTTTGATTTTAGCCATAGTAGCTACCATGATTGTACTAAATTCCAGAAATCTCCAAAAATCAAACTAGACATTTTAGAGTTTGAGATGAGAGAGAAATGGTGTAAAAATGGGGACTAAACCTAAATTACTCACAACCATGGTCGGAAAAGAGCGATCGCTATAATCCATTCCCGGCGATAATGGAAAAGACACAGAATTGAGAGATAACCATGTACCACCAGCAGCTTGAACAATTACCCAAGCAGCTGCAATATCCCATACCTTTGGTGTGGCTTCAATTCCCCCCAAAACCGCACCGGTTGCGACTGTCAGAAAGTTATAACTAGCAACCCCTAACATCCGAATTTTACAGGGAAAATCCGGTTTAATAATGCCGGTACTGCGAGAACAAAGATTAAAAAAGTGGTTTTTGCTAGGAATATCTTTACTTGTATGGATAGGATGATGATTTAAAAATGCTCCCGTTGGCGTTGTTAAGCCCGATGAACCCGCCCAAAACCCGTAAAAGGCTTGATTTAATGGTGGCACATAAACATAGCCAAAAATCGGCGTTCCTCGATAAAGTAAACCCAGAGAAATTGACCAAATAGGAAGTCCTCTGGTGAAATTAGTTGTACCATCTAAAGGATCAATTACCCAACACCATTCTTTATCAGGAAAACTTTGACCTGCTTGCAGCACGTTATCACTTTCTTCGCTCAAAATGCCGTAACCTGAGAAAGTAGAAACAATAGCATCTCTAATTTCTTGATCTGCCCATTTATCGGATTTTGTCACTAAACTACCATCAGGTTTTTGTGTAGCTTGAACTTTGCCAAAATCCTGCATTAACTGTTTTCCTACTCTGATAGTAGTGGTTTCAGCAAATTCTAAAATCGTATTCCAAAAGTCGTTCATTTGTTATTAGTCAGTTGTCCGTTGTCCGTTGTCAGTTGGTTTTCAATTACCAATTACCAATTACCAATTACCCATTACCATTAATCTAAATCACTTTCGAGAACAGAAGCTAAAGCCTTTTTGGTATTAGTTTGAAATTCTGCCACATTGACACGATTCAAAAAAGCAATTGATACCAACATTCCCAAAGCTTCTAAAGCAAATACCAAACCATAAGCTAATACTAAGTTATCTGGTAACAACTTGCGCCCCACATCTAAAATAGTACCACCAATGACAATGGCAATTCCTCTAGATATAGACTGAGCAAGTCCCCAAGCACCTATAAATGTACCGGCAGCTTCAGCAATTGTCAAATCTAACATCAGACTAACTGCCGCAGTGGTGACAACACCAGTCGCTAAACCAAATAAAACTAAAGTTGATTTCAGTTCCAATGGATTGGCAGATAATCCCGAAAAACCCAGTAATAAAGCCGCAAATGCGACTAAAACACAGCCTAATTTTATAGTTTTGCGTTTACCCAACCGAGGCACAATCAAAAAACCTGTGATACCATAGGAGATTAATATGCCCGTTCCATAAAAAACGTTGAGTTTGGTACTTTCCGCTAAAGGCATTTTAAACACTTCCCCTGCGTAAGGTTCTAGAATAGGATCTTGCATAAACAAGCTAATAGTCATCACTAATAAAAAAGTGAAAAACAAACCTGTTTGGGGACTAGCTGTTAAAATTTTCCAAGCACCACCTAAGGTAATACTATCTTCCCGGTTTTCTGGAGTAGAACGATGGAAAAAACGAGAATATTTTTTTTCTACCCCCAAAGTAGCGACAATTGCTAAACAAAAAACCATACCGGGAACAATCTGGAATAAGCGATTTATTGCAGCTTGTAAAGTTTCTATGGGTGCATTAGCGTTTAATTGGTTTAATAAGCTAGAACTGATAATAGCTCCAACTATAATCCCTACCATCAACATTGACCAAACAATACCGACAACTTGAGAACGGTTGTCGGCTTCGGAAATATCAACTAATAAAGCCGCAAAAGCCGTACCACTAGCACAAATGGCCAGTCCGTAGACCACGAAAACTAAACCTAAAACCGCTGTCCAAGCCATTGTTTGGCTAGTCCATACCCAACTTTCGCCCATATTAGCAGAATTTAACTGCCATATTACTTGTACCGCACAAAAGGCAGCGATCGCAAATATTCCTGCTCCCAACCATACATAACTTGTGCGATGATATCCCCATAATGGTCTAGCATCGGACATTTGCCCAAATAAAATTCGGGTTGGGGCCACAAACAAAGGCAATGCTAACACAAAAGCCACCAATGTAGCCGGAATGGCAATTTCCTGAATCATGACTCGGTTGAGTACCCCCAAAGTCAAAATAGACATCATACTCAACCCCATTTGAAACAATCCTAGCCGGAACATGGTGAAAATATTCACCCGGGGTAAAACCAGAGATTGGTTTTGGTTATGATATGTATTATCGTCCATAGGTAATTTTTTCTATTCCTGACAAAATATAGCATTTTCCCAATCAAAATCTTCAACTTCGCGCCTTTGCGTCTTAGCGCGAAACATAATTCATACTGCCATTATCCAACGACTTAACTTTGATCACGGTAAACTAAAAAAGTAAAGAAATATAAATAAATTCAATTTTACCCAAATGCAAACTATCACCTTAGGAAAAAATGGTTTAGCTGTTCCCCCTCTTTGTATCGGTACTTGGGCTTGGGGTGACAAACTCTTTTGGAATTATGGTCATGAATACGGTGAAGAAGAGTTACAAGCTGCTTTTAACACCGCCTTAGATACTGGTGTCACTTTCTTTGATACTGCGGAAGTTTACGGTTTAGGACTTTCGGAAGAATTTTTAGGCCGGTTCATGAAACAAACCAACCAAAAAGTACAAATTGCTACCAAGTTTGGACCTTTACCTTGGCGTTGGCAGGGTAAATCTGTATCTGAAGCTTTAACGGCCAGTCTCCAACGTCTCCAAGTTGAGAGAATTGAATTATACCAAGTTCATTGGCCTTTTGCGTTCTTTTTGAGTCAAGAAACTCTCATGAATACCCTGGCAGATGAAGTCAAACGAGGTAGAATAGGGGCAGTTGGTGTCAGTAATTATTCAGCCGCTCAAATGCGAGAAGCACACCAGATATTAGCCGCTAAGGGTGTACCTTTGGCTGTAAATCAGGTGCGTTATTCACTAATAACGCGCCAAATAGAAGGTAACGGTATTTACCAAACAGCCCGTGAGTTAGGTGTAACTATTTTAGCTTATAGTCCCCTAGCTCAAGGATTACTCACAGGTAAGTATATATCCTCTCAAAAACCTCAAGGTGCAAGAAGCATAGATCCGCGATTTAGTCAAGATGGTTTAAATAAGATCGCTCCATTGTTATCTTTGTTACGAGAGATTGGTGAAAAGTACCATCGCACCCCTGCCCAAGTATCCTTAAACTGGTTAATAGCTCAAGGTAATGTGATTCCCATTGTTGGAGTCAAAACCGCAACACAAGTTAAACAAAATGTTGGTGCTTTAGGTTGGCAAATGACCGCAGACGAAATTTCCGCATTAGAGAAAATTACTCGTCTTTGGTTACATTAATTGTCCTTCACATTCAAAGCGTATTGTTTAAACCTTTCTAAATCCGCTTGAATTGTGGACTCTACCACCTTTCCTAAAAACAAATTATCCATGAGTTTACCAATTAAGCCAGGAATTGCATAGGAAACCGTCATTTTCACGATGCTATTATCATAGCGATCATAAAAGCGAATTGCTCCTTGATTTGGTAAACCATCCACAGACTCCCATTGAATAATTTGATGAGGAATTATTTTAGTAATTCGGGATTTCCATGTAAATTCTAACCCCCCTGTTTTCAGTCTCCATAGAGAAATTTCCGGTTTATCTGGGAGAATTTGCACAGAATCAATCCATTTCATCCATTTAGGCATTTGTTCTAAATCAGACCAAAGCCCCCATGCTAATTCTATGGGAACTTCTACCTCTACCTGTACACTATGTTCTAGCCATTCACTCATAGGATTTTAGATTGGTCTGCGGTTAGTTGTTATTACCCATTACCCATTACCCATTACCCATTACCTACTTCTTCAAACTTTCCAGAATTGCTTTGGCCGCACGTTGTCCAGAAATTGTTGCTCCTTCCATGCTATCAATATAATCCTGTTGGGTGTAACTTCCAGCTAAGAAAAAGTTAGGTATGGGTGTTTTTTGATCTGGACGGTATTCATCCATGCCCGGTGCTTCTCTATACAAAGACTGAGCTAATTTAACCACACTGTACCAAGTCATGTTTAAATCCCTTGCGGAAGGAAATAGTTCATGGACTTGTTTAAGCACGTGGTGAGCGATCGCTTCATTACTTTGTTTAATAAAAGGATCTCCCGGTGTTAACACCAATTGTAATAATGAACCTTCCCCAGGACGATAATAATCTGCGGGGCTAGTCAAAGCCAAATCAGCAAAACAGGAAAAATCTGCATCACCAGTGTACAATAGATTGTCTATTCCCACGGCTGCGGAAAGCTGTTTACGTTTTTCCTCATCTTCTAGTTCTGTCACCCAACCATCAAAACGTAGCTGCACTGTAGCGACGGGGACAGCATCTAACTTATAAATGTTATCAAATTCTGGCCATTTCCGCCAGGCCTGGGGTAAAACTCGTTGGATTCCGGGAACATCACAAGCGCAAAGATAAGCATCAGCCGTGATCAGTTCTTCTGTATCACCTTGAGCAACTAATATACCAGTTACGCGGGTTTCTGCTTCCCCAACCACATCAGTAAACCGAATTTCTCGCACTTGACGACGAGTGTATATTTTTGTGCCTCTTTCTTCTAAATATTTAACAATAGGTTTATGTAAATATTCGGAAGGTGAACCCGCCAACATTCGCAAAATTGAAGCTTCGGTTCTGACAGCAAAAAACTGGAAAATTGTCAACATACACCGGGCAGAAATATTGTCACAATCTATAAATCCCAGTGCATAAGCAATAGGATTCCATAGGCGTTTAATACTACCTTTACTGCCTCCGTGACTATAAAACCAATCAGAAAAGCTGATTTTATCTAATTTGCGGATAGTTTTCATTGCTCCGTCAAAGTCTACTAAACCCTGTACTATTGGGCTAGTACCCAAAGCGATCGCATTTTGTAGTTTATCCTGTAAAGACAGTTGAGAAGTTGTGAAAAACGCCTTTAATCCATTTAAAGGCGCACCCGTGAAAAAGCGAAAATCTAAAGCTCCTGTTTTTCCGCCTTTATTAATAAAAGTATGACTATGTTCTTTGATGAGTAAGTTTTCTCCAGCACCAACCTTCTCCATTAATGCAAACAGATTGTAGTAGCAGCCGAAAAATACGTGCAGCCCCATTTCAATATGATTGCCATCATTATCTACCCAACTGCTGACTTTGCCACCCACAAAGGGACGAGACTCGAAAATTTCTACTTCACAGCCCCTATCTACTAAGTCTACCGCAGTTGATAACCCAGCAAGTCCCGCACCTACAATTGCAACGCGCATTCCCTCGTTCCTTGTTCAATCTCTTTACAAATTGTAACTGAATTAGTGTGGGAATTTGCTGGGAATTATTAATTGGCAATTATTAATTGTTTGCCACTTCTTCCCCTTGGGGTAAACTTCTAATTAGTTCCCGAATTACATCTGTTGCTGGTCTCCCTGTCTGTTGACAATATTTTTCTAGTTTCTCTGCTTCTTGTGTTGCTAGATTAACTGTTATCCGTTTAACGGCCCATTTTTTATTTGTCATTATCATGCACTTAGCTGTATGTTAACTTGATTTCAAGAGTCTGGGAACTCAAAACAGAAATGATACTATCAGAGTAAGTCTGAATTAACAAAGTAACAAAAAAATTAATTTTATTAAAGATATTCAATTGATATATTCACCGGGCAGAAGCCTCGGTGATTCTTGACACTTCGTAGAATAATATAACCGTTGATTTTGCTCTGTCTCTGTGTTAGAGTCGTGGCAATACCCAACATTTCCATCTAGGTCCTGTTCAGTTCCACAATTCAAACACTGAAGCGACCGGATTTTTATAGCTGTAGCCAAGGTAATTAGGTTTTCTATTTAGTCAACTGTCTCCAAGGTCAACTCAGCAGCGGAAAGTACATGAGCTTCCAATAGAGCCATCATATCTCCTAATTGGGGATTACCACGAGTTGAGCCAGTCAATCCCTTAGCAATAATTAAACCACAATGACCCTGAGTATTTTGACATCGCTGATGCCATTTTCTCTTAGCCTCTATATGCACTGGGTCATCATCTAAAAATTGCCCAAACAGAAATAATTCATGATTACGTGTTTGCAATAAACCCAAGTCATAGAGATTATCATCTATCGGATCAGTAACAGTATGGAAACAAATTGCGTTCAGTCCTCCAGCCTCTTGAATATTTTTAATAATCCCCTTAGCTTTAGGACGAGAGGTTTGAATCACAATCACAGGTAAACCATCCCCCACAGGCTCAAATTCACCCCCTGCTTGGTGGTTAGCACCTTGACGTAGGTGATCTAATGTTTTCCAGGATAACACACCTAGACTCATAAACGCATCTTCTGGAATCAAATCGTCTCTTAAGGCTTCAAATATAGAATCATCTTCTTCATCTTCTTCATCTTCATCCAAACCAGCCATTTCTTCTAGTTCTGCTGTCAATTCTGGCATTGTAGAAACAGCGACAGTTAAGGATTTACGATTTCCATCGGTTTCTGGTAAGGAAATTCGATAACGTTGGCCCAGAGTGAGACCATCTTCCTGAGATAATTGACGACGGTAATCACGCACAAACCGCAGTAAACTTTCTAAAGCGACAAAAGTTAGTAGCGCTTCTTCTTCATACAAAACCGAACGTAGCCCTTCTAACGGGTGAATATTCCCGAAAGTAGGTTCAATTTCTGAATCAGGCATATCCGCCAAATCACCTAGATCATCATCGTCGTTATCATCTACAGAATCAAAAGTGAGAAATAAACAATCTTGTTTGAGGAAGGCTGCCTCTAAATTTCGATTTGTTTCATCATCATCAGCTATAACGGCAGCCCGAAACCGCTTCAGGGAATCCTCAGAACGATAAAACAAAATTCCATACTCAATTCCTAACATTCCCATGACAGAGGCATAGAGTTTGTCTACATCCCATTGATTAATTTCTATTGATAAAATTTGCTGTTCCTCTAAAAAGTTCCAAGGAGCAGCTTGCCAGACTTCTAAGGCTTTATCATGGAGGAGCTTGGCATATTTGGGCGGTAAATCAGGAGTTTGTCCGTCAACGATTTCCGCAAAAGAGCGAAAAAGTTCATCAATTATTGGTAATTCGGGTACATAGTCAATAGCAATACCTAAATCTTGCAACACACCCCGCAAGTAAAATTGAATTTCTCGATCCCGTACAACGATTCTTTGGGGTCTAGCGGGCTTGGCCGGACTTTGTGGATGTTCTATTGCCCGCATTAATGTCCGCACAATGGCTTCAGGTCCCAGACTGGGATCTACCATGTCCATGCCTCTAACTATACCTTCTGAGGCATCCACCCAGATAATACATTCTCCTTTGGACTCTGGGTCGGCTGGGCTGTGTGGTGATGACAATGGACGGCGATCGCCCTCCCATACAGAAGGAATCTGGGTTAATTTCTGCAACCGACGACTGGTAGAGCGATTAAAACTTGTCATAGAATAAATGAGTCAAAACAAAGCGACGAGAAGAGCGACTTTTGGGAATGGTTAATCATTAAACATACCTAATCCGATCCAAAAAAGCTAACTAGTGCTAACAAAAGTCTGCTTTTTCTTCCTGCTTCATCCTAGAAGTGTCGGCACTATCTAGTCCACAGGCTAACACGGTTAATCTAACCGCTTCTTGTTTCAAATTAATTGCAGCGTTTACATCTCTATCACACTCAAAACCGCATTTCTCACATTTAAACACTCTTTGAGATAATGACAGTGATGATTTTTTTTCTCCACAACTGGAGCAAGTTTTACTACTGGGATAAAATCTATCCACAACTACTAACTTACTGCCATATAGTTGAGTTTTGTATTCTAGCTGCCTCCTAAATTCATAAAAGCCCATATCAGCAATAGCTTTTGATAACTTACCATTTGCTAACATTCCAGACACATTCAAATCTTCTATCCCTATTACCGCGTGGTTTTTGCTGATATAAGTAGTGATTTTGTGTAATGTATCTTTTCTCATGTTAGCTATTTTTTGGTGTAGTCTTGCTATTTTGATTTGGGATTTTATATAATTATTAGAACCGACTTTTTTATGCCGATTTAAATATTGCATTCTTGCCAGTTTAGATTCATACTTTTTATAGCTTTTTAAGCCATCAAATACTTCTCCTGTTGATAACATTGCTAAATGATTTATACCTAAGTCAACTCCCACACACTCTTGTTTTTTAGGGTTTTGACTGGTTTCTACTTCTATTTTCCAAGATACAAACCACTTGTCAGCTTGTTTGCTAATTGTGACTGATTTGGGTTGATATCCAAAGGGGAGAACTTCATAAGTTTTTAGCCAACCAATGACAGGAACTTTTACTTTTTTCTGCTCAATGTGAATTGCACCATCTAAAGTAAAAGAATCATGTTTACCTTTTTTCTTGAATTTAGGAAATCCTGTGTTTTTCTTGAAAAAAGATTTAAAGGCCTCTGATAAATATCTTAATGCGTATTGAGGAGCGCATTTAGATACTTCATAATACCATTGACATTGACTTTTAACTGATGCTACTAGCCATTTATGTAAATCTATGGCTGTAGGAAATTTAATTTTATCTTCAGGATTAAGTTTGTTATGTATGATAACCTGTTGACACAATGCTAAACCTTGATTCCAAGCGTGTCTAGCTACTCCTGCGTGCTGTGCCAGTAGTAGTTTTTGTTGCTTGTTTACCTTGAGTTCTGTCTTGAATCCTAGTAGCATAAAGATATTTTACAACAAAATTCCAATATTGTTACCATAGAGGTGTGACTTTGCATAGAAAGCATAAGTGCTTAATTGTTATTAATTGTTAGCTTTTGAGTTACTGTTAATTAGCCTTCAATTCTAGAATAAAAATTCTGGGTTGCTCAGAAACAGGCAACGGGGAAGAGGGCAAGAATAATTGATCATCTTCTACCCATGTTCTCATGTTCCCATCTTCTGATGCTGTTTTCCTATCCTCATGTCGCTAAAATGAATACAAAAACATCCATAACCCCAGAGGTACTAAAACCCCTGCTAGAGTATTGATCAAATCAGTTCAGGAGTTAATCATCCATGACACAAGCCACTCAAACTCAACAACGCTCAATTCTGTTATCTGAAACTGCATTGCGTCAAGTTAAGTCTCTTCAAGACAAACAAGGAAAAGATTTATGTCTACGGGTGGGAGTTAGACAAGGTGGTTGTTCGGGAATGTCTTATATGATGGATTTTGAGGATATCAGCAAGATTACCCCCGATGATGAGGTTTTTGATTATGATGGCTTCAAAATTATCAGCGATCGCAAAAGTTTACTTTACCTTTATGGTCTCATGCTCGATTATAGCGATGCCATGATTGGTGGTGGTTTCCAATTCACTAACCCCAACGCTGTCCAAACTTGCGGTTGCGGTAAATCTTTCGGTGTGTAATATTTAGACAGGTTTGTCAGTTATTGGTTGCTAATAACAACTGACAACTGACAACTGACAACTGACAACTGACAACTAACAAATGACTAATACAATTGATTCCCTATTTGATACAGGTTTAGAACGGTATAAAGCTGGAGAATCTGTAGAATCTCTAATTCCTGTATTTAAAGAGGTATGCGATCGCTCTCCTAAAGCTAGTTCAGCTTGGATTTGTCTAGCTTGGTTATATCTCCTTGATAACAAGGGTTCACTGGCTTATAAAGCCGCCAATAAAGCGGTGAAACTTAATCCCCAAGACCCACAAGCAAGAATTAATCTCGCTTTAGCTATGCTGGAAACAGGTCAAAAAGGTTTGCGTGAACACATTGAGTTTGCAAAACAGTTAATATTTGTCAATGAAGAATGGCAAGAAGAAGTTAAAAATAGTATTGAAGATGGTTTCAGTAGAAAACCTGATTGGCAAAATTTAGCCAAAGTCAAAAAATGGTTATTTGAAGACAATTAACTCTTTACTAATCACCAATCACCAATCACTAATTACCAATAAAAATGAAAGACAAATTATTAAACTGGCTTAACTTCATCCTTGTTGCTGATGTTTTCCTTGTGATTTTAGGTTTCGCGTGGCTTGTTATTGCTGTGATTGGTGATGCTTCGGGAATCAACCTTGGTTTGGATTTATGGCATAAACTGTGGATACCATTATTTAACCCTGCTATTGGCATCCTCATGGGAGGGGCTTTGCTGAGTGGTATTATTAGCTGGGTGTCTAAAAAATTGACAAAAAATGAATTGTCCTAATCTGCTAATCTGCCAAGTGCTATAAACTAGAAAAAAGAGATGAACTATGTTAGTGACAGAATTACCGTAACTTTAGGTCAAATTCGACCCTGGTCTGTAGCAAAAAAATCAAGTGATTTGCCATAGCAAGATTAGCTGCTAGTCATCAACTGTACTGCATTTAGTTTATATATATAATTACAGCGGGCAAGATGCCCGCACCACAACAGCTTAGGACTGTTAATAATATAACTAAGTTAACATCAGCTATTGGTAAACTTACGACTATTTAAGAATCTGTGTTAATGCTGGTTGTAAGTTAGGATACTGATACTGAAAACCTGATGCTAAAGTCCGTTGGGGTAAGACTTGCTGCCCTTCTAATACCACTTTTGCCCCATCTCCTAACATCGCTTCTAAAGCAAAAGCAGGTACAGGTAACCAGGAAGGACGATTCATCACTTGACCCATAGTTGTGCTTAATTCTGTCATCCGCACGGGATGGGGAGCAGTAGCATTATATACTCCGCTCATTGTGGGTTGGGTTAAAGCTTGGATAATTAAACTGACAATATCATCTAAATGAATCCAGGAAAACCACTGACGACCACTACCAATGGGTCCACCAGCAAAGAGTTTAAAAGGGGTAATCATTTTCCCTAAAGCACCACCATTCCCTAAAACAATGCCTAAACGCAAAATCACTAAACGGACACCAGTATCTTTAACTTTCTCAGCTTCTTTTTCCCATTCTTTGCAGACTTGGGAGAGAAAATCTTGACCAGGGGGACTATTTTCATCAAAGGTTGCTGTTTCGCTAGTTCCGTAATAACCAATAGCAGAAGCATTAACTAATACAGTTGGTCGAGGATTGATTTTAGTTATGGCTGCGACAATTTTCTCTGTACTCAGTTTGCGACTGTGGAGAAGTTCCTGTTTCCGTTCTGGTGTCCACCGTTCTTCCGCAATGGGTTCTCCGGCTAAATTCACTACTCCATCACAACCTATTATAGCATCTTGCCACGAACCTGATACGGTGGGGGTATAGGCAATAATTTCTAAATTAGGAAAAGCTGAAGCCGGAAAAACCTTTTGGGCAGATGTGACATTCCGTGTTAATACAATTACTTTATGACCTTCGGTGTATAGTCTTTCTACTAGCCGACTACCCACAAATCCTGTTGCACCACTAATCGCTATTTTCATTTTGCCTGTTTTTGATGAGAAATTACGCTAAAAACCTGGGAATTGAAGCCTCTAGAAAAGTTTGAGAATTTTGGTATCTTTTAATTTAACGTCAATTGTGACTAGGCCACAGTGGCTATCGGTTTAGAGCCAACCTCCTTAAAAAAATTGAATTAGTGACAACACTGACAGAACTAAAGGCCATTAGTGCTGCTGCACTGGACGGACCAAGATTAAAACCCCAGCTAGGTAATAGTACACCAGCAGCTAAGGGAATACCTATTGTATTATAAGCAAAAGCCCAAAATAAATTTTGGCGAATAGTATTAAAAGTCGCTCGACTGAGGTGAATGGCTTTGACAACATCAATCAGAGAATTTCGCATTAAAATAATTTCGGCGGTTTCCATAGCGACATCTGTGCCAGAATGTAAAGCGATGCCTACATCGGCCTGTGATAAAGCTGGAGCGTCATTAATACCGTCTCCGACCATAGCGACGAATGATTTGCTTTTCCCAGACTGAAGAGATTGAATCATAGCAGCTTTTTGGGCTGGCGGGATACCTGCTATGATATCAGTGTTATTTATTCCTAGTTGTTTAGCGATCGCCGTAGCTGCTTCCATTCTATCACCACTAAGCAACATTACCCGCAAACCCATCTGATGTAATTTATCTACTGCGGTTTGAGCATCTGGTCTGAGGGTATCACTCACAGCAATTAATCCGGTTAAAATCCCATCTACAGCCACACCTATGACAGTTTTTCCCGCTTTGGCTAATTTATTTCCCTGTTGTTGTGCTGTTTCGTTAATATCAATTTGGTGATAATTAAACCATTCCCAGTTACCTAAAAGCACATTTTTACCCTCCACAACAGCGGACACACCCATACCAGGTTCAGTATGGAAGTCTACAGCATTGGGAATGCTTAAATATTGGCGTTTGGCCTCTTCTTGGATGGCTGTAGCTAGGGGATGATAAGTGCCGCTTTCTACCGCCGCTGCTAGTTGAATTAATGATATTTCTAAAGCTGATTCGGTAATGGATATACAATCTGTCACCGTGGGTTTACCTGTGGTGAGAGTTCCGGTTTTATCAAAAACTATAGTGTCTAATTTATGAACTTTTTCTAAAACATCACCACCTTTAATTAATAATCCCCTTTCTGCACCTACACCAGTACCCACCAGAATAGCTGTGGGGGTAGCTAGTCCTAAAGCACAGGGACAAGCAACTACCATGACAGCGATCGCTAATTTTAAACTAATTAATAGTGAATAATACTCAGTATGGGGGACTAAATGCTGGGGATGATGTCCCATATTGTGAGCCATTTCCATTGTCCCAGACATGGTAACATCTGGCCATAAGTGAGTTCCCCACAAATACCAAAATCCAAAGGTGAAAAAAGCCGCTGCTAAGACACCGTAGGTAAAATAACCAGCCACCGTATCCGCTAATTTCTGCACTGGAGCTTTACGAGTTTGGGCCGCTTCTACTAAAGCCACGATTTGGGCTAGAGTAGTATCATCACCTGTGCGGGTGGCTTGAATAGCGATCGCTCCTGACTGATTTAAAGTTCCCCCAGTGACAATATCTCCTGGTTGTTTAATTACGGGTACTGATTCCCCGGTTAACATTGATTCATCTATGGTAGTTTGTCCAAAACGAACCTCACCATCAACGGGAATTTTATCACCTGGTAGCACCTGTAACCATTCACCTACCCGCACCTGTTCCGCCGGAATTTCGATAATATTTGCACCAGCAATTAATTTTTCTGGTTCTGGGTTAATAATTAACCGGGCTGTTTGCGGAGAAAGGGCTAATAATTGGCGAAATGCTTTAGCCGCGCGGAGTCTAGCTTGTTTTTCTAAGGTTCTCCCCAAAAGAATAAAACCTAGCATCATTACTGGTTCATCAAAAAAGCATTCCCAACCCATTTGGGGAAACAATAGAGCTACTAAACTGGCAATATAAGCTGTAAGCGTTCCCAAACCAATCAGGGTATTCATATTGGGCGCACCCCGTCGCCAACCTAACCAGCCTTCCACTAAAATTGGTCTACCAGGAATAATAATTGCTATGGTAGCTAGTCCACAATGAAACCAGATGTTATTTAAAATAGGTAAAATTGCACCAATATTACCAAAATGGCCAATTCCTGATAAAAATAGTAACAAGCCAGCCACTACTAACTGTCTAATTATAGACTGCATTTCTTGGCGCTGTCTTGAGGCGGGGTTGGGGGAAACAGCAGATTGATCACCAGCACTTTTAGCTGTACGTAGTTGACTGGGAAATCCTGTGGCTGTTAACCCCTGAATCAGTGTATCTGCATCTACAGCACCAGGTTCTATTTCTACTACTGCAACTTCCGTTGTTAAGTTAACACAGACGCTTTTAACTCCTAGATGCTGAATAAGCTGTTTTTCTACTGCATTAACGCATCCACCACACTTCATCCCCCCAACGTCTAAAATAATTTTCTCGCTAGTTAGTATTTTTTGGGAGGGAGTAGATTCCAGGACCAGTAGTTCAGTTTTTGGGGTTAGTTGCATGATAGGTTTTTACATTCACTCTTCTGGGTTCGACACTTCACAACCAGTGTCTCTACCTTGAGATTAGGCGAAAATCTGCACTTCAGGCGAGGGAAAAAATATTAAGTTTTTTTATATCCTAACTTCTCGACAAAAATCCCCAAAATATCTTCATCCCAAACATCATAGTTTTGTCCTGGTAGTGTAAATTATAGCCGTTAACTGTAATGGCAACATCAAAATCAGGCTTTTCCAAAAATAATTTATTTCCCAATCTGATACTACACTAAAATACCCCATACTCATCATTAGCAGGATGAGTAAGTGCTTATGTTTATGTTTGAGAATTTGCATATCAATTTACTTGATAAAAAATCCTAAAACCAACCTTGTTTATTTACAAAGTAGGTATTAATAAATTCTTCATGAGGTTTATTTAAGTAAATCATGGCTTCAATCAAACCGACCAGTTGCATTATTATTAATGTAAATCCATAGGTAAGGGAGCCACCAACAACGGAAATTACCAACATAATAAAACCTTCTGATGTGTAACCAAGAATAAATTTATGCAAACCAAAACCACCAAAAACAATTCCCGCATAACCAGCTAACAGTTGTTTTGTAGCATAGGAAGGGTTAACATTAGTCATATTTAGCTATTCTCCTTCATGTCTAAATTATAAAATTTACGGAATTGATCATTGATAATTAGATAATTACTTTTTTAAACATGACTCCTGTATGATTCAAATAATCATAAAATATAGCAAATTTGGCAAAAAATAAATATTGCCTTATCATATCACATTTACCAATACCCGGCAATGATTAACCTTGAAAAAAGTATTGCTAGGACGATATAGATTTTTATACCTATCTATTTTTGTCAGATCCGGATGATTTTTGAACAAGCAGTTAAGGACTTAATTTCTTATTCCTTTATATCCTCAAGTGGTTAGTTTTTACCTCATCCTTAATACCAAATTAAGATGAAGTTGTACGAGTGATTATTATTCTGTGCATCTGCATATAAAATTCGTATTATCCCTGACTAAGCTGTTCTGCATTTAAGTATAATCATAGCGGGCAAGATGCCCGCACCACAAGATTTAGCCATATTAGGATTGTACAATTTAGCCGCGTCATAGCTTAGGAAGGATTATTGATAACTTCATGAATTGTCTTTACCTATTATCTGACATTCACTTAGTTATTACTACCTAGAATAAACAAACTGATTAATGTGCCGCTATTCCAAAGACTATGGAGGAACATGGAGGCTAATAAGTTGCGTGTTCTCGTGTAAACTACTCCCAATACTATTCCCAATGCTGTCAACGGTAGTATTTCTGATAAACTGAGGTGAGCAGCAGCAAATAACAGTGCGCTGGTGAAAATTGCCCCCCATACGGAAGTATAGCGCGTCATAGATGGTAATAAAAACCCGCGAAATAGAAATTCTTCAAAAACCGGTGCTGCTATAGCTGCGGTAAAGAAAAATATCCCCAATGCAGTATGATCTCGACTTTCTAGCGCCATTTGCAATAGTGGGTTACTTCCCCCCTGTCCTTGCCATAATTTTTGGTTAATTAACGATACGATAACGACAATGGGTAAAGCTGTACAATATCCACCTATTCCCCACCAAAACCAATTACTAAAGAAATTAAAGCGAAACCAGTTGGGAGGAAGGGGGAAAAAACGCTTGATAGAAAAATACAGCACTGACAAACAACCTAAAGCAACTAACACATAACTGACTAAAACTGTCAAAGCTTCAACTCTTACATTACCTGTACCACGGGGAATAGGCAAAATAGATAATAATTCTGGTATAAATAATTGCCCCATTAAAAAGAAACCAAGGACAAAAACCTGAATAATTATTTCCCAATTCCAAGGAGTTGACCAAAGTAAATCACCATTTCTAGCTAATAGGGATTCTCGACCTTTGAGTAAGCGTTGAGTCAATAAGAAAATGAGCAGAATTGTCCCTATTAAAGCTGTTAAGCTGGGAATAGTCGCAATTATTCCTAATTTGAACAACGCTTGGGTTGCAGCCTCTTGTTGGGCAATTTCTAAAGCTGATAACGCTTCTTGACGTTGTTGAAGTCTATATAATTGCACTAAGGCTGTATCCCGAAACCAACCATTGAGGTTTTGTTGAATCAGTTTTTCAGCTTTGGGGAATAAACGCGGAGGTTTACTCCACATTCCGGTTAATGTTTCAGCGGTTTCTGGATATTTGGGGTTAATATCTGAGTATTGCTGTAGATTACTCCAGGTTTTGATAGCTTTATCTGTTTCTTGTTCCTGTGCTTGCAAAATTCCCAGTCGTAAGTCTACTTCCGCTAACAATTTCTCCTCTTCCTGGATTAAGTTTTGTAAACTTTTCTCTTCTGCGGAAATAGAAGTAGTTACTGAAAATTGGAGTTTCGTTAACTTCTTTTTAGTTACCTGTAAACTAGTTTTGATAGATTCACTAGCTTCTTGATATTGCTTGGTCGCGCTTTCTAAGGGATTTTCGCCAATAATAGATTCCTGAATTGTTTGAATGCTATGATCACTACTATCTTCTGGTTGCCATGCTTGGGCCTGTAAAACTATATTAGTCTGGTACAATTCTAGACGACTTTGGAATTGAGGTTTTTGCCAGCTACTTAATAAAGATAAACCTGACAACATAATCACTAATAGCGTTAGCACTATTAACAGCAACCGCTTAATTGTCATCTATTCCCCTTTGAATATGCAGGTACAAGGTGTATTATAAGCTAGTACCGCAGGGTGGAGTTAATTTTTTTTAACGAACCACAGAGAACACAGAGAACACAGAAGAAGAAAATTACTTATTAATATGTTTTTTATTAATTCTTTACAAGATCAACTAGAGGAATGGAATCATACTATTAATCGTCAGCCAAATCATCCTCATAGTTATATTCGTCGAGGTATGGTCTATTTTAAGTTAGGGAAAATTCAGGAATCAATTCAAGATTTTGATACTGCGGAAAATTTAGATTTTCACATTACTCCTTATCTTTGGCAACGGGGTTTATCTTATTATTATGCTGAACGATTTTCTCAGGGTGCTAAACAGTTTGAAATTGATTTAACTGTCAATTCTCAAGATGTGGAGGAAACCGTTTGGCGGTATCTTTGTATGGCTAGATTATCTGGAGTTACGGAAGCACGTAATTCTCTATTACCTGTGAAAAATGATTCTCGGAAAATTATGAGAGTTATATATGATTTCTTTGCTGGTAATTGTTCCAAAGATGATGTTTTGAATGTGGGAAAATTATCAGGATTAAAGGGTAACTTTTACAGTCATCTCTATTTGGGTTTATATTATGAAGCTGAGAATAATTTAGACTTAGCACGGGAATATATTCTCAAAGCTGCGGACGAGTACAAAATTGATGACTATATGTGGTATTTAGCAGTGGTTCATAAAAATTTACGGAAATGGAATTAGATAAAGTTACATTCTTTAATAAAGTTCCTACTGCTATTCATTTGCGCTTTAGCTTTAATATTGGTGCTTCGTTGTCACCACAAAACATCCCCTCCTCCGCTCTTCCTCTGCGTTCTCTGTGTTCTCTGTGGTTCGTTAAAAAAATATTTACACAAATCACAAATACCATATATTAACGTCCTAACATTTTATCTCTTAAATGCTTAATGCGATCGCGTAATTTTGCAGCCTCTTCAAATTCCATCTTCTTCGCTGCTTCTTTCATCTGTTTTTCTAATAAGATAATTAACTCAGGAATATCTTCCAAAGATAATTCATCTAAATGTTCATCAACTATTTTTAAATCACCAGCATTTAAACGCCGAGAAGCATCTAAAAATGATAAAATAGCATTACTCGACTTCTTCTTAATCGGCTGCGGTATGATTCCATGCAGTTCATTATAAGCCATTTGAATCCCCCTTCTTCTATCAGTTTCATCAATAGCTTTAATCATACTATCTGTTAATTTATCAGCATATAAAATGGCTTTTCCTTTAACATGACGTGCTGCGCGTCCAATAGTTTGAATTAAAGAACGTTCTGTTCTCAAAAATCCTTCTTTATCTGCGTCCATAATTGCAACTAGAGAAACTTCTGGTAAATCTAAACCCTCCCGTAATAAGTTTACACCAACTAAGACATCAAAAACACCATTTTGCAAATCTTGTAAAATTTCTATCCGTTGAATAGAATTAATTTCTGAATGCAAATATCTAATTTTAATTCCCCTTGCTTCTAAATATTCGGTTAAATCTTCAGCCATACGTTTAGTTAATGTTGTAATTAACGTTCTTTCCTGACGGTCAACTCGATCTTTTATTTCTCCTAATAAATCATCAATTTGTCCCTCCGTTGGCCGCACAAATATTTCTGGATCAATTACTCCTGTTGGTCTAATTACTTGTTCGATAATCTGATCTTCAGAAATCTCTAATTCCCAATTTCCTGGAGTCGCAGAAACAAAAATACATTGATTGACTTTTTGCCAAAATTCTTCTGCCTTTAAAGGACGATTATCCGCAGCACTCGGAAGTCGAAAACCATGATCTATTAATACTTTTTTCCTCGCTTGATCTCCGTTATACATTCCCCGAATTTGGGGAACGGTAACATGAGATTCATCTATAACTAATAACCAATCTTTGGGAAAATAATCAATTAAACATTCTGGTGGTTCTCCTGCTTGTCTTCCGGCTAAATGACGAGAATAATTTTCTACTCCGTTACAATATCCCACCTCTCTTAACATTTCTAAATCATAACGGGTGCGTTGATCAATACGTTGCGCTTCAACTAATTTCCCCGTTTCTTCTAATATTAATTTTTGCTGTTTTAGTTCTCTAGCGATATCTTCACAAGCTATTTCTACTCTTTCTTTGGGAGTAACAAAGTGACGCGCAGGATAAATATTTACTACTTCTAAATTACCAATCATTTCACCGCTGACAGGATCTATATATCTGATTGCGTCAATTTCATCACCAAAAAATTCGACGCGAATAATTCTATCTTCGTAAGCCGGAGAAATTTCTAAAACATCACCTCGAACTCGGAATTTACCCCTCCCCATTTCTATGTCATTACGACTATATTGAACTGCTGTTAAATCTCGTAAAATTTGCCGGGGATCAATTTCCATTCCTATTTGTAATCGAATTGCAGCTTTTAAATATTCTGCCGGCATTCCTAAACCATAAATACAACTAATTGAAGCAACAACAATTACATCCCGACGTTCAAATAACGAACGGGTAGCAGAATGTCGTAACATATCTATTTCTTCATTAATTGCTGATGTTTTCTCTATATAAGTATCTGTAACCGGTAGATATGCTTCGGGTTGATAATAATCATAATAACTAACAAAATACTCTACTGCATTATCAGGAAAAAACTCCCGCAGTTCATTACATAATTGGGCTGCTAATGTCTTATTATGTGCTAATACTAGAGTAGGTTTATTCACTTTAGCAATAACTGCGGCTATGGAAAATGTCTTCCCGGTTCCTGTCGCACCAAGTAATGTTTGATAATGATTTCCTTTTTGAATACTAGCAGAAAGTTGAGCGATCGCTTGTGGTTGATCACCCGTAGGGACAAAGGGCGCTTGCAGATTAAAATCCATTATCTCAGTTCATCGTTACACCCAGCAATTCTACACAATTTCTCAGCTTTGCGTCGGGGGGGGGGCAAATTTTTTTTTCGGGGTGGAGTTGCAACATCGCCGGCGATGTGCTATATTAATATAATGGAGTGGTGATAAAATTTTTATTAAAAGACGCACTCCCATTATCACAATATCACCCCTAGCACCGGAAGTCAATCCCCACAACAAAAAAAATTTTCTTTTTTTTGATTATTTTTGATTAATTAAAAATCAAAATTCTCCAAAATTACCGCCCAATTCTTGCTGTAAGCGATACAAAATAGTGTTTTTATCAACTTGAGATAAAATCTCCTGAATGACGGTATTAGCGCCCAACTGTCCCCAAGTACAGCCTTTTTCTAGATATAACTTTGCAGCTTTACCGACGGTATAAGCACCATAACCAGCAATTCCTCCTTGAATAATGGCGCTGCTGGTAAAAGTGGTAATGTTAAATGGATTATCACCACTAGTTAGGGCTGCGGTAGTTTTACCTAAACCTAATATTAAATTACTGCTGATTTCTCCCAACAATAAACCACCGGAACTAAATAAAATGGTTTTTAATAATTTACTAGCTTCATAACTAGTCATAGGTAAACCATACAATTTAGCTAAGGTACGAATTAAGGCTAAATCAGTAATAAAACCGCCAATTATATCTAAAAAAGCAATAGGATTTAAACCAATAACTAAAGCCTTATATTGAGTAAATCGCCAAATAATATCTTCTGCTTCTTTTTCCCGCATATCAATGGTTTTTTGGGCGATATTTTCCTCAGATTCCCTAGCTTGAATTAGTGCATTTAAAGCTAAAAGAGATCGTCCTTCTCTGTTTAATATATTCAAGATTGTTTGCTTTAATTCCTCTACCTGGGGAGGTGGTGTTTCCCATTCATAATTAATAGTTCCATTTGGATATTCTACTCTCACCTCCATGGGCGCAGGTTCTGCTGCTACCATGACAATTTCATCTGGTAATAAAGGATTATTTTGGGAATTTCCCGCCCCTAATTGTTGCAGATTTTTGTAAATTGCATTTCTGTCAATTTCTGGATATAAATCAATTTTATTAAAAACTAAAATTAAGGGTTTTTGGGCTTGACGTAATTCCCATAATCCTTGATATTCAGTTTTAGTAATGTCCCCAGAAACAACAAACAAAATTAAATCCGCTTGACGGGCTACATTTCGCGCCATTTCCGCCCTTGATTCTCCTGCAATTTCATCTAACCCAGGGGTATCTATTAATTCGACTAATACCTTATCCCCCGGTTTCCAGCGCACAGAACGCGGCCATTGAGTCACACCATTTAAAGGTCCTGTTTGCAGAATTTTTTCCCCTATTAAAGAGTTTAATACTGCTGACTTTCCCCGACTGACTAAACCAAAAGCCGCAATTCTAATCACATTTGCATCTAATTTACTCAATGTGTTATTTAAAGCTTCTATTTCCGGTTTGAGTAAATTTTCTAATTCTGGGTTGGCGGCTAGTTGTCCAGATTTACGGAGATATCCATACCAAGATAATGCTTGTCTAAGACTAGCACGGGCGCGGTTTAAATGGGTTTCTTGTAGGTTACGGTTACTCACTGGTTTTAGTTTTTATAGGAATAAAAAGCCTTGGCGATTATAAATCACAGCTATACAAATAAAGTCCACCTGCGTGGACTAATGAAAAATTAAGCTGCTGTTAATGATTTTCCTAAAATTTGCGGTTCAGGTATTGGTTGTCCGTCTTCTAAATAAGATGAAATCAGCATTTCTAAAACTTCTTGGGCATTTTTTAAAGCCTCTTCATAAGTGTCTCCATGAGTACAAGGCTGCATGACATCTGTAAAATCTGGTAATGAAACTACATAACATTCATCTTCCTTAGACCATTGAATAATAATTGTATATTTCATTCCTCTGATTCCTCCTTTTCTTCTGTTTCTATTTTATTCAATTCTACTATTGCTTCATTAACTTGCTTCTCTAAATATTGTTTAGCATCACTACCATCTTTACCAGCAATGATAATAGCTTTAGATAATTTTGGATGTATCCATTTGCTATGACTTCCCTTTGCCGGTTTATATGTAAAACCGGATTGCAGTAATAAATTTTTCAGTTCTCTAATTTTCTTAGGCATATCTAATATAACGTTATTGTCCCAAATATGCTTCTAAAACTTTGGTATTATTTTGGATTTCTTGAGGATTCCCCACAGCTAAATTTTTTCCTTCTGCTAATACCCAAACTCTATCACATAAAGACATAATTACATCCATATTATGCTCAATAATTAAAAATGTCATTCCCTCCTGACGATTCCATCTGATAATGCGATCGCATATTTCATCAATTAATCGAGGATTGACACCAGCAGCAGGTTCATCTAATAATATTAACTTAGGATTAGTCATTAATGCCCTGCCAATTTCTAAAAGTTTTCTTTGTCCTCCAGATAAACCACCAGCATAGTCTGAAGCCTTTTTTTCCAAGCCTACGGATTCTAACAAAAACATAGCCCGTTCCTTTAATTGCTTTTCTTCTTTAAGAATAACATGAGGTTGCAGTTGCACTTGCCAAAAGTTTTCACCAGTTTGCTTTTGCGCTCCCAAAAGCATATTTTCTAATACCGATAATTTTGATAAAACCCGTGCAACTTGAAAAGTTCTGACTAATCCTTGTTGAGCAATTTGATATGATTGTAATTGATGGATAGGTTCACCATCAAAAATGACTCTACCCTTATCTGGATGGATAAAATTAGAAAGTAAATTAAATAAAGTGGTTTTACCAGCACCATTAGGACCAATTAACCCAGTAATACTACCTTTGATAACTTCAATATTCGCTTCTTCAACTGCCTTAATTCCACCAAAATTTTTACAGAGTCCAGTTGCAGCCAATAGCGGTAATTCCGGTGATTTGATATTATTTACCATCATGATTTTATCCTGAGTGTTTAATTAACTGCCTTAGACAAGATACCCAATATTTTTTTGATATCTTTAATATAATATTCATTGAAATCAATGTAAACTACTTGATCTTGTAGTTGCAAAAATTTCCACATATTCCCTGTAGTTACAATACCATTAATTAAATTTATTTTATTTCCTTCCTTTCTTTTATTAATAGTTAAGCCAAATTTTTTCACTAATTCCGGCAGCTTAAAATCCCTATAAGCCATTTCATTCAACCCTCAAAAATCTTGATATTTCTCGTCCCCTAATTCCTGATTATTTACCAAGAGTAAGTTCCTCCTTTTTCCCTAAAATACCTTGAGGCCGCCAAATCATTAACACCATTAAAATCAAACCAATAAACATCACCCGAAAAGCACCAATTCTTTCTACATCTAAAGGAACAATTTTCGGTAAAAATTCCCTAGTTAAAGAGTCATAAGCAAAGTAAATAACCGCACCTAAAATTGTGCCAATATTATTTCCTGCACCACCTAAAATTACCATAATCCAAGCGTCAAAAGTAAGTTGAGGTTGAAAATTATCGGGATAAATTGCTCCCAATTGCCAAGCAAAGAACGCCCCCGCAATACCAGCAATCGCACCGCCCAACATTAATGATTGTAGTTTATAAGAAAAGACATTTTTACCTAATGCCTTAGGAATTTCTTCATCTTCACGAATAGATTTTAGCACCCTTCCCCAAGGAGATCGCACTAAAATTTCTAACCGCCAAAATACAAAAGCTAAAATTAACAATACCAACAACATTAAACCAGCTTTGGGATTATAATTGTATAATCCAACTGTCCCAGAAATATAAATTGCTAGAGCTAATAATCCTAAAGCAATTCCTACTATAAATCGGGAAGTAAATTCTTGTTTGAGGCCGCTGTTTCTAATCGGATTATTATTTGCGGAAATTTGAGCAGTTCGTACCCAATTCCACAAAGAAAATAACGTGATCCCTGTTAATAAAGTTAACACAGCAATCATCACCAACCGCAAAAATAAATTTGGGGTTGTTGATAACGGTATGACATAACTTTGCACACCAAAAGAGCCAGATATCCAATCTTTACCTACAGGTAATTCCTGATTATTTACTATTAATCTAATTAATTCACCTGTACCAATGGTAACAATTGACAGATAATCTTCTCGTAAGCGGAGAGTCGCAAAACCTATGACTAAACCCAATAAAGCGGCAACAATTGCTCCAACTACAGCCGAAAGTAATAATGGTACACCCTTGAAAGTTAACAAAACTGTTGTATACGCTCCTAAAGTCATAAAAGCAATATGACCAAAGTTAATTAAACCCGTAAAACCCCATTGTAAATTCAGTCCTAGCGCAAATAGCGCGAAGGTTGCGGTAGAAATAGCTAGAAAAATTAGATATTCAATCATTAGTTCGTCATTTGTCAGTGGTCGGTGGTTAGTGGACAATTGTCAATTGTCAATTGTCCGTTGTCAAGTTTCGCGTATCAGTAATTACCAAATCTCTGGATATAATAAGTATTAAAACTAACAGTAGTATCATATCGGTATCTGTGCTTTTATTAAAAACTGTATAATACAAAGCAGGGATCACCAAAACCATACATTAAACTTATGTTTGACCAACACTTTATTTGAGATTTCCCTCTTATGAATGCTCAGGCACTTTGGCAACGATACCAAGATTGGTTATATTTACACGAGGGATTAGGACTGTATTTAGATATTAGTCGGATGCGGTTTGATGATGCGTTTGTAGCTTCATTAAAACCTAAGTTTGACAAAGCGTTTGCGGATATGGTAGAACTGGAAAAAGGTGCGATCGCTAACCCCGATGAAAACCGCATGGTAGGTCATTACTGGTTGCGAAATCCAGATTTAGCCCCCACACCAGAACTAACTCAAGAAATAGTTCAAACTCTAGAACAAATCGAAGCTTTTGCAGACCAAGTACACACCGGTGCAATTCATCCTCCCAAAGAAAGCCGCTTTACAGATATTATCTCTATCGGTATTGGTGGTTCGGCCTTGGGTCCCCAATTTGTCGCTGAAGCCCTTTCCCCAGACTTACCTCCCCTACAAATTCACTTTATTGACAATTCAGACCCCGCAGGTATTGATAGAGTTCTATCCCAATTAGGAAATAAACTGGCTACCACTTTGGTATTAGTAATTTCCAAATCTGGAGGAACTCCCGAACCCCGCAATGGCATGATTGAGGTAAAACAAGCCTATACAGCCCAAAAATTAGATTTTTCTCAATATGCAGTTGCCATCACTGGACAAAATAGTAATTTAGATCAAGTCGCACAATCGGAAAACTGGTTAGCCCGATTTTCCATGTATGATTGGGTGGGTGGACGTACCTCGGAAATGTCCGCTGTAGGGCTATTACCTGCGGCATTACAGGGCATTGATATCCGTGCTATGCTATCTGGAGCAAAAGAGATGGATGATGCCACTCGCGTCCCTCATCTCAAGGATAACCCAGCCGCTTTATTAGCCCTGGCTTGGTATTTCTCTGGAAATGGCAAAGGCCAGAAGGATATGGTGGTTCTCCCCTACAAGGACAGTTTGTTGTTATTTAGCCGCTATTTGCAACAACTGGTTATGGAATCTTTGGGTAAGGAAAAGGACTTGGACGGGAAAACTGTATATCAAGGTCTTGCAGTTTATGGTAACAAAGGTTCAACAGACCAACACGCCTATGTCCAACAATTACGGGAAGGTGTACCTAATTTCTTTGCTACCTTGATTGAAGTTTTAGAAGACCGTCAAGGAAAATCCCCAGAAGTTGATCCCGGTGTCACTGCTGGTGATTATCTCTCCGGTTTCTTGTTGGGAACTCGTCAAGCATTGTATGAGAATAACCGCGATTCCATTACAGTCACTATTCCCCAAGTTAATGCCCGTACCGTAGGCGCATTAATTGCATTGTATGAGAGAGCAGTAGGTTTATATGCCAGTTTAATCAATGTCAATGCTTATCACCAACCCGGTGTAGAAGCTGGTAAAAAAGCCGCTGCTGTGATTCTCGATTTACAAAAACGAGTTTTAGAAGTGTTACAAACCCAGAAGAAAGCACTTTCTATTGCTGAATTGGCAAATATTGCCGGTGCTACTGAGGAAATTGAAGCAATTTACAAAATTCTCCGTCATTTACATAGTAATCATCGGGGTGTGGTATTAACAGGAGATCTAGCTAAACCTGGGAGTTTAACTGTTTCTCTCGGTTAATAAAATTACCTTTGTTCATCAAAATTAGCTCCCCGACTTGTTGAAGAAGTCGGGGATTTTGTTTTTTGTTTTTTGTAATTAGGGCTTCCTAAATAAACTCTAGCCCCACAGACAACTTTTATGGCTACTGAGTAAACCCTAATTAGAACAAATACCTTCCTCCCTTGCAGCTTGTTGCACCGCAGCAGCAACCGCACTAGCAACTCGTTTATCAAAGACAGAAGGAATAATATGTTGGCGGTCTAAATCAGAAATATTAACCAAAGAAGCGATCGCATTAGCCGCTTCTAAACACATATTAGTAGTAATCCTCCTCGCCCGACAATCTAAAGCTCCACGAAACACCCCTGGAAACGCCAGGACGTTATTAATTTGGTTAGGGTAGTCACTCCGTCCCGTAGCCATGACAGCGACATTTTTAGGGGCTAATTCTGGCTGGATTTCGGGAATGGGATTGGCCATAGCAAACACAATGGCATCTCTTGTCATTCCTTGAACCATTTCCGGTGTCAAAACTCCCGGCGCACTGACACCAATAAATACATCCGCCCCTTGCACTGCACCTGCTAAAGTTCCTTGGGCTTTAACGGCAAATTCCAGTTTTTCAGGGGTTAAATCGCTGCGATTTGTAGAAATAATGCCCTTAGAGTCGCACATCAAAATCGTTTCTGCACCAGCTTTGCGGAGTAACCGAGCAATGGCTACCCCAGCCGCACCAGCACCATTAATGACAATGCGGACATCTCCAATGGACTTCTGGACAAGTTTAAGAGAATTTAATAAGGCTGCTAAGGTGACAATTGCTGTCCCATGTTGATCATCATGGAAAATCGGTATATTTAATTCTGCTTGTAATCTTTGTTCAATTTCAAAACAGCGCGGTGCAGCAATATCCTCCAAATTCACACCACCAAATACAGGAGCGATATTTTTCACAGCTTTGACAATCTCATCAGCATCTTGAGTATCCAAACAGATGGGAAAAGCATCAAGTCCAGCAAATTCTTTAAATAGCATGGCCTTTCCTTCCATGACCGGTAAAGCCGCCCCAGGTCCCAAATTCCCCAAACCTAATACAGCACTCCCATCGGTGACGATCGCCACTGTATTCTGTTTAATAGTTAGATTGTACACTTCCTCTGGATTTTCGGCGATCGCTTTACAAATCCTACCGACCCCTGGAGTATAAGCCATTGCTAAATCAGAAACACTTTTAAGAGCAATTCTGCTGACAATACTGATTTTGCCACCGCGATGTAAATTAAAGGTACGGTCATAAACATCAATTATTTGAATATCTGGTAATTCTTTTACCGCTTGCACTATGGTTTCTGCGTGTTCCGTACTGGCGGCATCAACTGTAACATCACGTATAGATTCTTGACGATTTTGTTCAATTAAATCAATTTGTCCTAGATTACCACCCGTGGAGGCGATCGCTTGGGTAACAGATGCTAACATCCCCACTCGATTAGGAATTTGTAAGCGCAGGGTTACACTAAAACTAGAATTAGGAGTCAGATTTGTCATGGAGCTAATTTCGATTTTAAATTTTAGATTTTATATTGAATTGCTACGTGAAATTTTATTTTCACAAAAAACCGCATTACAACTAGTCGCAAACCATCTCTGTTTTGTTGTGGCGGGCCTTTTAATCTTAAAAATTTGCTTATTAACACTTTATTAATGAGTGTTTCCTGCCTCAGTCTTATTTATATTCTTTTCTCCCTATCCTCTGCCCCGGAAACGGTAGTATTTCACCATAAATTAGCCCAAAAACCCACAGAATCAAAACCTAAACACCATTCGGCTGACGCTTACGAGACACCCAAAAAGTTTTTAGGTTTTGGTGTCTTTTAATCTAGGTATCGAAGACAAATAAGAGATTTATCGAATGTAGAATCCCCCCTAGAAACGGAGATTATCAATCTTCCTCTCTAGGAACTTCCAGTTCGCTCTTGAGATTTTGCAACTGCTCTAGAAGAGAATCTACCTCTGCTTGCAAGTCCATAAACTTGACCTGCTGATCGTCTCGATAATAAGCCTTAGTTAACTTCTTAACTAGGTTAACGTGGGATTCGCATTCGGAAACACTGGATGACATAGTAGACATAGTTGTTGGCATTACAAACTTAACTCACACCATTAGTTATAAATATTATAATTATAATATGCCAATCATGCTAATCTCCAGCTTTGTTAAAATATTGTATAGTTTTCATCATATACTCTAATAAATTACAAATCTGGTCATCATCCTCCCCGATCTTGGTGAAGATGTCCCACAACTAAGATTATGACTTGAAACCTGGAATACTTATACTAAAAGCATTCCCCCCACAAATCCTTAATTAATAAATTTTGAATCCCGTGACTTTGAGCCTGTCTGCTGCTAAATCTCATTGCCAACCTTGGCCAGGGCTAATACAAGCCTATCGTCAATACTTGCCTGTCAGCGAAAAAACCCCCGTGGTCACTCTCTTAGAAGGTAACACGCCTTTGATTCCCGTGCCAGCCATCGCCGAACGTATTGGCAGACAGGTCAAGGTGTACGTCAAATATGATGGTCTTAACCCCACTGGTAGCTTCAAAGACCGGGGAATGACAATGGCAATTTCTAAAGCAGCAGAAGCTGGTGCTAAAGCTGTAATTTGTGCCAGCACTGGTAATACCTCCGCCGCTGCCGCTGCCTATGCTAGAAGAGGAGGGATGCGCCCCTTTGTATTAATTCCTGATGGTTACGTGGCCTTGGGCAAGTTGGCACAAGCGTTACTTTATGGGGCCGAAGTCCTAGCAATTCAAGGAAATTTTGACCGCGCTCTGGAAATTGTCCGAGAAATGGCGGATCAATATCCCATAACCTTAGTAAATTCTGTCAACCCCTACCGCCTAGAAGGGCAAAAAACCGGCGCTTTTGAAGTTGTTGATGTTTTAGGTGATGCCCCCGATTGGCTATGTATTCCCGTGGGCAATGCCGGCAACATTACAGCATATTGGATGGGTTTTTGTCAATACCATCAACATGGCAAATGCGATCGCCTCCCGAAAATGATGGGTTTTCAAGCCGCTGGGGCTGCACCCTTGGTCAATGGTCAACCAGTCACACATCCTGAAACCATAGCCACAGCCATTAGAATTGGTAATCCTGCCAGTTGGGATAAAGCCATTGCAGCACAAACAGCCAGTCAAGGCACTTTCCGGGCTGTGACTGACGAGGAAATTCTCGACGCTTACCGTTTATTAGCATCATCAGAAGGGATTTTCTGTGAACCCGCTAGTGCAGCTTCTGTAGCAGGATTGTTACAGGTAAAAGACGAAGTTCCCACCGCTGCGACTGTAGTTTGTGTCCTCACTGGTAATGGTTTAAAAGACCCAGATACCGCTATTAAACACAGTCATGCCCAATTTAAACAAGGAATTGCAGCAGATGTAAAGGCCGTTGCAGAAGCCATGGGATTTTGAACAAATTTTAGATTTTAATTAATGAAATAAGTGATCGCTTATTCTATTTTAGGAAAAGGCGATCTTTTTGCTCTCATTCAAACCCCGTTCTTAAGCTATAATTTATGGAAAATTTATGGAACGAGAATATCACTCACCTTAATCTCAATTTCTGGAAATACCGCACTTTTAATCAAATCATCACCTGTATAGGTAAACTCCTCATAAAAGCCTTCTACTAAAGATAAAACTGTAATTTTGTTCTGTACAGGGTCAACAATCCAATATTCAGCAATTCCCCTGGCTGCATATTCAGAACGCTTGAAACGATAGTCTCGTACCTCATTTTCAGTACCAGGAGATACCACCTCTATTGCTATTAATGGTGGTGGCATATCATGGGTAATTGTTCCTCTTTTCGTAGTTTCTAAAGCAGCGCGACATTCTTCACCCAAAACTAATAAATCAGGGATTCGTACCTTAGCCCTACGTCCACTTACCTCAATCATAATCTCTTTATATTTTAATAAATAAAGAGGGACTATTTTAGCCAATTCCAACAATAATCGCATTGATACATCGGAGTAAAAAATTGATTCTGGAGGCATTAAAACTAATTCTCCATCCACTAATTCATAGCGATTTCCAGTACCATCATCATAAGCATAGTAATCTGCAAAGGAAAAATAATTGACTGGTGCTTGAGTAATTTGAACCATAACATAAATATAATTCCATTCCCTTAATACATATTACTACAAAAAATGCAGTATAGTTGATCAATTGATCAATAACATCACCTAAAGCCATAGTCAGACTTTTCCGGGCTTGAGCCTGATTTTCTTGCTCAAGTTTGAATTAAATTGGTACTTTGTCGCTGAATAGCTATAGTCTTGCCACTACCTGCTTCATTATAGATTTTTATAGTATAATCACTGAGGAGGCCTGATAAACTCTGCCAGAACCCCCTTAAATATGTTCAATTTTCATTTTATCAGCTTTTTTCGTCACTTAAAATGGCGCACATTGAAAAAAACTTTTGCGAGGACAATAGAAACAAGACTGTTAGGATTAGCTGCGGAAATAGCCTTTAATACCATGTTATCCCTATTTCCGGCAATTATAGCCTTACTAACAGCAATTGGTTTATTTGCAGAATCTTTGCGAAACACATTTATTCAACTAGCGACAGAACTGAGTAAAATTGTCCCCCAAGAAGCTTGGATATTAATTCGTGATTTTACTACTCATGAAATTGCTAATTCTAAAAATAGTAGTTTATTTTCTCTGAGCTTTGTAATTACCCTTTGGACAGCTTCTGGGGCAATTAATACCGCTATGACAGCTTTAGATCAAATTCAACAAATTCACCCCAAAAAAATGCGTCCTTTTTGGCAAGCAAAACTTATATCTCTTGGTTTAACAATCGGGACTATATTATTATTAATGCTGGCTTCTTTTTTAGTATTTATTAGTGATTTACTCCTGGGAATTGTCGTAAATAACAATACTTATTTAATCTTTATATCCCATCTTTGGCAATTTTTACGTTGGCCTTTAGCATTGGCTACAGTTGCAACCGCTTTTGCTTTTGTTTATCGCTATGGACCTAGCAAATGTAAAACAAATACACCACTAATACCAGGAGCAATTTTAGCAGCTATTTTTTGGGCCATAGTTTCTGCAATATTTCGCCTCTATGTTAAGAATTTCGGCAATTATAATAAAGTTTATGGTGCAGTGGGTGCTGTTATTGTTTTAATGTTATGGTTATGGATGAGTGCTTTTGTTCTTTTAGTCGGATACCAATTAAATGTAACTGTCGGTGAAGAAATGAAGAATTAAAAATTGAAAATTAAAACAGAAAAATCTGATTTTAAATTACAGTCAAGCAACAACTATATATTTCTCAAATAAATCTGAAAAATTTCAGTTAGAAAATGAGATAATAGGAAAGTCAATCACCCACCGGAAATCATGAATAATGCCTAATTCTCCTGAACACTTTTCTATCACAACTGATGGTTATGCACCTCGATTAAAACGTTTACGTCAACTTAGTAAAATACTAGATAATATAATTACCATTCCCGGAACACAAGTGGGAATCGGTTTAGATCCAATCATTGGATTACTACCTTTATGTGGTGACGCTCTAGGACTAATATTTTCCTTTTATATTATCATTGAAGCCGCACAATTAGGCCTATCTACAGCCACATTAGGAAGGATGGTCATGAATGTGATTATTGATTCCTTAGTTGGCTCTATTCCCATGTTAGGAGACTTCTTTGATTTTGCCTGGAAAGCTAATAATTATAATATCATTTTATTAGAAGAAGCCCTAAAAGATCCTCACAAAAACAAAAAAGCAAATAACTCCTTTATCCTCCTCTTGATTATCGGCTTATTTCTGATTGCTATTCTCTTAATATCCATCCCCGTGATATTAATAAGAATATTATGGCAAGTTATCACTGGTAGTTAAATTACTCCTACATAAAGTTATGAAAGATTGGTGGCAAGATAATTTTCCTCAAGGGCGGCAAAATCTCACTATTACCGATTCTCAAGGTTATCCAATTCAAATAGCCTATGGTGAAAAAGGTACGGGTAAACCCCTAATTTTATTACATGGTTTAGGCAGTTGGAGTTATAATTGGCGGCTTAGTATTAAGCCATTATCTCAACATTTTCGCGTAATTTGTTGTGATTTTAAAGGTTTTGGTTTTTCCGAAAAGCCATTATCCCGTCGAGAAAAAAATGGACATCAAATTATTGAATTAAAACGCATTATTCAGGGTTTATGTGATGAACCACCTATCATTGTGGCAGAATCAATAGGGGCATTAATTTCCTTGGGATTAGCAGGTGTCAGTCCTCATTTAATCGGACGTTTAGTAGTCATTAATGCTCCTATTTTCACGGAAACATTACCTCATTGGGCTATGGATTTGCTGGCACAAACACCAATAGAAATCATCCATGCAATTGATTATTTACGTCTAGCATATTGGTTTGCACCTTTAGTTAGACAAGTTATGGGAACAGAAAGACGCAAGGTATTATATGATCCCTCATTATTAACCGAAGAAGATATTTATTGGATTACGTACCCATTTATTGAAATTCCGGGAACTGTAGTCAAAGTTGCCGAAGAATTACAAATTGCTGCCAAAGAAATCGAGAATTTCCGCACAAATCAGCCTAATATGTTGAGTAATATTCAAAAAAATCTCAAAAACATTGAATGTCCAACTTTAATTTTATGGGGTGATCAAGATAGTTGGTTTCCTGTTAGTCATGCAGAAAAATTACATCAATATCTCCCCAATTCTCGCTTACAAATTTTGCAGAATTGTTATCATGATGCCTCCACAGGTGCTGCTGATGTTGTCAATGCAGCAATTTTAGGCTTTTTAAAAGATACTAATTAGTAATTACTAATTGACAATGAATAACCAACAACTAATCACTAATCACTTACGGTAAATTCATAGTAAACCTACTTAGAGCCAAATTTGAGATTTGCTTTAAAGCTAACCACATGAAAGTTGGGATAGTTGTACTGTAGCGACTAAATAGTCTCAATGGTTCTTGAATCAAACGATATAACCACTCACAACCTAAATGACGTATCCAATACGGCGCTCTTTTATGACTTTCTGCAAAGACAGGAAACGCCCCACCCAAGCCAATCATTACAGCCTGAATTTTGTTTTTGTGTTGGTTCATCCATAACTCCTGTTTTGGACATCCTAAAGCCACTAAAACTATTCCCGCCTCACTATCATGAATCTTTTTGATAATAGCTTCATCCTCTGCGTGTGTGAGTGGACGAAATGGAAAAGGCTCCATACCAGCAATTTTTACATTTGGAAAGACACGCTCTAACTTCCTTCTCATCTTCTCTAGAGTTACTACATCAGCACCTAAGAAAAAAAGATGAATGTTTCTTAGTGGAGTTAATTTACACAAAGATAAAAGAATATCCATACCAGCAACGCGGTTTTGAGCATGTACACCCATTAGTTTCAACATCCAAACCAGCGGCATTCCGTCAGGAGTCACAATATCCGCACTCTTTAAAACAGAGCAAAACTCTGGATGCCAATAAGCCTCTACAAGCATATGAGTATTCGATACGCAAATAACTTTGCTAACTTTATTCATCGCCCATTCTAATATGATATTTATTTGTACCTCAAAAGGTAAAGCAGTAACAGGAGAGCCAATAATATCAATTTTGGCAGGCTTTCTTGAAACTTCAAATTCCATAGATGAATTTAAGTATTGAATTTCATTTTTTGTAGTTAGCATCTTTTTATTTATATTGTTGAGTTGTAAAAATTTTAGGTTATTCGGTACTTGTTATGCTAAACCGAGAAGTTGAGAGAAGGGAACTCTTAACAGGGAACAGGCATTAATTAAACCAAATTCCTATATATTATCAATAGCAATCGCACCCAAAATAGGAGTAGAAGAGAAATTTAATTGCTCTAATGATTTGGCTAAAACAGAAAGGTTTGTTTTACCTACTCTTATAGCCAAAATACTTGCGTCTGTGTATTTACTCAGCAGATTAGTATCTGCAAAACCTAATAGATGCGATGTATCATATATGATTAAATCAAAATTTTGTTTAAATTGTTCTGTCAAGCTTTGCATCTGAGGAGATGACAGCAAAATTGTGGGATTTGGGGGAATTTCTCCCGTAGTCAATATAAACAAGTTATGCTCTAAAGATGATTTTCCCATATCTTTTGCAGTCGCTTTCGTCACATCATAATTTTTTTCTCCAATACTGCTACTGTTTGTGTGTATAACATTCTCAAAATTTAGTCCTTCAGAAATCAGATTGCTTAATCCTTTTGTATTCGGTAAGTCCAACATTTTATGGATACTAGGATGACGCAAATTTGCATCTACCAACAACACCCGTTTACCCATTGCTGCTGCTGTCTGAGCTAGGTAAAAAGCAATTGTTGATTTACCATCTCCAGGAGCAGCCGAAATAACTGCTAGAGAACGGAGAGAACTATCACCATTTAAAAAAGAAATATTTGTATAAATAGAGCGGAAAGATTCCCAGAAGTTTGAGCTATTCTGTTTTCGATAAAGCTTACCATTCTTTTCAAACCTAATATGAGGAATATTCCCTAATATTGGCAATTTAATTTTATCTTTAACTTCCTCAAAGTCATAAAATACGTTGTTGAGCTTATCTATAATAAAAGCAAATCCTGTGCTTAATAATAAACCTAAAATTGTTCCTAAAATTAAATTTTCTATGGTACTTGGTGCAATATTTTTAGGCTGACTAGGAGGAGTAAGTATCTGCCAAGGTATCTGCTTTTGAGCTGAGTCTATGCGTAATCTTTCCCGTTCCGTTAAAAAGTGATTAAGATTATCAACAGAAATTTTTAATTGCCGTTCTAAATCATCTTTTTGACGAATAATAAAGGGAAAGCGTTTAATTTGTTGCCCCAAAGAACTTTCAGCTTGATTAAGAGATTGGATTTCTGTTTTTAATACCTCAATTTGTTTATTTATCTCAAGAAATTTTTGAATTTCTCGCAGACGAGCCGAATTTGGTGTAACTGAATCTAAGGAATTCATTTTTGTGTTTGACAATTTTATTCCCAAAAGTCGCCGTTTTTCTCTGCCTACTAAATCCAGTAAATTTTGTTTTTGAATCAGCAGGGTTTGAATATTTGGACTATTTTCTGTATATTCAGATGATTTTATAGCAATTGCAGTTTCTCTATCTTGGAGTTGGCTTAATAGCTTCTGGTAATCAGGAGACTCACTCAATATGGAAATAGCCTCTGCTTCATCAGTTTCCAGTCTCAACTGTTTTTGCAGACTAGTATAGAGTGTTTTAGTTCTAGCTAATTGCATTTCTGTATTTAGCCGTTTCTGTACAATTTGGTTAAATTGACTAGCAAGTTCCTGTCCTTGAACTTCAGCATTAATCAGCCCATATTTTTGCCGAAAAATTTGTAGTTGTGACTGAAGATTTTCTACTCTCGTTAGTAGTTGTGGCAATTGTTTTTCAACAAATTTAATTCCCAATTTAGTTTCTGTTTGGCGTTCATCTAAACTGTATTTTAAGTATGATTCAGATACTTGATTTAATACAAACAAAACTTTCTTAGGGTTAGGATCTTGGTAAGTAACTTCTAAAATTTGAGTATTAGGTAGGATTTTGATATTAAGTTCAGGTGCGCTGCTACCTGGGTAATACATCTGGACTTTTTGAGTGATAGGATATATCAGTTTAGGACTTTGTAAAATATTTAACTTAGTTTCATCTATTTTGTTAGAATCACCTCTGTTATACCTGTCGTCTTGGGCTACTTTATCTTCAGCTGTTATCGGTTCAGTTAAAAGTCTAAATTGAGACACATACATTGGAGGTTTATTCAAAGCTAATCCTACACTAGCAAAGGCAAAAGTGGTTGTGCCAATGGCAATTATAATGATTCTGCGACGAATAACCGCCAATAATTTGCCTAAGTTTAATCCACCTTCATTACTCTCTTCTGACTGAACTGTGTCAATGAAAGGTGTAGATTGATGCTGCTGTCTATTTATATGAGACAAATTCTGGAGAGCATAGGTAGTTTTTATCATCTCAAACCTTATATAGTTTCTAATTTATTTTTAACTCGATATTTCAATTAAATATAGGACTTGCAGAGTTAACTGATTTGTAAATTAACACTGTTTTATCAGTTGTAGTGGACAACTTGGCAAAATCTCTGTAAGCTTTCATTTTCCTAAATATATTATTGATAAATTTGTCAGTAGATAAGTTACATATTCTTAGAATATTTATAATTTAACTGTTTTTGGTCAAAAGCTGTAAAGATTGTCTAAACTTAAAGAAAAACGGGAAATTAGATATTGACTTTGATCTTTAACTATCATTTAATTGCTTTCAATCTAGTATTTCTAAATTCAGATACACCACTCGATTAGCATAGTTTTTTACAAAAGTGAGAGATTGAATTATCAAATACATCTACTCAAGTCTAGAAAAGTTGATTTTTCCGATTCATCTGCAAGCCTACAAACCTTTTGCCAATTTGTCTACAATAAACTATGCAACAATGCTAATTTAAAACATAGTCTATTTTCAAAAGAATATAGGTGTAAAAAATTCTCTTTAAATGAGCCAATCAGAAAAAATTAGATAAGAATGTGAATTAAATAAAGTACAACTCTTGATTGAGTTAATCTAATCTTAGATTGCGCTGTCTTTACAAAGAATTGTAAATTAATAAATCCACGTTCCTAAGCTAAAAAAATTAATACCTCAAACAATGTTGAATCAGGAATTGGGCTTTGATGGTCTTTTTGATCTCAGTCCTTGCCATACAACCTTCTTAGGATCTATTTTTTAGTTAATGATCAGGAGGCCAAAGTGCAGAAAAGGTGTGATCGAAATCGGAAACGTTCTAAACGCAGAGCTATCTATTGTCCAATACATAACTGCTATATAGATAGTGTTAGCCAAAAATATGGACTATTTACCGAACAAGCTGGACAACTCCAAAAACGGGGTATTTCTCGTCGAGAAGCCATGATTTTAGTTAATACTAAAACCACGGTTTCTTTACATGGTGAGTGGCTAGAGGCTTTTTGGTGTGAAGAGTGCCAAGAAACAAAATGGTATCATGTCTATAAGCATGAATCTAGATATGAATTATCTCTTGCACCGGCAGAACTTTGGCAACAAGCAACAGGTGTAATTCATCCCCATCTTAATCCTTCTGTGGGAGAGTTTACTTATAGACAATCTCGGATGCTAGGCGATAAAAGTGTTAAAGATTTCCGGGTTATAAATTGATATTTCAAATATTATGAAAGAACCGAATTTTCACCCAGAATTAATAATTGAAGCAGGGCGTACAGAAAAGCAATATTGGCAAGACATCTGGCGTTATCGAGAATTATTTTATTTCCTAGCATGGAGAGATATTTTAGTTAGATATAAACAAACTGTCATTGGTATTATTTGGGCGTTAATTCGTCCTTTTTTGACAATGGTAGTATTTACAGTTGTATTTGGACAATTGGCGAAATTACCCTCAGAAGGTGCGCCCTATCCAATTCTTGTATTTTCCGCTATGTTACCTTGGCAGTTTTTTTCCAATTCTCTTTCGGAGTGCAGTAATAGTTTAATTACTAATGCCAATTTACTTTCTAAAGTCTATTTTCCTCGGTTGGTAGTACCGACCAGTGCGATAGTAGTTAGCTTTGTAGATTTTATGATTTCGGGAATGATTTTATTGGCATTAATGGCATGGTATAACTTTGTTCCTAGTTGGCGGATTTTGACTTTACCATTGTTTATTGGTATCGCTTTTGCTGCTTCTATGGGTGCGGGTTTGTGGTTAGCTTCATTGAATGTGCAGTATCGAGATTTTCGGTTTATTGTCCCTTTTATAGTGCAGTTTGGTTTGTACATTTCACCTGTAGGATTTAGTAGCAGTATAGTTCCTGAACAGTGGAGATTTATCTATTCCTTAAATCCAATGGTAGGAGTAATAGATGGTTTTAGGTGGACAATTTTAGGAGGGGAATCAAAATTATATTTACCAGGTTTTATTCTTTCGATGATGTTAGTAGTTTTACTATTATTGAGTGGAATTTGGTATTTTCGCAAAATGGAACAGACATTTGCTGATGTGATTTAGTTGATAACCTGACGGGATAACTAAATAGTCTAAAAAGATTATCAGATAAAGATTGTAGCAGTTTTTTGTAAAAAAAGATAGATCTACTTTTCTCAATAAGGACTATCTATTGATAATAGCACCTGGATTCTACAAAATTGACGGAAACTAATTTATTTTTTTAAAGATGTCTGATACAGTGATTCGCGTTGAAAATTTAGGTAAAAAATATATTATTGGTCATCAGCAACAGGAACGCTACACAGCACTGCGAGATGTGATTACTAATAAAGTTAAATCTCTCGGTAGTTTGATTAATCCTCAAGCTAAAAAGGAAAATCCCGCTTTTGAAGAGTTTTGGGCTTTAAAGGATGTTTCATTTGAAATTAAACAAGGTGATAGAGTTGGCATTATTGGGCGCAATGGTGCAGGTAAATCAACACTATTAAAGATTTTAAGCCGCATTACAGAACCAACTCAAGGAAGCATCAAAATCAAGGGTAGAGTTGCCAGTTTATTAGAGGTAGGAACAGGGTTTCATCCAGAGTTAACAGGGAGAGAAAATATATTTCTCAATGGGGCAATTTTGGGCATGGGTAAGGAAGAGATTAAACGCAAGTTTGATGAGATAGTTGCGTTTGCGGAGGTGGAGAAGTTTCTGGATACGCCCGTAAAACGGTATTCTTCTGGGATGTATGTGCGGTTGGCGTTTGCGGTGGCGGCACATTTGGAACCAGAGATTTTAATTGTCGATGAGGTTTTGGCGGTGGGGGATGCCCAGTTTCAAAAGAAGTGTTTGGGAAAAATGGAGGATGTGGGGAAGGAGGGAAGGACGGTTTTGTTTGTGAGTCATAATATGGGGGCAATTCTAAGTTTGACAAAGAAATGTCTTTTTTTAGAAAAAGGCTGTCTTGTATTCAATGGTAATAGTGAAGCATCTACAGAGAGATATCTTACTTCTGGATATTTGGGTGGACGTTTATGGAAGAATCCAGCCAGAAAAAATACTCCAATAAGAATTATGGAATGTAGACTTTTAGATGAAAATGGTTCGGTAGATGGTGAGTTAGATGTTCGTAGAGATTTCATTATTGAAACAGTTTATGAAGTATGCAACTCAGTTCGGGCGGCAGTCATTGCATTAAATTTTCATGGAAGTGACGGTTCCCATATTATGTCATTAGAAGATTGTGATCAGGATAATGGTCTTTTAGAATATCGTGAACCAGGTATTTACAAAACTCAAGTCAGAATACCAGGGTTGTGGTTAAATAGTGGACGCTACATTTTAAGATTGGGATCTGGAATCCCTGGGGTTGAGGTATACGAAAGCGTGGAAGCATTAATTTTTAGTCTTGTTGAGACTGGAGATGTAAATACGCGAGGATATCGCAAAGGTTATTTATTACCAATGCTTCCTTGGGAAACAAGAAAAACTGAAGTAGTTGGTAAATTTTAATAATGACTGTTATAGCTTGCATTCCTGCACGTGGAGGCTCAAAAGGAGTCCCTTACAAAAACATTCGTCCTCTAGCTAATAAACCTTTAATCGCCCATTCTATCCTAGATGCACAAGAATCCCATCTAGTCGATCGCATTTACGTTACCACAGACGATGCCGAAATTGCCCAAATTTCAACAGACTATGGTGCAAGTATTATTCACCGACCCCCTGAACTTGCCAAAGATACTGCTTCTTCAGAATCGGCTCTTATTCATGCCTTAACAGAGATTGAAAAAGAGGGAATTAACCCAGAACTTATAGTCTTCCTACAATGTACATCCCCTTTACGCACCGGACTAGATATAGATCGCGCTATTGAGCAAATCAGAGCGGAAAACGCTGATTCTCTCGTTTCAGTTTCCCCAACCCATCGCTTTATTTGGCATCAAGTAGATGATGTTGCCCAGTCTATCAACTATGACTATCACCACCGTCCCCGTCGCCAAGATTTAAACCTCCAATATATGGAAAATGGTTCAATTTATATCTTTAAACCCTGGGTTTTAAAAGAATTAAATAACCGATTGGGCGGTAAAGTTTCTCTGTTTGTGATGGATGAAGCTCAAAGTTGGGAAATTGATTCGTTAGAGGATTTTCAGTATATAGAGTTTTTAATCAATTACAAACGTAAACCTTAATAGTTCTAAAAAAAACATGATTAATCTACCTGATTTTTCCAAGGCATTTGAATACGAAAATAACTTCTACCTATCCTGTGATAATAGCAGAATTGCTAAGTTATTAGCTCATTATGAATTATACAAAATGGTGGTAAACATACCAGGAGCAATAGTAGAATGTGGCGTTTTTAAAGGAACATCATTGACAAGGTTCGCCACATTTCGAGATTTATTCAGTAATTCCCACGCTAAAAAAATAATTGGTTTTGATATCTATGGTAAATTTCCTGAAACTGATTTTCAGGAAGACAAAGCACCTAGACAGCTTTTTATTGATAGTGCGGGGGAAGAAAGTATTGATGTAGATCAGCTTACAAAAGTGCTAAAAATTAAGGGATTTGACAAGAATGTAGAATTAGTGAAGGGAGACATTTTAAAAACAGTCCCCAATTATGTGAATGACCATCCAGAATTAAAAATTTCTCTTCTCAATTTAGATACTGATATATACGAACCTGCCTCTGTAATTTTAGAATTACTGTTTCCTAGAATTGTCAGGGGGTGGGTACTAATTATAGACGATTACGGTGTTTTTCCTGGAGAAACAAAAGCTGTAGATGAGTATTTTCAGGATCAAGATGTGGTGATAAATAAATTTCCATTTTGTATGACACCTTGTTATATTGTGAAAAATTAACTTTTAAAATTTTTTAAAAATTAAAGTATTATGATCATTGACAAAAATTTATTAAAGTACATTGTTTTCGCTGAAGACGATATATTAAATGCCCTGAAAAAAATCAGCGACAACAAAAACCGCATTATTTTCTCGGTGACAGAAGCAGGTGTTTTAGAAGGTGTCCTCACAGACGGAGACTTTCGCCGTTGGTTGGTGCAACAAGAATCTATTAATCTCAATCAACCAGTCTCAAAAATTTCTAACAAAAATTATAAATTTGCTAATTACAATGATGATCCTGTAAAGATTCAATCTTGCTTTTCTAATGAAGTTGAATTCATTCCCCTTTTAGACAATAACCGTCATTTAGTTGCAGTTGCTTGTCGGAAGTCAGCAGGTATTCGGATCGGAAATTTTATCATTGATGCCCAATCTCCTACTTTTGTCATTGCGGAAATTGGCAATAATCACAATGGTAGCTTGGAACTTGCTAAACAGTTAATTGATCAAGCGGTAGCGGTAGGTGCAGACTGTGCAAAGTTCCAAATGCGCGATCTCAAATCACTATATCGGAATGCTGGGAATGCTAATGATGCTAGTGAAGATTTAGGGTCACAATATACTCTAGATTTGTTAACTCGTTTCCAATTAACAACCGATGAAATGTTCACGGCCTTTGATTACTGTCAAACACAGGGAATTTTACCCCTTTGTACACCCTGGGATATTGAGAGTTTATCCCTACTAGAACAGTATGGAATACAGGCTTATAAAGTGGCATCGGCTGATTTGACTAACTATGATTTACTCACGGCTTTAGCAAAAACAGGTAAGCCATTAATTTGTTCAACGGGGATGTCGGCTGAAGCTGAGATAATTGACGCAGTGGCATTACTAAATCGGTTAGGTGCGATGTATGTTTTGCTGCACTGTAACTCAACCTATCCAGCCCCCTTTAAAGATGTCAATCTAAACTATATAGACCGTCTAAAAGAAATTGGTAATTGTCCCGTTGGTTATTCCGGCCATGAACGGAGTATTCATGTAGCGATCGCCGCCGTAGCTAAGGGTGCTAAGGTAATAGAAAAACACTTCACCCTAGACAAAACAATGGAAGGTAATGACCACAAAGTGAGTTTATTACCAGATGAATTTCGGCTGATGATTGAAGGAATTCGCCAAGTAGAACAATCTCTGGGTACAAATGGAGAACGAAACCTCAGTCAAGGGGAATTAATGAACCGAGAAAACTTGGCTAAGAGTTTGGTGATTAACTGCGATTTAGAGGTAGGACAAATCATTACTGAATCCATGATTGATGTAAAAAGTCCCGGAAAAGGTTTACAACCCAATCGGAAGACAGAGTTAATTGGTAAACGTTCCAGGCGATCGCTAAAAGCAGGTGATTTTTTTTACCCTAGCGACTTAGAAGTGGAACAAGTCAAAGCAAGAGATTATCGTTTTAAACGACCTTGGGGTGTTCCAGTTCGCTACCATGACTTTAAAACTCTATTGTCACAATCAAATCCTGATTTACTAGAATTTCATCTGAGCTATAAAGATTTAGAAGTTGATATTCACCAGTATATTGATCAAGTCTATGATTTAGATGTAATTGTACACGCTCCAGAGTTGTTTGCAGGCGATCACTTATTGGATCTATCTTCCCAAGACAAAGATTACCGTCAACTATCAATTAAAGAATTACAACGAGTGATCGACATTACTCGACAATTAAAACCGTTTTTCAACCGAGCAAGTCGCCCCTGCATTGTTACCAATGTTGGTGGATTTACAAATGATACTTTATTATCTTTGTCAGTTCGCCAGCAACTATATAAAACACTTGACGATAGTCTATCTCAACTAGATGCAGATGGAGTCGAAATCATCCCTCAAACCATGCCCCCCTTTCCTTGGCATTTTGGGGGACAACGAAATCATAATCTTTTTGTAGATCCAAAAGACATTACTGATTTTTGTCGTCAACATAACTATCGTATTTGCTTAGATATCTCTCATTCCAAACTAGCTTGTACTTATCACAAAATATCATTCAAAGAATTTCTTGAACAAATTGGACCTTACACTGCTCATTTACACATTGCTGATGCTAAAGGTGTTGATGGGGAAGGTTTACAAATCGGTGAAGGTGAAATTGACTTTTATGCCTTAGCTGAAGATATTGAAAGGTATGCTCCTCAAGCTTCTTTTATTCCTGAAATATGGCAGGGACATAAAAATGAAGGTGAGGGTTTTTGGATTGCATTAGAGAAGTTAGAGAGACTACTATGAATCTTAAAAGTAAGGCTAAAAAAACAATCAAGCAAATAGCATTCTGGACTTTACCCCCAGGATTTCAAGACATTTTCAGATCAATTAGAAATAAAACTATTTTTAACAATAGACACTCTCATAAAGAGTATGCTATTACAAAACAAAATCGAGAGCTAAAAAATATTCATCAAGGAAACCGATGTTTTATTTTGGCAACTGGTCCATCAATTAATGATCAGAACTTGAAATTACTAAAAAACGAATTTTGTATTGCTGTTAGTAATTTTTATTTACATCCAGATTTTAGGTTAATTGATCCACAATACTATTGTATTGCTCCTTGGCATCCACCCCATAACATAGAAAATTATTTACAATTATTAAAAGAAATTGGAGATATATCTAAAAAATGTAGTTTTTTCTTGGGAATAAATGAATATGCTAGAGTCAATCAGAACAATATTCTCTTAGATCGCAATGTATATTATCACGATACAAGAGCAATCAAACTAGATAAAGAGGTGGATTTATGTCATCCAGTTTTACCTCCTATGTCTGTCACTATCATGGCTCTACAATCTGCTATTTTCATGGGGTTTTCTGAGATTTATCTATTAGGATGTGATCATGATTCAATATTAAATTATTCAGGAAAATTTGCTAATCAACATTTTTATCCAGAAGAAAAAGCAAAACTTGTTACTGATATATCTACATTTAAATCCGGGTTGTTAAGTTACATTGTGCTTTGGAATCAGTATGAAATGCTAAATACAATAGCACAGTCAAAAAATATAAAAATATTTAATGCAACCAAACGTAGTTTGCTTGATGTATTTGATAAAGTTAATTACGAGTCTTTGTTTATTGTTGAGAGTGAACCATGTAAAACCTGATTATTATCGGCAAAAGATCATACCTTTGCTCAACGTGCAATTCAACTGGATGAAATCATAAAACGACAACTTTAATTAAATTTGTAACTGCCCTGAAACCAAGAATATGAAACAAATCATCAAAAACATCCCATTTGCAAAAAAAATCTATCGCTCTTTTCAGTCCAGGAAATACGATCGCAGATTTTCCGGTGATTGCTATGGCTGCTTTCGAGGTGTTTTTTCAACCTTTGAAGAAGCTATAGCATCTGCTCCAAAAACTAAATCAATAGGATACGATAATCTTGATTTGGCTCAAGAATACAAGGATAAATTGTCTACGAACACCGCTTCCTATGACTATCCAGTTTTATTTTGGCTAAGTCAAATCTTTAATCAATCCTCTAACAAACTTACTGTATTTGACTTTGGTGGCAATGTTGGCAATCATTTTTACAGTTATTCCACTATCTTAAAATATCCTGATGGATTAAATTGGACAGTCTGTGATGTACCTGCAATTGCAAAAGCTGGAGAGAAATTAGCTCAAGACCTAAATTCTTCTCTATCTTTGTCTTTTACAACAGAATTTATAGAAGCTAATGGAAAAAATATTTTTATTGCTTCTGGTTCTTTACAATATGTTGATTCGCTTGCTTGCTTGCTTGCTTGCTTAGAAAAACCACCTAATCACTTATTGATTAATCGCTTACCTTTATATGATGGAAAACAGTTTGTAAGCCTCCAAAATGGCGGAAAAGTATTTTATCCACAGTTTATTTTTAATCGGAAGCAGTTTATTGATTCACTAACTGATATTGGTTATAAGTTAGTTGATATTTGGGAAGATAGAGTTGATAGTTGTATAATCCCGTTTTACCCTGAATATTCTGTTCCTGTTTATTCTGGCTTATATTTCACATTACTGAATTGAGCAATATCTGCACTTATGATCAAAGTTTGTATTAAGGCAAACTAAAATATTAATTTATTTAATCGCAAATGAATGATAGAAAAAATTACCCATCAAAACCAGCTACTTGCATTAATCCTATCTCACCGATTCAATCAACCCGGAATTCACTTTTTCACCCCCAATGAACTTTCCCAACAACTGGCTTATATGCGCCACTCCACAGGAAAAGTCATTCAACCTCATGTTCATAATCCTGTAATTCGCCAAGTTAGCTACACACAAGAAGTCCTGTTTATCAAAAGTGGTAAACTCCGCGTAGACTTCTACAACGACCAACAAAAATATTTAGAAAGTCGCGTTCTAGAAACAGGTGATGTTATCCTCTTAGTAACTGGAGGACACGGCTTCAAAGTATTAGAAGAAATTGAAATGATTGAAGTTAAACAAGGTCCTTACGTGGGAGAACAGGACAAAACCAGATTTGTGGGTATTACCGCCGAAGAAGCAAAAGTTGTAGAATTTGTGTAGCCATAAAATGAACCCAATTCCCGTTAACCAACCATTATTAAATGGTAACGAAAAGAAATATCTGATTGAGTGTATTGACACAGGTTGGATTTCCTCAGAAGGACTTTTTGTCAAACAACTAGAACAGGAATTTGCCGCCCGTGTTGGTCGCAAATATGGTATTACTGTCAGTAATGGTTCTGTTGCCCTAGATGCTGCTATAGCTGCCCTAAATATTGGACCAGGAGATGAAGTCATTCTCCCCACATTCACCATCATTTCCTGTGCTGCGGCCATTGTCCGTGCTGGTGCTACCCCTGTAGTTGTGGACTCAGATCCCATCACCTGGAATATGGATGTCTGTGATATTGAAGCGAAAATCACCCCCCGCACAAAAGCCATTATGGTGGTTCACATCTACGGCTTACCAGTGGATATGGACTCAGTGCTAAATTTAGCCGATAAATATGGATTATACATCATTGAAGATGCCGCCGAAATGCACGGGCAGACCTATAAAAACCGCCCTTGTGGTAGCTTTGGCGACATTAGCACCTTTAGTTTTTATCCCAATAAACACATTACCACTGGTGAAGGAGGAATAATTGTTACCGATAATCCTCAGTTAGCTGAACGCTGTCTATCTCTACGTAACCTCTGCTTTCAACCCCAAAAACGGTTTGTCCATGAAGAATTGGGGTGGAACATGAGAATGAGTAACCTCCAAGCAGCGGTGGGAGTAGCTCAATTAGAACGTTTAGATGAATTTGTTGCCCGTAAACGCTGGATGGGGCAACTGTATACTGAATTATTAGCAGATATACCCAATATTCAGCTACCAATACTCAAGACAGACTATGCAGAAAATATTTATTGGGTATATGGTATTGTCCTCAAAGATGAAGTTCCCTTTGATAAACAAATAGCCATGAAAAAGCTGGCTAATCACAAGATTGGGACTCGTCCTTTTTTCTGGTGTATGCACGAGCAACCCGTGTTTAAAAAAATGGGATTATTTGCGGGTATTTCCTGTCCAGTAGCGGAAAATTTGGCGCGGCGAGGTTTTTATATTCCTAGTGGATTAGCATTGACTGAAGAACAAATCATCACTGTTGCTAAAACTGTTAACCAAATCCTGACTGAGACTTATTAAGGAGATGAAATTAATCATGTTAAATTAATCATGTTAATTAATTTCAAATATTCCTCCTGATAACCAAATAAATTTCAAATTCAAAAGCATCATAATTAATTATTCCCAACAATTACAATTAATTCGTTAATATGACTGTTTTTGGTAACTATGCACCCTACTATGACCTACTCTACCGTGATAAAGATTATGTAGGGGAAGCTGAATTTATCCATAGTCTGATTCAAACCCATGCACCAGATAGTAAAAACATTCTAGAACTAGGTTGTGGTACAGGAAATCACGCTACACTGCTGGCAAAAATGGGCTACCATCTTCATGGTGTAGACTTGAGCCAAGAAATGCTACACCTTGCCCATGAACGACTCTCTCAATGTCCGCAGGAATTATCCAAAAGATTGCAATTTACCCATGGTGATATTCGTCAAGTTCGACTTGATCAAAAATTTGATGTTGTCCTGTCTCTATTTCATGTCATTAGCTATCAAACCACTAATGAAGATTTATTAGCTGCATTTACTACAGTGAAAACTCATTTAAAACCAGGGGGGATTTTTGTATTTGATATTTGGTATGGTTCAGCAGTATTAACAGAACTGCCAACGGTGAGAGTTAAACATCTAGAAGATGAATTAATTCAGGTAACTCGCATTGCCGAGCCTGTGATTTATCCGAATGAGAATTGCGTAGATGTGAATTATCATGTCTTTATTAAAGATAAAAATAGTGGTGCTGTTGACGAGCTACGAGAAACCCACACAATGCGCTATCTGTTTAAATCTGAAATAGAATTTCTGTTAAGTGGACTGCAAATGCAGTTAGTTACTTCTCAGGAGTGGCTGACTAACCAACAGCCAGGACTCAAAACCTGGAAGGTTTATTTTGTTGTGAGGAATTAAATGAAAGTCGGTTTGTTTATTAGCAATCAACTCCCAGATGTAGGAGGAGGTTATACTTTTGAAAATCAGTTATTAGAAAGTATATTAAATTTAGCTCCTAAAAGTAGGCATACATTTGTTTTATACATATCCAATCAAAAAATCCCGGATTATATATTATCTTCGCCTGTTCAATCAGTCTCTCTCCATAGCTCATTCAAACAAAGAATGCAATCTAAAATATTCCTGATAACAAAAGCTATATTTCACAAATTAAGACATCCAAGATGTAAATTTCAAATTGAAGAATGGTATGAAAAATACATATTAAATTTATTAAAATTAAATCAAATAGATGTAACTTTATCTCTTGTACCAGGATGCCCTACAGTCAATTATCCCTATATAACTACTGTTTGGGATTTACAACACAGATTACAGCCCTATTTTCCAGAAGTGAGTATATCTGAACAAGAATGGGGGCAATGGGACTGGCGAGAAAATTTTCATTCCAAAATATTGAGACGTGCTACATTTATTATTACTGGAACAGAAGTAGGCAAAGCAGAAATTGAAAAGTTTTATCAGATTCCTAGTGAAAGAATTAAAGTTATTCCTTTTTTTACCCCCAAATTCCCATCAGAAGGGAGTCTGATAGATCAAGAGATTCTAAAAAAATATAATCTACCTAGTCAATACTTATTTTACCCCGCTCAATTTTGGCCACATAAAAATCATATTGGTTTATTACTAGCGATTAAATTGTTAAAAGAAAAGTACAATTTAGAGTTTTCATTAGTCTTTGTCGGCTCTGATAAAGGCAATCAGTCTCATGTCAAAGAAATGGTGCAAGAACTTGATTTATCACAACAAGTACATTTTCTGGGTTTTGTCTCTCAAGAGGATATAGCACCCCTGTATCGTCATGCTTTTGCTCTCACCTTTATGTCATTCTTTGGTCCTGATAACTTACCACCATTAGAAGCTATGGCTTTGGGATGTCCTGTAATTGCATCTAATGTGTCAGGTGCAAAAGAACAACTAGGAGATGCTGCTTTACTGGTTAATCCTAAACAGCCAGAAGAAATTGCTGAGGCTATTAAATATTTATCGGAAGATTCTATTCTCCGTCAAAGTTTGATAGAACGTGGCTGGGAAAAAGCATACAAGTGGACACCAAAGGATTATGTGCAAGAGATTTTTTCAGTTATTGATGATTTTGAGGCAATTAGACATTGTTGGAAGTAGTTTTAGTAAGAATATTATTAGTTAGAAACTATAGATGATGTTTGTTCTCAATGCCTAAGTTATAAGAATATCCCAGGAGATATAATGCTATTACAAAAATATCCTAAGCTTTCCATAATAACGCCTTCGTTTAATCAAGCCGAATTTTTAGAAGCTACGATTCAAAGTGTTCTTTCTCAAAATTATCCCAATTTAGAATATATCATTATTGATGGAGGATCGAATGATGGTAGCGTAGAAATTATAAAAAAATATGAAAAGCAGTTAGCTTTTTGGTGTAGCGAACCTGATGATGGTCAATATCATGCAATCAACAAGGGATTTTCACATTCTACTGGTGAAATCATGGCATGGATCAACAGCGATGATATGTACTGCCCTTGGGCATTTAGGACAGTAGCAAGTATTATATCTGAGTTGCCACAAATTGAGTGGCTAACAAGCCTTCAGCCAGGAGGTTGGGATTGGCATGGCTTTTGTCAGGGATTTGCTTTATATCCTGGGTTTTCCAAAACAGCATTTTTGGATGGTTATTACATTGGCTATGGCAGGAAAAGCGCAGGATGGATACAACAGGAGTCTACCTTCTGGCAACGTAGTTTATGGGAAAAAGCCGGTGGTTATGTTAATACCGATTTAAAACTCGCTAGTGACTTTGAACTTTGGTCTCGCTTCTTCATTTATGCAGAATTATATGGAACAAATTCACCATTAGGTGGAATTCGTCATCAATCAAAACAGAAAAGTCGCAAAATCGAAGAGTACGCCAATGAAGCAGAAAAGTCATTATCTACCATGAGAGATGGATTAGGGTATTCTACCAATATATGGAGGAACATAATTTATCATTTTGATATTCATCAAACCCCAAAATTGAAAAAAGTAATGCGATCATTGATCGGCTACACAGGTAAAAAGATAGTGAGGCAAAGAGCAGATTTACAAGATTCTTATTGGTACATAAAAGAATATAAGTTTATTTGAATTTAGTAGTCGGTCAAGAGCTTGCTGCTTAATAAACGTACTTTTTTCTGTTGGGAAATATTGCAACCTCGCTCGTTTCAGGAAATCAGCAATCTTACGCTTCAATAAGTTTTTGCTGTAAAAATTGAAAATATATCTAACTTTTGAATATTTGCAAACTGAGATAATCGCTGGGAAGAAAAAAATACCCTCCCCACACAAAATAGTTTCTACCCATGCCCATTTCTTTGTAATCTGTCATGAAAGATTTTATCTATCTTGTCCAAGGTAAAGCTGAGTTGATGAAAAATTACTTGCATCTATCAGAAAACCCAAATGCTGACGTTATCTTTTTAACCTATGATCAGCCCATTGAAACAGTAATAAATCAAGCCATTGAAGAATCAATATTTTTCCCCAAATCTACCTGGGCAGAAGGAAGAAACAAGCTACTGGAAATGGCTTTGAATAAAGGAGAATATCTCTACTATATATTTTGTGATGACGATATAAAATTCATCAAAGGAAGCTGGGAAACATTTGAAAAACAGCTATTGCAATACAAACCAGCGATCGCTGTCCCGATAAATCGCAAAACATTCCAGACTCCCCTCAAAGGAATGAAATCTCAATGCTTTTTAACTAATGATGAACAACTAATGGCATTTCATCAAGATGTAGTCAAAGATTTTATTCTGTTACCCTATCAAAATCAATTCGATAGTATCTATTGGTGGATTTCTTGCGAAATTCAAGAGGTGCTAATTCAAAATTTTTATTGTTCTGATATAATTCAATTTAACAACATTTTTATATCTAACGACTCAGGCGAAAACTATGTCAGACCTGAATCAGAGTCAGATCATAAAATGCTATATCAGCTTGTTGATGATTGGCTTTCTGATCAGTTTCTCTCTAAGTATAAGCATATGCCATATCCAAAAAGGATATTTATACTTGTACGAACATTCAGTTATTATTTTCATCGTTTAATTGCGAATCCTAAATACTCAGTTAGTGTCAATAAGCTTAAAGAATTATTGTCAACCGATTCAGAACTATATAAGCAGACTATAAATTTAAGAGAGAAATTTACTCACCTGAAATAATGGCAGGGTAGTAATCAGAAGAGAGAAAAAATGTCTTTATGCAAAGTCAGAGTTCTAACCTATAAACGACCAAACTTAATCAAACGAGGATAGTCCTATAAAATTAGTGATACTAAAAAATTAATGCAATCATCCATATCTGTATGTATCCCAACATATCAAAGACCTAAGTTTCTTCAAGAAGCTTTGTATTCAGTATTTGCACAAACTCTCCAACCAATCGAGATCGTCATAGGTGATGACTCTCATGATAACATAACTGAGAACCTAGTTTTAGATATTAAGAATAAATGCAAAATTCCTATTTCTTATACTAGGCATTCTCCTTCTCTAGGTCAGGCAGGAAATATCAACTTTATATATGAGATAGCAAAAGGAGATAAAATAGTTCTTCTTCATGATGATGACTTACTACTACCAAATTCCCTAGAAGACTTAAATAGTTGCTGGGATATTCATCCCAATTTAGTCGCAGCTTATGGCAAGCAGTATTTTATTTCCGAGGAAGGTACTATTGACCATAATCTTAGCTCTAAGCTTAATCAATTCTACTTTCGTACTAGCGATAAATCTGGATTACAAAAATCTTCCATAGAGGCTGCCTTACTGCACCAGTTCCCCAACGATTGTTTTATGATTCTGGCATCTGCCGCTAAGGCTATAAAATGGCGTTCTTATGAAGAAGTAGGAAATGGAGGAGAATTTGATTTTAGTTTACGACTGGGCTTTGCATACTCGAATTTCTTTTTCTTGGACAAACATACTGCTAAGTATCGAATGACTAAAAATTCAATGTCTAGCAATATCAATGATGATTCCACTGCACAATCTTTCCATATAATTCTCAATACTGATTTTCCAGAAGAACTATCTTGCTCTAAAGACTATGAACTTAAAAAAGAAGCCTCAACTGCAATCATTCAGCTGATTAATGTGGGGAATAAGAAGCAAGCTTTAGATATTTATTTTAGCCAATACTATCCATTGTCTAAAAGATTGAGTTTAGGTGGAATTCGTAGGTTGATGAAATTATTTTTACCGCCCGCAATTGCTAAATTAATTTAGAAAACTATTAGCCAATTAGTAATATGCAGGTTCAACTATTTATTAGTATCATCATCAATAACTATAACTACGATCGCTTTCTCCCACAAGCAATCAATAGCGCCATTAACCAAACCTATCCTCATACTGAAATTATTGTTGTTGATGATGGTTCAACTGACAATTCCCGTGATACTATTGCTGGATATGGTCAACGCATCATTCCCATTTTCCAACCCAATGGCAAACAAGCTGCGGCTTTTAATAGCGGATTTGCTAAAAGTCAGGGTGATATCATTATTTTTCTTGATTCCGACGATTATTTATTTCCTCACGCCGTTGCACAAATCGTTTCTGTTTGGAAACCAGAACTTTCTAAAGTCCACTATCGTTTAACAGTTGTTGATAAGATTGGCAAATCTCTTGGCTACTCTTGTCCCCAAGGATCTGCCCCTCTTTCCACTGGAGATGTGTGGAAAGTCCTCTTAGATAAGGGTGAATATGTTAGCACTCCCACTAGTGGTAATGCCCTGAATCGGCAGGTTCTGGAAAAGCTTTTTCCCATTCCTGATGAATATAAACTCACAGCAGATGACTATTTATCTTTCCAAGTTCCTTTTTATGGTGATGTAGCAGCAATAGAAGAACCATTAGGCACTTACAGAATTCATGATACAAATCAGTGGGCATTGGCAACTGTCACCGCTGCTCGATTTCAACGCTTTGTGCGCCATGACTTACAAAACTTTTCCCTGTTAACTCAGAAAGCCAAAGCATTAGGTTATGAAGTTCCTACTGATTTAGAACAACGCTCACTTGGACGTTTATGGTCGCGGATTATTTCTTTACGCTTAGATCCTCAAAACCATCCAGTTTCGAGCGATCGCCCACTCAATTTAATTTACTACGGAATTCGCTGTCTATGGAAATACTCAGACTTTAATTGGCAAAAGCGACTTTTCTACAGCCTCTGGTTTATCTGGGTGGGATTGATGCCATTACCTCTAGCTGAACCAATAATTACATGGTTGTTTGCGCCCCAACATCGTCCAAAGTTAGTTGATTGGACTGTGACTAAAATCCGGGCGCTGATTGCCTAAAAAACTTAGTTAAATAAACTCCTAACTTGTTTCTTGAGTTGCTATTGTCTATTTTGGAGATATTTAATGTTAAAACTTAATCTTGGCTGTGGTTTTCATACTCCGAGTGGTTGGTTAGCCGACGAAGTGCTTGATCAACTTTATGTCTATGTCACCTACAATTCCCCCACAGATGGGGTCTTAAAGCGGATAATAGCACCATTCATTCAATTAGACTCTCTGGCAAACAAGACTGGATGGTTATATAGGGGATAAAAGTTATAATGACCAATTCTTCATCCATACGCATACTTTTTGTGAGTCACACCTACGTTGTCGGTATCAACCAGGGCAAATTGAATGCTATAGCTTCCCTCTCTTCAAGACGCTGTGCGAACTCCGTAGGCATTGCAGAAATTGATGATATTGAAGTAGGTCTTCTGACTCCAAGTAACTGGAAGGCTTTAGAATGGAATCGCCACATCCCCCTGGAAACACCCTACCCTCATATCCGCACCTACTCCGCTCCTGTTTTATTTAGTGGTCGTGGAGGCGCACATATCTATCCACCCTGGAAAATCTGGCAAGTGCTGAATGTTTTTCGCCCCGATATTGTCCAGGTTGAGGAGGAAGTATTTTCTCTATGTGCTTATCAATTTGCCCTCTGGAGTAGATTTACAGGTAAACCCCTGGTTATTTTTGGTTGGGAAAATATTGATCGGCAACTATCCCTTCCCCGTCGCTGGATCTGTCAATTTGTTCTTAATACTGCTAGTGCAATTATCTCAGGTAATCACGATGGGGCGGAAATTATGTGCCGTTGGGGTTACAAGGGTTTATTAACCGTGATGCCGCAAATGGGTATTGATCCTGAATTTTTTGCCCCTTGCCCACACCGGATCACTAGAGGCGATAGCGAAGCGCTGCTGCAAGCAGTTCGCCCATTCCAGATTGGATTTCTGGGACGATTAACCCACAGTAAGGGAATAGACCTGATTTTTGCTGCTGCTCACCAGTTGCGGGAACAGGGTTTCAACTTCCGCATCCTGATCTGTGGATCTGGTCAACATGAAGCGGAACTAAACCAGATATCCCAAGAACAAGAGGTGGCAGATTGGGTAATCTGGCAGGGCGCTGTCCGTCATGAACAAGCACCAGAGATGATTAGTCAGTTTGATGTCCTAGTGTTACCTTCCCGTACCACTCCTGAATGGAAAGAGCAATTTGGTCACGTCCTAATTGAAGCTATGGCAATGGGAGTTCCCGTAGTTGGTTCTAACAGTGGGGAAATTCCCAATGTCATTGGACGAGAAGATTTAATTTTTCGAGAAGAAAATACTCAGGAATTGGCCGCCATATTAGCACGTCTGATTAGTGAACCCCAGTGGTGTCAAGAGATTAGTAATTATTGTATTCATCGCGTCAATCAACTTTACTCCCATGAACGGATTGCTTCTCGTCTAAATATTTTATGGCAGAAAGTATTGGGGCAAAAAAACAGTGAACTTGTTCTGAATTAAGAGGTGAAATAAATGCCACAGTATGTCTTTTGGGAGATAGATCATCAATGCGGTTAGTGATCGTTCGTAGAGAAGCTGGTGTTGCCCTGAGTATGGATGTCTATGCTGACAATTTAGTTGCCGAATTAAAAACAATCCGTCCAAATTGGGAAGTTGTCGAGGTTGCACCCCAACCTTGGAGCAAAAGCCAAGAAAACCTGTGGCACTCTGGCACTGGTATCCGCAAGTTTTATGAACGCTATTGGCATCATCCCCAACAAGTTTGTCAGCTAGAAGGAGACATTTATCACATTATTGATCATACCAATGCTCATGTTGCTTATTGGTTGAAAAAGAAAGGCAAACCTATTATTATTACCTGTCATGACTTAGTGCAGTTTGTCTATCCAGAAATTCTCAAAGGACAATCCCGTTTTCCCGCTTTCAGTATGGCATCCTGGCAATTTTCAGTTAAAGGAATGTGTTATGCTAATTGTGTCATTGCTGTTTCCTCAAATACAGCTAAGGATGTTCATAAAAGGCTGGATATTGAATTAGAGAAAATTTTGGTAGTTCCTAATGGAGTTGAAGCATCGTTTCAGCGATTACCATCAGAGGAAATAAAATATTTTCGGCAAAAATATCAGAGATCCCCTGAAGAAATCTGTTTACTTAATGTTGGTTCAACTCACCAAAGAAAGAACATTATTACTGTGTTGAAAGTGCTAAAAACTCTAAAACAGAGCGGACTATCAGTGAGTCTTTGGCGTTGTGGTGGTAAATTCACACCCAAGCAAATAGACTTTATTAAAGAACATAATCTTGGGCAAGATATTCTGGATTTTGGTATTGCTGATAAAAACATTCTCATTCAACTTTACAATGCAGCCGATGTTCTCTTAGCACCATCACTTTATGAAGGTTTTGGTTTGACAGTTATCGAGGCAATGGCGTGCGGATTGCCCGTAATTACTTCTAACGTTTCATCCATCCCAGAAGTAGCTGAGAATGCTGCTATCATGCTTAATCCCATGGATATTAAAAGTATGGCTTCTGCTATCTATCATCTTCACATTAATCCTGTCTACCGCAAGCAATTAATAGATCAAGGGCTACTTAGATCAAAATCTTTAACATGGAAAAGGACATCTGAACAAATAGCTTTAAATTATGAAAAAATAATTGGCTTTTTTCCGCAAAGGTTAACTGAAACAATTTTCTAACTTTGTATTACCAGTCTAGATAAAACTTAATGGGTCAGGTTTACATTTTTATCAATAAATTGACTGCATTTAAAGGTTATCAAAATAGCTGATTAGGATTATAAACAAAATTAGGAGTAGAGATAATTTTATGATGAAACTACCTAGACTAAAGATGGTTAACCGAGATGATTGGTTAGTGGATGCCTGTCGTAAAAAACGGGTATTACATATTGGGTGTACTGATTACCCAATTACCACATACTTATGGTTTTTCAGGATATGAATATGTTCATCCTGATCATAGTGCTTATTATTCAGTCGCAACCTTGTCTTGCTTATTGTCTCGTTATGGACTAAATGCCAAAGAAATTTATATGTTTCAATGGCATAACCCAACAATCAAAAATAGGTTAGTAAATACATTCTTATGGCCTATTTTGTACTTATCTGGAGGACGTTTATGTGATGAAATTGCCTTAGTTATTGACTAGTATTACCAACTGTCAAAATCTCAAATCCTGAAAATTGTATCAATGATTACTAGCCTGCCAAATATGGATTTATCAAATCATAAAATATATTTTCAAAAATCAGAAAATTAAGGTTCTGAGGTATTCAATATCATGTATTTGCAGTCACCTACAAGTAAGAAACAGAAAAAAAATGGAGTAATTGATAATACCAGCTTAATTATCTTGGCCTTTTCTGTAGTTTTTTACTCTCGCATTTTTTGTGCAATTACTCATGCTCCCTCAATTCTTAACCTTGCTCACTTCGTAGTTGTTCCCTTTGTTTTAGGAGTTATATTATTCACAAGTCGCTCAAAAGATCACAAACAGATTGCAATTGCCTATTCTTTCTTATTGGGAATTTTCATTTTTCTCGTCGCAGTATTGGCTAGTGCTTTATGGAATAACACAGGCTTAATTAATGCCATTGTCTCTTTCATGATGCTTTGCGAACCCTTCATTTTCCTCTTGTCCATCGCGTGTATTCCCATGTCGGCTAAATCTGTTACACGCATCAAAAATTGGTTGATCTGGTCTGTTTTAATTAACTTTGTTCTCGCTGCTGTCCAAAAACCCCTAATTGATGCCGGAAAACTCTATGCTAACGGATTTAATGGCACCGATGGATGTGGTGGAGTCTTTTTCGTTTCCGGTGCGGGAAATTATGTATCGGCTTCGGTATCAGTTGTCTTTGCTCTTTACTTCTTCACTAATGAAAAAACTTTTCCATTATGGATGAGAATCGTGGCTATTATCGCCGCTTTCTGGCAGATTCTATTTTCTGACTCCAAACAAATTGTACTTGCTTATTTGATTGCCTGGGTTCTTTTAATCTTGGTGAATTCAAAGGATTTTGGTAAAACTATCAAACTTCTGAGTGCGATCGCTATCTTCGGATTTGGATTTGTTTGGTGTGTACAAAACTTAGAGGCATTTGCCGCATTTACATCTTGGGCGCGACCGGAACTTTATGGAGCAGATGGTTATGCTTGGTATACAAAATTTTACTCAGTGCGTTCCATTTTATCTCATTACCAATCCCCTCTAGATTGGTTATTTGGTCTAGGTCCAGGGCATACTGTCAGCCGCCTTGGTGTATGGTTTCTTAAAGATTATTCGTCTATACTCGGACCACTAGGTGCTACCACCAATCCAATTGGTCGGGAAGGAATGGAATTTTGTGTTAGTTCTTGGCTTTGTTCTGGTTCAAGTCTCTTCAGCCCCATTTTTGGCTGGGCTGGAATATGGGGAGATTTAGGACTTTTGGGTCTAGGAGCATACCTATTCCTATCCTATTTAGCTTGGCAACACTTTCGTTTAAATGATTCTTTAAAAGTTACTTTACTGGCTGTTTTTGTCATGGGTTTTATTTTTACTCAAATGGAAGAACCAGGCTTCATGCTTTCTATCGCTTTTATTCTAGGACTAGCATGGCAAGAACGACAATTGAAGAAAAAAATACAGACAGTCAGGAGAGAGAAAGAATTTCCCAATTACCAATTACCAATTACCAATTCCCTATGAAGATTTTAATGTCTGCTTACTCCTGTGAACCAGGTATGGGTTCTGAGCCTGGTGTGGGTTGGAATATTGCCCGCGAAGTTGCCAAATATCATGAAGTATGGGTACTTACCCGACCCGATGAGAGTCAGGATATTATTAACGCAGAATTGGCACGCCACCCCATTCCCAATCTTCACTTTGTTTACTTTACTCTCCCGTTCTGGCAGGATAGTAGACGCTGGGGACAGTCTGGGGGAATGCAGCTTCACTATTACCTCTGGCAAATTCAAGCCTATTTTGTCGCCCGTGACTTACATCAGAAAATTGGCTTTGACTTGATCCACCATGTCACCTTTGTTAAGTATTCCAGTCCTTGCTTCCTGTCACTCCTACCCATTCCCCTGGTTTGGGGTCCTGTAGGCGGTGGAGAATCAGCACCAGCAAGCTTTTGGCAGGATTTTAGCTTAAATGGCAAAATTTATGAAATTGCTCGTAGTGTTGCTCGCCGGCTAGGAGAGCAAGACCCATTTGTCCGTCTTACTGCTCAAAGAAGTGCTGTAGTCCGAGCCACAACTAAGGATACAGCCCAGCGCCTCTATAAAATGGGTGTGAAGTATATGCAGATTTTGCCGGAATCAGGGTTATCAGCAGCAGACATAGAGCATCTAAATCAATATGAAATCCCTAATGAGCCAATAGTGAAATTTATCAGTATGGGTAGACTGTTACACTGGAAAGGGTTTCATCTGGGACTACGTGCTTTTGCTCAAGCAAATCTACCAAATACAGAATACTGGATTGTGGGAGATGGACCACAATGGCATCAACTCCAAACTTTAGCATCACATTTAGGAATTGCTAAAAAAGTTAAATTTTGGGGTAGGTTGCCCCGTGAAAAGGCTTTAGATTTGTTAAAGGACTGTCATCTACTAATTCATCCCAGCTTACATGATTCTGGCGGGTGGGTGTGTATGGAAGCAATGGCAGCGGGTCGTCCCGTTATCTGTCTAGATTTAGGCGGACCTGCTGTTCAAGTTACTGAGGAAACTGGCTTTAAGATTGCTGCTGATGAACCATATCAAACTGTCCGTGACTTAGCGGCCGCAATGATTTATTTAGTTCAAAATCCAGAACTCATAGTTAGTATGGGTCAGGCTGGCCGGAAATTAGTCAATGAAAACTACAGTTGGCAAGTTGTCGGAGAACGGTTGCACAAACTTTATTTAGAGGTTGTCACCAGAAAAGTTTCAAAAAACTCAAGTTGGACTCAAGTTTTTTGAAACTACTTTTAAGTAATTAATTTTTCGGACTTTGACAATATGCACATACTAATTCCCGCTTTACATAGGCCTACAAAACCAACAGGTGTTTGCCGATATGCTGCAAATCTGGCTCAATGTCTGGCTGATAGTCCAGAGGTTAATAAAGTGACCTTAATTGTCGGAGTATGGCAAAAAGATTACTTTGAACTATTCTTTAATTCCCACAAAATTCAGTTAATTAGTATAGAGATTCAAAATAGTTCATTGGCAAGAAATCTCTGGTTTTTATTTGGTTTACCAAAATTAGCAAAACATTTTAGTCCTGATATTGTTCATTTATCATTCCCATTTCCTTTTATACGTCCACTTTTTTCTTGTCCTGTTGTTGCGACAATACACGATTTGTATCCTTATGAAAAACCAGAGGTTTTTGGATATCCAAATGTTATCTTTAATCGGTTTTTTTTAAAACAATGTATAGAAAGTAGTGATAGTCTTAACTGTGTTTCTAAATCCACACTCAGCAGTCTTAAATCATACTTTCCAAATATTCAATTAATCAAACCCATGAGTGTTATTTATAATTATGTAGATTTTAGTGCTGTTATTGCTGAACCACCTACTAAGTTAGATATTAGTAATAATGATTCTTTTTTGTTATGTGTTGCACAACACCGAAAAAACAAAAACATAGATTTGTTAATTCAAGCTTTTTATTTTTTGTATAAGAATGAATCTCTAAAAAATGATACCAAACTAATTATTGTTGGTAATACAGGACCAGAAACAGAGAGGTTTTTCAAGCTAATTCATGATCTCTCTCTTCAAGATCAGGTGATATTTATTCATGCAATTAAAGATAACGAATTATGTTGGTTGTATCAAAAATGTCAACTTTTTATTGCTGCTTCCTCTCAGGAAGGATTTTGTTTGCCTTTAGCGGAAGCTCTATACTTTTCTTGTCAGGTAGTTTGTTCTGATATTCCCATATTTAGAGAAATTTGTGGTTTTAACTGTTGTTATTTTGATCTTCAAGGTAATGCTGTTAAAAATCTCTCACAAGCCATTATTTCTACTTTAGAACTGCCTTTAAATAGAACTACTGATAATTTTCATTTTTCTAAATTAGATATAGCAGATCAATATCTAAAATTTTACAGTAACACTTATCGGCTCAACAAGTAGCGGTAGTAGAGGAAAATAAGTGAAATAATGAATCCCTTAATTTTATTTTTTATATTATTTTTTATACTGCATAAAAATACATTTTTTTAGGACTTACGGACAAGTTACGGAATAAACGAACAGAGAACCCAGAGAAATGGGGGTTTAGGGAGAGATATTTTGCGTAAGTCCTGTTTTTATCAAAAATTTAAGTTTTAATACTTAATCATTAAACCCTTATTAAAAATAATTCTTGTAATTCTTGAAAAGGCTCATACTACATTGTGAAGTGCGGAATGTGGGTTTTTAGTCTAAAGTCCACTAACCACTATAAATAAAAAGAGAGTGGGAGAAGGCATACCAAAAGCCTAAAATCTCCCACTCTACATTTACTGCTGTAGCGTTCAGGAATATATAAATACTGCCAGTTATTTAGGGGGGTTGATATAATAAAGACAGTATTTATAGGGGGTGAGTAGATTCCCATTGCAGTAAATGTCAAACCTGATTATTGTTATTATTTTTGAGCCAATAAATGCCAAATTAATTATCTACAAATCATTGTTATTTATGCTTAAAAAATGTTACCATAAACTATGGTGTTGCCTAAAAAAAATCAATATGTAATAGCCTTTAATAACCACAACATTGAATTTCTTTATCTGGAATCAATGTAACTTAGGTAATTAAAACTTGGTTGCCAAGTTGGCACTTTCTCAAAAGTCTTATATTTTCAGGTTTTTAGCGGTGTGTTGAGATATATTCAACAAGTCTCTGACTGATTCCACATTGGTAATGGGGGGTATGGGATTTTCTCAGGTGGCAAAAAAAAATTATAGCGGATTTTTGCTGTCAGATGATGAAGAGGAGGAATTTCTGGATTTATGACGTTTTTGGGGGTGCAATTTTTGACTGTTGCGAGTGCGTTGAGTGGTTTTTTGTGTCTCTATTGAACTTTGAAGTGAGTAAAAAATTACAAAAGAACCCGCAGCACAACAAACAGCGATCGCTATTACCAACCATGGAGGGATAGAATTACTAGAATCGGAAAATGTGGCAATAGGGTATTTGTGAATAGATAAAAATGGGGCTTCTTCCTGTGCTTTCTGTGGCACATAGCCAACATAACTCAATTGCTGATAGGCAAAAATCGTCATTCCTATAGGAATGAGAAATAAGCTAAAGAACCAGATCCAAGGGTATTTTATCACTATATTTCCTATAGTTTTTATCCATCACCTTAATCTTAATCACACAAATCATAGTCAAAACAAGAGGAAAATAAATATTTCCCCTTGCTAGTCTTTGTTAATTAACTGGAGAATGTCTTTCAATTGCTAGTTCAATCAATTGATCTACTAATTGGGCAAATGGTATACCAGTATTAGCCCAGAGTTGGGGATACATACTTGTGGAGGTAAACCCTGGTAAGGTATTAATTTCATTGATGAAAATTTCTCCCGTAGTTTCCACATAGAAAAAGTCTACTCTAGATAAACCAGCAGCATCAACAGCAGCAAAAGCTTGTAAGGCCATTTCTTGAATTTGCTGTGCTACTAACTCTGGTAAATTTGCGGGAATGAATAAATCCGCTTTACCAGGTGTATATTTAGTTTCGTAGTCGTAAAAATCACTATCAAAAGTAATTTCACCTATGACTGACGCTTTCGGGTTATCATTACCTAAAACGGCACATTCAACCTCTCTAGCGACAACTCCAGCTTCAACGATAATGCGTCTATCATAAGTAGCAGCATTATCTAATGCTACCTCTAATTCTTGACGCGATCGCACTTTAGCAATTCCCACTGATGAACCTAGATTAGCAGGTTTGACAAAACAAGGATAGCCCAATGTGGCCTCAATTTCATCACACAATTTCGGAAATACACAAGGATTTGACCAAATTTCCGCTCTGGTGACAGTTTTATATTTTACTTGAGGTAATCCCGCTTGAGCAAAAGCCATTTTCATGGCAATTTTGTCCATTCCCGTTGCTGAACCCAATACCCCAGAACCGACAAAGGGAACTTGTGTTAAGGTTAATAAACCCTGTATTGTACCATCTTCTCCATTCGGACCATGAAGAATGGGAAACCAAAGCTCAACTTGTGCGGTTTCGGGTGGGAATTGCCATAAATTAGGGGTTGTAGATAGGATTTCTTGGGGAACACCAGATTCTAGAACTTGTTGGGCCATAACTCCAGATTGCCAAACTCCATCTTTTTGGATATAAAAAGGCAAAATTTCGTATTTATTAGCATTTGCTTCTAATTTTAGACCTTGAGCGATCGCCCTTGCAGAAATTATTGAAACTTCATGTTCCCCGGAACGTCCACCAAATAGCAAACCCACCCGTAGCTTATTCATTTTCTTATATATCTCCAAAACCCGCAATTTCCATTATTACCAAAGAAGAGCCACTGTTAATTAACCCCCCGTCATGGATCTCTACCTCATCTATATTATCTTTTATAGATATTTATTCGCATTCGCGCTCATGATAACAGATTTTAAATCAATTGTCAACTCTCCTAAGTAGGGGAAACGCAGCTAAATTGTACAATCCTAATATAACTAAATCTTGTGGTGCGGGCATCCTGCCCGCTAAATTATACAAATTAAATGCAGTACAGCTTAATACTTTGTTCTCTATTGGAGGCAGAGCCTCAAAGTCTACTTCCCAGCCTCCGGCTGGGAAGTAGTAAATAAAGCTGTGTGACAACTAATAAAAATCTTGACTCTCACAAAAAAATCCAGGTTCAGTGGCAAAGTGAATATATTTGTGTTACCCTAGTACAGTTGTCAAAAATTCCGCACATCCAGGAATTCGGGTGTTTCTTAATTTGAGAAATGCACCTGGGTGGAGGTTTAACCCGAATAGGAGTAACAAAATATGCCAGTAGTTTCCTTGGCTCAATTGATGGAGTCTGGTGTTCACTTCGGTCATCAAACCCGACGTTGGAACCCGAAAATGGCTCCTTATATCTACACCTCACGCAATGGTGTACATATCATAGACTTGGTGCAAACAGCCCAGTTGATGGATAACGCGTATAATTATATGCGAACCCAATCAGAGCAAGGTAAAAAATTCCTGTTTGTGGGAACTAAGCGCCAAGCAGCGGGAATTATTGCTCAAGAGGCTCTGCGTTGTGGTTCTCACTATATTAACCAACGTTGGTTGGGGGGAATGCTGACGAATTGGGCAACAATTAAAACCAGAGCAGAACGTCTCAAAGATTTAGAACGGAGAGAAGAAACCGGCGCACTGGATTTATTACCCAAGAAAGAAGCTTCCATGCTACGTCGGGAAATGACGAAGCTACAAAAATACCTAGGCGGTATTAAGAATATGCGGAAAGTCCCGGATATTGTGATTATTGTTGACCAGAAACGGGAATATAACGCAGTTCAAGAATGCGAAAAATTGGGTATTCCCATTGTGTCTATGTTGGATACAAACTGTGACCCAGACGTAGTTGATATTCCTATCCCAGCCAATGATGACGCAATTAGATCCATTAAGCTAATTGTTGGTAAATTAGCAGATGCTATTTATGAAGGTCGTCACGGTCAGCTAGAAGTGGAAGAAGATTACGACGATTACGAAGATTACACTGACGAATACGACGAAAGTGATGTCACTGAGTCATCAGACGAAGAATAAACATCTGTAATCAGGATTTAAAGATTCTAAGATGAGTCCTGATCATCTTAGAATCTTAATTAATATTTGTATCTGTCAAGTTAGGAATTGAGGCAACATGGCGGAAATATCTGCAAAACTCGTCCAAGAGCTACGCCAAAAAACCGGTGCTGGCATGATGGACTGCAAAAAGGCGCTGAAGGAAAATGATGGTAATATCGAGGCGGCCACAACCTGGCTACGGCAAAAAGGTATTGCTAAAGCCGACAAAGGTAGTGATCGTATTGCCGCAGAAGGTCTGGTAGACACCTATATTCAGCCCGGTGGTCAGGTAGGTGTACTCATAGAGGTAAACTGTCAAACGGACTTTGTTGCCCGAAATGAGGCTTTTAAAGCCCTAGTGAAGAACTTGGCTCAACAAGCTGCAACTGCTGATAGTATTGAGTCTTTATTGGCTCAACCCTATACTGAGAAGCCCAGCGCCACTGTTGAGGAATTCATCAAAGAAACCATTGCTACTCTTGGTGAAAATATCCAGGTACGCCGCTTTGTCTCTTTTGCCCCAGCACAAGTCACACCCGGAATAGCAGACAGCTATATTCATACTGGTGGTCGTGTTGGTGTATTAGTGGAATTAACCGCTGAAACTGCTTCAGCAGTTGCTAATGAAGAATTCCAAGGCTTGGCCAAAAATGCTGCCATGCAAGTTGCCGCTTGTCCCAATGTGGAATATGTTAGCGTGGACAAAATTCCTGCCGAACTTGTCCAAAAGGAAAAAGACATTGAAATGGGTAAGGACGACTTGGCTAACAAACCAGAGAACATTAGGGAAAAGATTGTTCAAGGCAGAATTGAAAAGCGCTTGAAAGAAATGACTTTACTAGATCAACCTTATATTCGTGATCAGAGTATTTTGGTAGAAGATTTGGTGAAGCAAGTACAATCTCAAGTTGGTGGAGAAGTTCAAGTAAATCGCTTTGTCCGCTATGTCCTGGGTGAAGGCATTGAAAAGAAAGAAATTAGCTTTGCTGAGGAAGTTGCCGCCCAAATGGGTGCTAAGTAATTTAATCAGTATTCAGTAGTCATTAGTGAGTTGCTAAGAATATATACTTAATGGGTTGCTGTTGATGATAGACTTTTAGTTCTGATTCATGACTATTTGTATTTACAGGTCAGGGAGAATGCGCTGGCCTGTATTTTATTAAGTAATGATTATTTTCTCAGAAATACCTATATTTGTAGTAGGGGGCAATTAATTGATCGTTGACAACGGACAAAAGACAAAGGACTATTACCAGTCTAAAATTATGACGAGAGCAATTGAACGGATAGAAAAAGACATTATTGCATTAAAAGAGGCGACCAGAGCGATCGCTCAACAACTCAATTTAGCTTATGCTAGATATATAAATACCTTGGGACTGGCTTTACAAAAACAATTGATTTTAGCCAGTTATTACCTGTGTACCCAAGGATATCCTGATGAATTTCTTAACTTATCACTAAATCAGCGGCAAAAATTACAACAAGGTATTCGTAAATTAAGTCAACAAGCCGCTCAGGAATTAATTAGTTATATTCAGCCCCCAGAAGTTACCCAAACAGAAGTAGTTTTAGAAACTGAGGAAGAAGAAGAAAAGGACGAACAAGAAGAAAAGGAACAACAGCCTCAAGCTTTAGATCCTTCTAATCCTATAGAACTGGTAGAATGGCAACAAGAGGTAGAAGAAGGAATTGAAGAAACTTTAAAAAAAGTCTCCCAAGGGGCTAATATTCTCATCCAAAAAACAGGGGTTTTACCCAAAAAACTACCAGAACCGATTTTAACCGCTGCAACTGCTGCCTCAGAATCTTCTAGTGATATGATGCCCAGTCTTCCCAATATATTAAACTTAGTTATAGAAATTAGTGATCAGGAAGATTCGGAAGATTCTATCACTCAGATTATGGCTATTCACTTGCGACTGGGAGAAATAGAATTTGCTGATGTGACACTATTGACAGAGCGCAAGAGAATTCGTAATATCTTAATGCAACTGAGTAAAGTAGGAAAAGAGTATCAAAAAAGACAAAAAGAACTGAAAATTGCTGAAGCTGAAGCTGCTTGGCGTGCTAGTTGGTTCGAGGATTAGTCAGCCTTTAGGGGAATTAAAAATGTAAACTTAAAAGTTAAAAAATATATGAGAATATCTATGAAGAAAGTCTATTTTTCAAGCCTCGATAATCTCTTAACTAATAACTAATAACCAACAAGTAATAACTAATAACCAATGACCAACAACTAATGACCAATGACTAATAAAACACCTGATTGGATAAGATTGCATAAAGCCTTAGCATTTGAAGCGGAAAATGGCTTTATAGATTTACTAGGTAAGCAACACCGCTTTAGTGAATTTTTGAGTTTGACCTTTGGTAAATTTCCTCCAGGTTTACCCCAAAAAGAACGTTCTCGTTGGCAAGAAATAGCAATACAATTTGCCAATTATCCAAATTTGGCATTAGCAGAAAAAAAGGATTTAGTAGCAGAAGTTAGAAAATATCTGAATCAACTAGAAGAAGAATTAGAAACAAAAACTCCCCCCAAAATTTACGAACTTAAAAATCAAAATCCCACCACTCCAATTGTTGCCGAAGTCAGTAAAAAACTAGTTCCCAAAATTGATCAAAAACTCAGCATTTTACCAGAAATCGGTATTAAAAAAGCTGAAAGTTTAGCCCGATTAGATTTACATACCGTCCGTGATTTATTATTTTATTATCCTCGTGATCATATTGATTATGGCCGTCAGGTAAATATTAGTGAATTAACGGGAGGGGAAACAGTAACTATCATAGCGACGGTAAAACGGTTTAATTTCTTTACCAGTCCTAAAAATAAAAAATTATCAATTTTAGAATTAATTCTCAAAGATAATACAGGACAAATTAAAGTTAGCAGATTTTTTGCAGGTGCGCGTTTTACTAGTCGTGGTTGGCAGGAAACCTTAAAACGCAACTATCCCGTAGGTAGTATGTTGGCAGCTTGTGGATTAGTCAAAGGCAGTAAATATGGATTAACTTTGGATAACCCAGAATTGGAAGTTTTAGCAAATCCTGGAGATCCTATTGATTCTTTAACTATTGGGCGAGTTGTGCCTATTTATAGCTTAACTGAAGGGGTAGTAGCTAATACTGTCAGACAGGCTGTAATGGCGGCTTTAACAGCAGTAGTTAATTTAAAAGATCCTTTGCCTAAAGGTTTACGAGAAAAATATGATTTAATGGAATTAAAAGAAGCTATTCCTAATATTCATTTTCCTAAAGATAGTGACTCTTTAAAAACTGCTCGTCGTCGCTTAGTATTTGATGAATTTTTCTATTTACAAGTTGGTTTGTTACAACGTCAAAAACAAGCTAAAGCAATTCAAACTGGTGCTGTTCTTACACCCAAGGGAAAATTATTAGAAAAATTTCAGAAAATTCTCCCCTTTAAATTTACCGGCGCACAGCAACGAGTTATTAATGAAATTCTCACCGATTTACAAAAACCTACACCCATGAATCGTTTAGTTCAAGGTGATGTTGGTTCAGGTAAAACTGTTGTTGCTGTTATGGCTATTTTAGCTGCAATTCAATCAGGTTATCAAGCGGCGTTAATGGCTCCCACGGAAGTATTAGCAGAACAGCATTATCGTAAGTTAGTTAGTTGGTTTAACCTGCTACATTTGCCTGTTGAATTATTAACAGGTTCGACAAAAATAGCTAAAAGACGAGAAATTCATTCTCAATTAGAAACCGGTGAATTACCTTTATTAGTTGGGACTCATGCCTTAATTCAAGATAAAGTTAATTTTCAAAGATTGGGTTTAGTGGTAATAGATGAACAGCATCGTTTTGGGGTACAACAAAGGGCAAAATTACAACAAAAAGGCGAACAACCTCATGTTTTAACAATGACTGCTACTCCTATTCCTCGCACTTTGGCATTAACAGTACATGGAGATTTAGATGTTAGTCAAATTGATGAATTACCACCAGGAAGACAACAAATTAAAACCACTTTATTGACTGGTCATCAAAGAACCCAAGCTTATGATTTAATCCGTCGAGAAGTTGCCCAAGGTAGACAGGTTTATGTAGTTTTGCCTTTGGTAGAAGAGTCGGAAAAATTAGATTTGCGTTCCGCTGTAGAGGAACATCAAAAATTACAAGAAAGCGTTTTTCCTGATTTTCAAGTTGGGTTATTACATGGACGCATGACTTCAGCGGAAAAAGAGGAAGCTATTCACAAATTCCGCGATAATGAAACTCAAATTATCGTTTCTACCACTGTAATTGAGGTGGGGGTAGATGTGCCTAATGCTACGGTAATGTTGATTGAACACGCGGAAAGATTCGGTTTATCACAATTACACCAATTACGGGGGCGTGTAGGAAGGGGTGCAGCGCAATCTTACTGCTTATTAATGAGTAGTTCCAGAAGTGCAGATGCCCAACAACGTTTAAAAGTATTGGAACAGTCTCAAGATGGGTTTTTTATCTCTGAAATGGATATGCGGTTTCGCGGTCCGGGGGAAGTGATGGGAACTCGCCAATCAGGTGTAGCAGATTTTACCTTAGCTAGTTTGGTGGAAGATGAGGATGTTTTGCTGTTAGCACGACAAGCAGCGGAAAAAGTGATTGATATTGATGCAAGTTTAGCCCGTTGGCCATTAATGCAGGATGAGTTAAAGTATAGGTATGGGCGGTTAATGGGTGGCGCGATTTTGACTTGATTTAGTAAGTTCAAATCATTATTTTAATTTGTGTATTGACATACTCACCGACCTAAAGGCACGATGATTTTTGACACTTCACAGAAAAAAGTAAAGTTCTCTGGTGTCGTTTCTTGTTGTTTTTCTTTTCTATACATTTTAATTGACTTTGGTGCAGGGATTTTTACTTATTTTATCCTTTTTTCTCCCACTTTATTCACTTTTTATCCTCCTGTATCTCTTCCTTTGTCTAGCTTTTCAGCTTATTCAGCAAGCCCTATTTAGCATAATTTAAAAATTGAAAAAATTAAAAAAAAATTGAAAAATTAGTGATCTTTTCTTGATCTGATCAAGAAAAGATCACTTTTCTTTTCTTCTTTACCGCCGACTTTGAAAACCCGCTGCCAAGGAGGGGGTGAGGGAGGGGTTAACCACGGCTAATTTTAGAAAGTGAAAGTGGTCCGTAAAGTACCAACGTATTCGGCGCTGTTCTTGTCGTTATGCTCAGGATTCAAGATGACTATTACACCTGGAGTAACAAGGATATTATCAGAAAGCTTCACTTTGTAAAGACCTTCTATATGATAAGAAGTGTTAGCATCTCTGGTAACACCTTTACCACCGGTCAATTTAGGTGATTGACCGACGATTAAACCCAAAGTATTACCTTCTCTAATGAAGTCTTTGATACCCAAAGTACCAGCCCAGTACCAGATTTCTCCACTCTTGGTAGTACCGGATAAAGTGCTGGCGGCGGTATAACCACCCCAACCACCTAGGGTGATATTCTTTGTGGGTTGGAGCGTAGCTTGTATACCGTAGTTACTTGCCTCTGCCGTCGAACCTGCTCCAAAGGGATTATTTGCCCTACGGCTGCCAGTAGAACCCAAGAAATTATTATTTTGACCAGTAATTCCGCGCTGATAAGTGTGAGCGTAGGTCAAACCAATGTTGATAGCTGGGTTAGGCTTCAAAGCTAACTGACCGAAAATAGTATTATCACCGTTGAATAGTCCATTACCAGGAGCAGGATTATTAGCAGCAGTTCTATCTGATAGCCCTTGAGCCATATAAGCTGCACTCAAGCCCAATTTACCATTAGGATTGATGTTAACAGTGATACCTGCACCGTCACCTGCTTGACGATAAATGGGGCTGAAACGTCCGTAGCGAGATAAAGCGCCCGAACCACTGCTTCTAAAGTCAGGGTTGAAAACATTGACGTTCTCGTTTAACTCAGCACCAGTAGCATCAATTTTGACACGAATGTTGTCTTTTAAATTGAAAGCGTAGTTGAGTTTGTCAATAGTTACGGCGTTCTTGTCCTCTGCACTACCATCATAACCCAAACGAGTCATGTTAGTACCAGTGATATCTCTATTACTGACAATATTCCGACCTTGCAAACGAGTTTGTAATTGGTCTGTACCAGTGAAACTGCTGTTCAAACTCAACCGCACCCGGTCAGATAAGGTTGAGCTGTTGCCTAACTTTTGATTCGGTGTGTTACCAGATTGAACCGCTACCTTATCCCCAAAGGCTTGGGAGACGCTGAAAATAGCTTCCCCAGATAGTTTGGTGGTGGTAGAAAATTGATTAGCTTCTAGTTCGCCGGTACGAGCTTCTAAAGCATCTACTTGACCGCGCAGAGTTGCCAATTCAGTAGAAAATTCTTCTTGTAACCGCTGTAAAGTGGCTAAATCCTGCTTACTTACCATTTCAGCAGTAGCAGTAGCAATAAGTTCATTAACGCGGTCTAAGCAGGAATTTAAACCAGCGGCAAATTCATAACGAGTTAAAGAGCGATTACCACGGAAAGTACCGTTGGGATAACCAGCCGCACAACCATAACGTTCAACTAAGGATTGTAAAGCTTGAAACGCCCAATCTGTAGGCTGTACGTCGGAAAATTTAGAAACAGATGTTACTTGACTCAGGTTGTTGGACTCTTGGGACAACTCAGCAACACTTGTCACTTTACCATTAACTTCACCAGCAAAGGCGCTGTTACCGGCCAGTAAGGTTAAGGCCACAGCAGGGCTAACTTTGAGGATATTCCAGAAAGCTTTTTTCATAAATTTTAATTTCTCTCACACCTGAACGAACTAAGTTTATGGTAAAGTCCCTCTTCAGGAACTTACACATAAGTTTTCTGATTTGATTCTACATCATAAATAACACTTAACACAACTGAACATCAAAATTTTTATACGAAGTTATAATTTTTGTATTTTTTCATCTTATGATTATGATTGGGTAAACACAGGGTTATGAACCAGACTTTATTGTCAAAAATAGTCTATAACATGGGGGGGGTGAAAATCAAATCCGTAACCGATAATTATCAAGCGTTGGGTGCGTCAAGCGTTGGGTACGTTACTAATCGCTAACACACCGGACGTGATGTATAAGATTTTGGTGCGTTACTAATCGCTAACACACCCTACGTAAATTAATTTCTGCCCGAAATCCAATTTAACAACGTTGACCAGTTACAATATATGTAACTCGTTGGGCAATGTTGGTAGCGTGATCTGCCATGCGTTCTAAACACCGAATTGCTAAGGTTAAGAGTAAAATTGGTTCAATTACTCCCGGAAAATCCTGAATGTGGGCAAAAGTTTGATAAAGATGCTCATAAGCATTGTCTACAGCATCATCTAACTGATTCATCCGTTGTCCACCAGTTTCGTCCAAATCGGCTAAAGCGACTAAGCACGTTGCTAACATTGCTTGGGCGTGTTGAGACATAATAGCAATCTTTGGTAAAGAACTATGGGGGGGATAGGGAAAGATTTTAATGGCAATATCTGCTAGATCTTTGGCATAATCCCCAATGCGTTCTAAATCACGGACTAATTGCATAAAAGCACTTAAACACCGTAAATCCTGTTCCGTGGGTGATTGATGGGTGATAATGGTGGTGCAGTCTGATTCTATTTGCCGATAAAAGCGGTCAATTTTTTTATCTAGTCGGGGTATTTGTTCCGCTGCCATTAAGTCGCGGTTAAATAGGGCTTGGTGACAGAGCCGAAATGATTGTTCTACTAAAGCACCCATACGTAATAAATCCCGCTCTAAACGCCTAATGGAACGTTTTATTTGGGGTGTTTCATGATTTGCTGTATAAAGTACAGTTTCCACGCTGATCATATTAAAAAAAGTATATATTGTCTTAACTATAGTCAAGACTGAGGTGAATTTGTGATCATTTGCGGAAATTGAACTTGTATCCAAGCACCACCAGTGTCTGGATGGTTCATGGCCTGAATTGAACCACCATGGGCAATAACTATTTGCTGGACAATGGCCAAACCTAAACCACTACCAGCAATTCCCGTGGGAGAATTTACTTTATTGACTGGTGAACGATAACGAGCTTTATCCCCTCGATAAAACCGTTCAAATACATGAGGTAAGTCACTAATAGCAAAACCAATACCGGAATCAATAATATTGATTTCCATTATATCACCATTATCAGTAGAAATTATTTTAGTCTCAATGCGAATAGTTGTCGCAGGGGGACTATATTTAATGCTATTATCTAGTAAGTTGACAAATACTTGATAAAGTCGGGATTTATCTCCTTGAATTTCAATACTTTCTAAACCAGAATAGGCTATACTTAGAGATTGAAGTTGGGCAATTGGTTCTAGGGTTTGCCATGCTGAGGCGATAAGCGATCGCATTTCCACCATTTCTAAATTTAACTGCATGGAGGGGTTATTTTCTATTTGTGTCAGTTCTAACCAACTTTGTACTAAATTAATTAGTCGGTCAACTTCTTGCATCAGCCTATTAACCCAACGATCTAAGGGTGGTTCTAACCGAGTTAAAAGGGTTTCCACTACTAGACGAATTGCAGTCAGGGGTGTTCTCAGTTCGTGAGCTAAATCGGAAAAAGAGCGATCGCGTTCTTGCTTGATATCTAACACCGGCTGGCAATTTTCCAAAAATACGCCTACTTGTCCGGTTGGTAAAGGTAAAGTAGAAGCCCGTAGGAACATAGACTTTAATTGTGTCATCACCTTAGCATCTTCACAAGGGGGATGAAAAACCCATTCTTGTACCTGCGGTTTTTGCCAATCACGAGTTTGTTCAATTAACTGATCTAATTCGTAGGATCTGACCAATTCTAATAATAACCGGACTTGTCCTGGTTGCCATCTTTGGAGATATAATATTTCCCGTGCTTGCTGGTTACACCACAGGAGTTGGTTCTCTTCGTCTACCTGTAAATATCCCAGGGGTGCAAAATCCAGCAATTCCTGATAGGTAGATAGGGACTGCTGTAGATATTGTCGCTGTCTATTGACTATGGCAATTTCCTGACGTAAGCGAGGTCTCAGCAGCAGTTTGATATTCGTCATTTTCTGGGAAGGAGAATTGAACGGTTGCAGTAATCGCTCTAGATACCAGTTCAGATGAACTAGTTGCCAAACCCAAAAACCAAGGCCGACAGCTAAACCCAGTAAAAATCCCAGTAAGAACATGGAAGTTGTTAGTTGGTGTATTATCACTCAAAGCTAACAACTATCTTGACCAATTACCCAAATCTGTAACCAAAACCTCTCACAGTAACAATACATTCTGGATGACTGGGATCTATTTCTAATTTTTCTCGTAACCAGCGGATATGAACATCAACAGTTTTGCTATCCCCAACAAAATCAGGTCCCCACACCTGATCTAGTAATTGCTCCCGTGACCATACCCGACGGGTATAATTCATAAAGAGTTCTAACAGCCGAAACTCTTTAGGAGACAAATTTACCTCCTCTCCACGCACCATAACCCGACACTCTCGAGCATTTAAAGTTATATCTTTGTGCTTGAGGATAGGGATTTGTGGTAGTATGCTTAAACGTTGGCGACGAAGTAACGCCCGACACCGCGCTACTAATTCCCGCATACTAAATGGTTTGGTGAGATAGTCGTCAGCACCGACTTCTAACCCTAGCACTCGGTCGGTTTCACTACCTTTAGCACTGAGCATTAAAATCGGCACTGAGTTACCTTGATGACGTAAAAAACGGCAAATATCGAGACCATTGATCTGGGGCAACATTAAATCTAATATCACTAAGTCTAAAGATAATTCCTCGGAATTATGTTCATAACTTTTGAGATATTCTACCGCTGCCCGGCCATCACTAGCTGTGATGATATCATATCCTTCCGCCTCTAAGGACACAACTATCATTTCTCGAATCAATTCTTCATCTTCGACTATGAAGATACGGCTGGTTTTTCCAATGTCCGCTTTCGCAGAATATTTAGCTAATTCGCTGGTATACATTAATTTTTTAAGTGTATAACAAAGCCTAGTATATGGGAAATCATGCCCAGAAGATATTGATTTTAATTTTTTCTATTTGGTTTATTTGTAAATTTTTGTAGCAGTAATTTTCCTTTGTCAGTCCAAATTATCATCCTTTTGTAGTCAGGGCTTTAGTTAATGTCCGGGATTGAAGTATCTGAATTAACTATGTATGCTACCATCAGGCATAATCGCACCTGTTAAGAATGTTTCGCTCATATCTGTAGCATTTAAATTTGCACCTGTTAAATTAACTTCGCACAAATTAGCCTCGCTTAAATCAGCACCACTCAGGTCTGCTCCTTGTAAGTCTGCTTTCCACATTCTCACACCCCCCATTTTCGCACCACTCAGGTTTGCTCCCCGGAGATTTGCAGCAGAAATTGAGGCCATGTGTAAATTAGCATCACACAAGTTAGCACCACTTAACAATGCCCCGCTGAGGTCGGATTCGTTTAAATGTGCCATTTCCAATGTAGCTTGAGTTAAATCAGAACCACAGAGAATAATTTCAGATAAGTGCGCTCTTTTTAACTTTGCTCCTTGTAAATTGGCTTTACTCAAATTAGCTCCACTTAAAAAAGCATCTGTCAGATTTGCTCCTCTTAAATCTGCTCTACCAAAGTCCACACCACCCAAGTTGACTCCTTCTAGGTTTGCTCCTTTTAAGACAATGCCATTAAAACTTCTTTCTCCTGTCGCGTATCTAGCTAAAAGTTCTTGAACATTCATATATAGACCTTGATAAAGGGAACAGGGAAATTAGTATACATCTTTGATTATCAATTAAATGATACAATATAACAGCTAACCTTAATGCTTCTGTATTCATGAATAATAGCAGTTTAAAACTAGGCAAATATCTAACTTTAGAAGAATTTTGTACCTGCACTCAAACTTATCATAAATACGCCCAAAATATCAACCCCTATCCTCAAAATCTACCGGAAGTAATTCCGGCTTTACAGGATTTAAACAAATTTATCATTGACCCAATTATAGATTATTTTGGTAGAGATAAATTTGATCTTACCTACGGTTTTTGTTCTTCAGACTTAAAAAAGTATCTTGAGAAAAAAGACCCAGTTACAGGTCAAAAAAATGGGCGTGTAGCCCCAAATATTGACCAACATATTAGCCATGAAATTAACAAGAATGGTCAATATTACTGTCAAAGATTAGGTGCGGCTTGTGATTTTTTGATTAGAGACTTACCCAGCACAGAATTAGTACAATGGATATTACAAAGTAAACTACCTTTTGATTCCCTATATTTTTATAGTAACTATCAACCAATTCACATTAGTTATGGACAACAACATAAACGGGATATTTGGACATTTAATAACTTAGGAACACCGACAAAAAAAGGAATTGAAACCTGGATAAAACTAGCAAAACAAACAAAACAAACTTAAAGAAACCTCTATTCCTCCTCTGTGCGACTCTCGGAGCGTGCGTGAGTAACATTCTTCTTTTTTTGTCGAGTTTTCAAAGCTGCTTTAAGTGCTTTTAACTTATAAGCATCCGCATCCTTGCACCAACTTAACCTATAACCGTTAATAACAGTGCAATTTTCTTTTAAGCATTTTTTCCAACCAGAAAGATGACTAATACTGTGCCAATTATCCAAAAGTCCTCTGTTTTCTTCTTGACGAGTTAATTTAGCAAATTTCTCATATTGGGGATAATCGGGAGTGACTAAAGTATCTATTTGGTGTAGTATTGGTGGGTCATCTTCTAGATCATAATCTTGATAAGTAACTTGCAAGTCTCTTAAATCAATTGTCATCACTTTTGATAACACTGGGTGGGGGTTGGTATCAAAATCAGGGTAAAATAAATAGGATATTTTCGGTGTTTTTAGATGGAATTTAATCACATTTGCGGATTCTAATCTGCCAATGGTACGACTAGCGCAGCCTTCATAAAGCCGTAATAAGGGGTCTATTGCTTGTAATGCGGAAATATGTACCAAAAGGGAATTAGGAAGTTTTTTACCTACTTTGCTTTCTTGACAACGTTTAATGATTAGTTCTGTATTTCCTAAACTACGTAACATTTGATCAGCGTCTAAACAAGCTTGTTTATAACTACTATATAAACCAATTATGTCCTCCTTTACCGCTGGTGCTAATTGTCCTAATCTGGGACGACGGCTAAAATTACACAGTGCTAAATAAACCATTAGATCTTGACGGCGTTTGTCAGCGATCGCTTGCCATTCTTCTGAGTCAGTTGCCTGTATAATGACATTAAAAGCCCGGCGTAAACTCCCAAATTCCTGAGCAATTTCCGCCTCTTGGGGTAATTCACCTTTAATCGGAAGTCTTCCCCGTTCTGTGATAAAATTCATCAGGGGAGTCAATAATTCTTGGTATTCCTGAAACTGTTTCACACAATTACGTATTCTAGGGGTAGTAGCACGAGACCGGAAACGAGAAACCCGAAATAACTCCGCGTTAGCTTCATCTCGAAAGACAAAATAAATACCCAAGTCCACGGGAATAGCATCCACTCCTAACACTTGGTCAATGTAAATTTTTAATTCTTCTTGTTCATAATATTTCTGAAATGTGTTACGATTAGTGATCACTCCGTCGCCATAGGCAATGACACCGCGTTTAATGTCGGCTATCAACACCTGAGCGGCTACTAACAGTACCCTTTGAGTGAGTTCCCAGGCTTGAATTAGGGCTTCCCGGCGCTCGCTAGTATTTTCAATGACATTGATCACAAAACCAATATTAACAATATCCGCAGCCATGCGGGGTGTGTCTGGGGAATAGTACGGGTCCCAGCCAGAACTTATATAACCTTGTTCAGCCATACGAGTCACATCTCCACCATGTCCACAACCGTAGTCAAAAAAGGTGGTTTCTGGACTAAATAAGCCAGATTCCAGGGCTAAACGGACGGGACGGGATAAATCAGGACGGATAATTGCGGCTTTGTGACGCTCTATTTTTGGGACTATGGTTGTGGCTACAGAACGGCTTTCCCGTTGAATTAAGTGATGTCCCTGAATTTCCACTCCAAAAATTTGTAGCCTTTGTTCCCAACCTAACTTAGTACCAATGCCTTTAGTATGATTAAGTAGACCTAAAGCTACTTGAGTGCGAGTTAAGGCGGCGAACTCTGCATACAAAGGATATTCTGGGGTAACAAAAGTTTCTTTGCGGTGTAAAATGGGGGGATTTTCCGAATCGCTGTAATCCCGATAACCAACCTCTAGAGTTGCTAAATCCACCTGAATACTATAGTGTAAAGATGGATGAGGGTCTGTATCAAAATCAGGATAAAATAAATAGGAAATTTTCGGTTTATTGGTGCTAAATTTAACTATAGTTGCTGACTGAACTTGAGGTAAAGCCCTACGAACGCAACCTTCATATTCTTGCAGCCAAGGGTCAAGAGTATGTAATGCTAAAACATGAATGTAAAAAGCATCAGGTAAAATTTTGCCAAAGGGACTATTTTGGCAATATTGAATTATGTTACCGAGTTCAAGAGGATAAAACTTGGAGAGGTTTTCCTCAAGGGTATGGGTGATATTGTCAGGTTCAAACATGAATCTGTCATCTTGTAAAAATAGAGATAACCTGATTAAAATTACTTTAGTACAAAAAGCTGAAAATGGGAATAAAAAACGTAATAACTTAGACAAAAACCGATCAAAGCCTGATTTCTCTCCGTCCTCTGTGTCCTCTGTGTCCTAGTAGGTTCGTTCTTATATTCATCAAATATAGCAAAAAGAGCGAAAAGGCCAGAAACAAAAATTTGAGATGAGTAAAGTTTTGTTAATTCATATAAATTGACAATTCTTGATTAAAATTAAGATATTTGTCTAATTATTAAATTTTTAATAATACTTATATCTAGTTGTGGATTTATGCAGTCACTTAATATGAGAATTGTGTAATCTGAAAACAACTAACTAATGATTAAATAGAGGTCTAATGACTCCCACAATCATGCGTCAGCTTTGGTCTATAATTGAAGCTACCCACACAGTAACGCTTTTGCAGCTTGATGATGATAGTTTAGTGCAGTGGTTGGTAAAACAAATCACTAATCAAGCCTTCTTAGATGCCAGTGAGATTGATTTCCTCTGTGATTATATTCAATCTCGGCTGAGTCTGATTCGTGATTTAGCTTATGAACGTCAACAAACATGATTAAGTGTCTATGCTATTTATTTAATTACTGATGGTAAATAACCCTCTACTAAGCAGTCAGAACCAACAATTCGCCAACTTACCCGTTCCAGAGGTAAAGCTTGAGTCATACTGGTTAAACCTAAATCTCCTACAGGTGTGGGAGCATGATTTCCACCAATAATTTTGGGGGCGATAAATGCCATAATTTTTTGGACTGCGCCTTGAGCGATCGCATTAGCTGCTAAAATACCACCACATTCCCATAGCACGCTACAAAAACCGCGCTCATATAAATGAGTCATAACTTGTTCTGGAGTCAGTGATCTAAATTCCAATACCTCCACCCCTTTTTCCCGCAGCATATTTTGAAAAGTCTGTGAGCTACCAACCTCCGTAAAAACTAAAGTTGGAGCTTCCCGAGTATCCCACAAGCGAGCTTGTTCTGGTAAATTCAGACTTCGACTCATCACTACTCGCAGGGGATTGTGAGCATTACTGTTATGACTAGTTAAATAAGGGTTATCTTGTATCACAGTGTTTCCACCGACAACAACAGCATCACAAGCGGCTCTGAGGCGATGAACCTCCGTGCGGGCATCTTGATTTGTTACCCAAGTACTATGACCGGAAGTAGTAGCAATTTTGCCATCTAAGGTCATAGCATATTTCAAAATCCCTAAAGGCCGCTGATAGAGAATACGATGAATAAACCCTTCATTTAATCGCCGACAAGCTGCTTCTTCCACGCCGACGACAACTTCTATACCAGCGGCACGTAATCGCGCCATACCGCCACCAGCGACTAGGGGATTAGGATCAACCATTCCCACCACCACCTTAGACACTCCAGCATTAATTAATGCTTCTGAACAGGGGGGAGTGCGTCCATAGTGGTTGCAGGGTTCAAGACTGACATAAATAGTGCTGCCTCGCGCTCGTTCTCCCGCTGCTCTGAGAGCAAAAACTTCTGCATGAGGTTCACCTGCACGGGGATGAAACCCTTCCCCCACAACCTCCCCATTTTGAACAACTACCGCCCCGACTAAGGGATTTGGTGAAGTCTGCCCCAAGGCCATAGCAGCTAGTTCCAGACAGCGTAGCATCATCGCAGAATCAAAGTCATTAGCGATTATTTCTGTGACTACAGGCTGTTCTACAAGAGGATCTTCAGGAAAAGATAGGGATGTTGGCGAGATTTCCGGGTGCTTATCCATTGGACTTATGAGTTACGAATTAATTTTATCTGCTGCCACCAGCGATTAAGAGGATAATAAACTACCGGTGCCCACAAACTGCTAAGAATTGCCGATGCTAGGGTAACACGCTGGTAATAGATCCAAATGCTGGCTACATGACGATTTCCTGCCAAAGACAACTGCACAGCAAAAATAGTATCTGCGACCACAGCCATCCCAAATACAATTAAAGCAATAGAAATAAAGTCTTCTTGAATAAACCGCTGCTTTTGGATTAGTGCCGTTAACATCCCTATTATTCCCAAACCCAAGGCATGAGTTGGATCTGGTGATGTCATTGCGTCTTGCAATAGCCCCAAAATAATACCTGATAGTATGCCAGATAATACTGAGCGATTTACACTCCAAGATACCACCCAAATTAGTAGCCAGTTAGGAGCTATGCCTAATAACTCCATACCGGGGAGGCGAGTTGGCAACATTAGTAAACATAACAGCACTGTCCCGAATGTGATCATCCAATCTATAAATTGACACCACCAAGGATGCCATTGGACTAATGGCGGAATCAAAAAACGGGATTTTCGGGCTGGTGTTGCTGCTTTTTTGTTCCTTTCTCCAGGAAATCCGGGTATTTTCATCGTTTCGGTGATTGGTGATTATCTTTTATCAGCAGATATTGAAGCATTCCCAAGATTTGAAAAAAGCTTAGAGCAGCAATTACAAGAAGCTGAAATACAAAAGTCAAACTCCATAACCTAACTTTAACCACAAAATGTTAAATCTAGTAACGTTGAATGATAAAAAAACAACGTGAAAGCACAAGTATTTAGAGGCGTAAATCAATTATCTTACGAAGAAGTCCCAGTTCCCACACTGGAAGCAGATGAAGTTTTGGTGCAGGTGCGGGTTGTCGGTTTGTGTCAGTCAGATATTAAAAAGATTCGCTATCCTTTGTATGAACCGCCACGCATATTTGGACATGAAACTGCTGGAACTATTGCGGCTGTTGGTTCTCAGGTGCAAGGGTGGCAAGTAGGACAACGGGTAGCGGTGATGCACCATATACCATGTATGCGTTGCGCCTATTGCTTAAATGATAATTTTTCCATGTGCGATGTTTATAAAAATATCTCCACTAGCGCGGGTTTTAACCCCAGTGGCGGCGGTTTTGCTGAGTATGTCAAAGTTCCAGCCCACATTGTGGAAAATGGTGGCTTAATTCCCATTCCTGATCATATCAGTTTTGAAGAAGCTAGTTTTGTTGAACCTACTAATTGCTGTTTAAAAGCTGTTAAAAAAGCTCAAATTGCACCAGGACAAACTGTTCTGGTCACTGGTGCAGGTCCCATTGGTTTAATGTTTATGATGTTGGTGAAGTTCTTTGGCGCTAAAGCGATCGCTACAGACCTCTTACCTTCTAGAATTGAAAAAGCCCTAGCAGTAGGCGCACAAGCAGCTTTTGATGCCCGTGATTCTAATTTAACTGCGAAAGTTCAAGCTTTGACTGGGGGTATGGGTGTCGATGTCACTTTATTAGCTGTTCCTAGCGATAAAGCGTTTTTTCAAGCTTTGGACTGTACTCGCAAAGGTGGAAAAATCCTATTTTTTGCGGAATTTCCTGATGAATTGACTATTCCCATTAATCCTAATATCCTCTATCGTCGAGAAATAGATTTAATGGGTAGTTATAGCTCATCCTACCGTTTACAAAGTCTAGCTGCGGATATTGTCTTTAATCGCCGCATTGATGTTAAAGCTTTAATTAGCGATCGCTATCCCCTACAAGATCTACCACAAGCCGTAGACCAAGCGATCGCCCCGACAGCAGAAACTTATAAAATCTTAATCTATCCCTAAGAAAACCAGGGGAGAGGGGGTTTGAAACTGAAAGCATTTATGAAGTTTTATATCATTTCTTAATTTTGTAGTTTACACTACATATTTTTATGTAATCATGTAGAGTACAAGCAGCATAGAAGAAATATAATCATATTTATTTAAGATTCTGTAGTTTACACTACAGATTTTTGTGTTATCATCAGATTGCAGGAAGTAGGAAATTATTTCTTAGTAAATAAATACAGGGAGGTAGTGTCATGTCTATTCAAGAAAAAGCTCGTCAATTGATGGTGCGTCAACATCAGCAAGCTAAAAACCGTCAACAATCCATGTTGATGCGTGCTGCACAAGAACTTGGTTTGCATGAAGGAATGTCTCACTATTGGAATCCCATTCAAGGTAAGATGGATGCAGCTACGCAGACGCTTTATGGACGTAGCCAAGCGACTATGAGTTAAGAGAAAAAGAAAGCCACCCCAGAGGGTGGCTAAAAAATTTACTACTTGTACGTTAGTAATTGTTGTAATTAGCAATCGTAATACAAGAAGAATTCATAGGGATGTGGACGCAATTGCATTTGCTTAACTTCGTTAGCGACCTTGTAATCAATCCAGTTCTGAATGAAATCTTCAGAGAAAACGCCAGTTTCAGTTAAGAAAGCGTGATCATTTTCCAAAGCTTCCAAAGCCAATTCTAAAGAACCGGGAGTAGAAGGAATCTTAGATAATTCTTCTGGGGAAAGTTCATAGATATTTTTATCTAAGGGTTCACCCGGATGAATTTTGTTTTTGATACCGTCAATACCAGCACAAAGCATAGCCGCAAAAGCCAAGTAAGGGTTAGAAGTAGCGTCTGGACAACGAAATTCTAAGCGCTTGGCTTTGGGGTTATTTCCAGAAAGAGGAATGCGGACGGAAGCCGAACGATTACCTTGGGAGTAAGCCAAGTTTACAGGTGCTTCATAACCAGGTACAAGACGCTTGTAAGAGTTTGTTGTGGGGTTAGTGATTGCCAATAATGCTGGAGCGTGTTTGAGAATACCACCAATGTAGTAAAGTCCCATTTCACTCATACCAGCGTACTTGTCACCGGCAAAGAGAGGTTGACCATTTTTCCAGATAGACTGGTGACAGTGCATACCAGAACCATTATCACCAAAAATGGGTTTAGGCATGAAGGTGACAGTTTTGCCATATTTTCTAGCAACGTTCTTAATGACATATTTGTAAGTCATTAACCAGTCAGCAGCTTCAATTAACTTACCAAAACGGAAACCAAGTTCGCACTGACCACCGGTAGCCACTTCATGGTGTTGTTTTTCAATAGGTACACCACAATCTTTCATGATCAACAGCATTTCTGTCCGCATATCTTGAAAGCTGTCTGTGGGTGGTACAGGGAAGTAACCTTCCTTAACGCGGGTTTTGTAACCCAGGTTAGGTTTTTCTTCTCTACCAGTATTCCAACGACCTTCTACAGAATCTACATAATAGTAACCTGAGTTGGTGGTTTGGTCGTAGCGGACATCGTCAAAAATGAAAAATTCAGCTTCAGGACCAAAGAAAGCTGTATCACCAAGTCCCGTAGAAGCTAAGTAGTCTATGGCTTTTTGAGCAATAACACGAGGACAACGGTTATACCACTGGCCTGTACGAGGTTCTTTAATACTACAAATGATACTTAGAGTTGGTTCTTTCATGAAGGGATCGATCCAAGCAGTGTTGGGATCGAGTACCATTGTCATGTCAGATTCTTCGATACCCTTCCAACCCCGAATACTAGAACCGTCGAAAGGAACACCGTCAGAGAATGAACTTTCATCAATTTGGTCTTGGTACATGGTCAAATGCTGCCAAGTTCCCAGTGTATCAATGAATTTCAGATCAATCATCTGAATTTTTTCGTCTTGAATCTGCTTCAAGATTTCTTTTGGGGTTGCCATTTTTACTTTACTCCTTCTGTAGCCAATTACCTAATATAAACCCAAACCATGATAAGACGTTCTCACCCTGTTACGCTAAACCAAGTTGTCACACACCACCTGAAATATCGTAAATAGTTAACTTGACATGATTTTGTCATGTTAGTTACAGATTGTCTGGATTACAGGTTATGTTAACCTTTCTTTCGTAATTTGTACAAAACTATAAACTTTATCATCAGGGGTCAACTTTGGCATAAAATCCTTAAGTAGCAGATGGATAGTTTTGTGCCAAAGTCTATTTTATGCGAATTGGCACTAAATTTTATTGGTGCGTAATTGCAGCCAATTTAATATCAAACCATAAATAGTTGACAATTGGGAGAAAAAAAATGCGCGATGCCGTTACAACTTTAATTAAGAATTATGACGTAACCGGTCGTTATTTTGACCGGAACGCCATTGATAGTCTCAAATCTTACTTTGAGAGTGGAACAGCCAGAATACAAGCCGCAGCCGCAATTAATGCTAATGCAGCCGCAATTGTTAAACAAGCTGGTGCAAAGTTATTTGCACAGTTACCAGAATTAATCCGTCCCGGTGGTAATGCTTATACAACTCGTCGTTTTGCGGCTTGTTTACGGGATATGGACTATTATCTGCGCTATGCTACCTATGCGTTAGTTGCAGGTAATATGAATGTACTTGACGAGCGTGTGTTACAAGGACTACGGGAAACTTACAATTCCTTGGGTGTACCCATTGGTTCAACAGTGCAAGGTATCCAAATTATGAAGGATCTTGTTAAGGAACAAGTAGCAGTTGCAGGTATTACCAATGCTGCTTTTGTGGATGAGCCTTTTGATTATATCACTCGTGAGTTGAGTGAGATTGATATTTAAGACTTAATTAATTGTTAGGGGTAATATGAATTACCCCTAGATTTTATTTCTCGCAAAGGTACAAAGTCGCAGAGTTAAAGATCTTCAATTTTTTAACAATTTTTTAATGTGATGATTTCATAATCAAACCTCCGTGTGATCTGCTTCTGGAGTGGTTCGTTCAATAAAATAATTTATTGGCAGTCCATTTTGATATAAAAATGATTTATAATATGAATGCTGTACAACTTGTATAACCAAAAACAGAAATTATTCTAGTTAATACTATTAAAATTGTATGAAACCAGAAATCATTGAATTAATGAAAACTGTTCTGCATATATTACAAGTAAATATGCGGTGGATGACATGGAATTTATTTTTAGCTTTTATTCCCTTAGCTTTAAGTGTTTGGTTATTTCGCAATAAACGTAGTCGTTCTTGGTTGCGTTGGCCAGTATCCCTGACTTTTTACGCTTTTTTACCAAACGCACCTTATTTATTAACTGATGTTATTCACTTAATACATGATATTCGCACAGTCCAGTCAATATGGATGATTACATTAGTCTTAATTCCTGTTTATTTTGTAGTAATTTTCTCCGGTTTTGCTGCCTATGTCATATCATTAATAAACCTGGGTTATTATTTACATCGCATTGATAAAAGTAAATGGATTTTTCCAGTTGAGTTAATTACTCACGCTCTTTGTGCTGTGGGTATTTATTGGGGAAGATTTTTGCGTTTTAATAGTTGGGATTTTGTCACTCAACCAGATGAAATAATTACAAAAGGTGTGGAGGAACTTCTTGGTAAACAACCATTAATTATCATTATACTCACTTTTATCATTCTTTGTGGTTTACATTGGTTGCTGAAAAAAATTATTTTGAATTTTGTTGATAAAGGTTTTGATCCACATGATAAAGTTCAGGTTCGTCATATTCACAGGTTTTAATTCAGATGATAAAATTCATCGTTTTAATTAGATAATATTTTAGATGAATAAAAGATGACTAAAATCTGCAATTTGGAGATTTTGTAAGCATTAAAGAAGGTAACATTGGTTAAACAAAGATTAGATACATTATTAGTTGATTTGGGATTGTCTTCTTCTCGTCAACAAGCACAAAGACTTATTCAAGCTGGAGAAGTAACTGTAAATCAACAAATAATTGATAAGGTGGGAACTGAGGTTGATATTACCGCAGAAATTCAAGTTAAAGAACGTCCTCTTTTTGTTTCCCGTGGTGGAGAAAAATTGGCTAAAGCTTTAGCACAATTTGCGATTTCTGTAAGGGGAAGAATTTGTTTAGATGGGGGAATTTCTACCGGAGGTTTTACAGATTGTTTGTTAAAATCTGGTGCGAAACAAGTTTATGGAATTGATGTCGGTTATGGACAAGTTGACTGGAAAATCAGAAATGATCAAAGGGTAATTTTAAGGGAACGCACGAATTTACGTCAATTACAACCACAGGAATTATATACTGAAAATGCTATATTTCCTGATTTGGTGGTTGTTGATGTTTCGTTTATTTCTCTCACTAAAATTTTACCTGCTGTTTGGGGATTAACACAACCTTCCAGAGAGGCTGTATTGCTGGTAAAACCTCAATTTGAAGTTGGGAGGTCTCGCATAGGGAAAAAAGGCGTTGTGCGTGATTCTGATGACCAAGCAGATGCAATTTTTCAGGTCATGCAAAAGGCTTTAGAATTAGGTTGGAAATATAAAGGTTTAACTTATTCTCCCATAACTGGACCTGCGGGAAATATTGAATATCTTTTGTGGTTAAAAATGGAAAGTGATATTATACCACCAACCTTAGCTACTATTCAAGACATTACTAAACAAGTAATTCAGGAGTTCATCAAAAAATAATCAGTAATTAAACTTTACAGTCTTTCTGTAAATATAATTATTAATTATGCAAGTTTATCCATTACTAATGTAACGCTATACATTCATAATGTAATGTCATCAAGTAAAAATAAATTTTAAAAAACTAATAATGCAATGTTTTTACCAACTAATGCAAGGTTAAACAATAGCATTGTTGTAAATTATATAAAAATCTCAATAAACTCATTTAGTATATAAATCTCCAACTTTTTCGATAAGTCGGAGATCTAAATATCTATTTTTTTTTGAAGTGTAGCTATTTAAATTAAATATCGTAAATTAAACACTCCAAAGCGTCTGGATACATTTCACAATAGTCTTCTAAGCTTGTTTTTCGATGTTTTGCTTGTTTTTGATGGGCTTTCTCTATTTGCAATTCTTCAACAATATCCCAAGCTACTGCACAATTAACAGAATTATTACCATTTTCTTCACAAGTTGTTCTGGCTTTAACAATAGCTTCAATAATTGCTTCTTCAATGGGTTTTTTACCATTAATAACTTCGTTTAGGAATGTCATGATCAGATTACCTTTGTTGAGGAAAATAAAGGTTGATTAAGAACTTGAATGATTACTAATAAATAATTTTTATTTACGTTTAAATAATAAAACGCTAATAAATATAGGAATCCAGTTTAATTTTTGAAAAGATATGTATGCTATGGTAAACATAGCGTAATACATCAAACTTTTGATATTTTTTTCAAAAATAAAATAGTAGTCCTATGCAATTATTCAAAGTTAGTAAACTCTTTTTAAGATTAACAATTCAAATATTTATTTTTAGTTAATTTATATACTTTTTTATCTTATGATGATATAATCCTGACTTACTTATTCACAAGTAATAATTTATCAATGCTAAAGTATTAAATAATTAAAATATTTGACAATAGCTTTGCGTCTTCGTTGTCAATTTTATTTTTAGTAGTAAATATTGCAATAGTGTGAAGATATCAACCATGGTTTATTTGTTATTTTTGAGTTGTCATTTTAGAAGACTATAACTCTACTACATTAGTCCTCTTTTTATACTCTTTTTTAGTGAAGGTATGATGACAAGGATAATTTATTTTTTGGAAGTCCCTGAGAAAAATTTTGTGTAGATGATATTTATCATATCAAAACTGGTTAAAATAAAAGAAACATTGATTGCAGTTTTAGGATGATACCAGAATCAAATATTGAAGATGTTCAAGAACCAATTTCCAGCGCACCACCAGAAGTAAAGCAAATTATTGAAAGAGTATGGAGATTAGAGAAAAGTAGATTAGATAGAAAAAGCAAAGGCCATATTAATGATGATATTCTCGCAATTGTTAAGGAAGCAGTGCAATGAGGCTAACTTCTATTAAATTATGTAATTTTCGTTCGTTTTATGGGAAAACTCCAGAGATAATTTTAGCTAATGGAGATATTCGCAATACAACGATGATTTATGGTAGTAATGGAGCAGGTAAAACTAGTATTTTGAATGGGTTTACTTGGGTTTTATATGAGAAATTTAGTGCTGCTTTTGCGTCAACCGAACAGTTAGTAAATAAACGTGCGATCGCAGAATCTGAACCTGGTCAACCTGTAGAATGTTCAGTAGAAATTGGTTGGGAACATGAAAATATTCGCTATCGTGCTAAACGTGGTTGTCGAGTCTATAAAAACCAAAGTGATTTAATAGAAACTGGTAAAACTCAGTTAACTATGTGGTTAGCTGGAGATGATGGTCAATGGAAAATTCCTAATCAGTTACCAGAGGAAATCATTACCCAAATTCTACCATTAAGTTTACATCAATATTTTTTCTTTGACGGTGAACGTATTGAGGAAATTGTGCGTTCTCATAATAAAGCGGAAATCGCAGAAGCAATTAGAATTTTTTTGGGTGTGGAAGTGATTGAACTTTCTATTAAACACTTGAAAGAAGCAAAAAAGTCTTTAGAAACTGAATTTAAAAATATTGGTGACTCAGAAACTAAACAATTATTGACCAATCAACAAAAGCAAGAATTAGAAATTGAGACCATTAATAAACGTCAAACGGAAATAAATCAAGAGTTAGAATATCAACAGGTATTTAAAAAGGAAGTCAGTAATAAACTAAGAGAGTTGAGTGCTGTCAAGGAATTACAGGAAAAAAGGCAAAATTTAGAATCGCAAAGAGATAGTTTACGAGCAGAATTGAAGAAAACACGGGAGAATTTAAAAAAAGTTATTTCCGCACGGGGTTATACTGTTTTGTTAACAGAAACTACCGCTAAATTTCGGGAAATATTTATAGATTTAAAAAAACGTGGTGAATTAACAGCAGGGATTTCGCGGGAATTTGTCAATGATTTACTGAATACTGGACGTTGTATTTGTGGTGCAGATTTAAGGGAAGGAACTCATACTCATTTTCATGTGAAGAATCTCATGCGAAAAGCCGGTTCTTCAACTGTAGAAGAAACCGCAATTAGAATGAGCGCCCAAGTTGACGAAATTGATAAACAAGCTGTTGCTTTTTGGGAAGAAGCGGATAGGGAACAATTAAGAATTCAACAGTTGAGGGAAAATCTCAATCAAGTGGAGTTGGAATTAACAACTATTGAAGAACAATTACGAAAAGATCCCAATGAGGAAATTAGTAATTTACAAAAACGTCTGGATGAAATTGAATCTAAAATTGATGAATTAAATCGGGAACAAGGTGCAAATCACCAGGAACTTTCTCACTTAAAAATAAGTATGGATACTTTGATCAAACAAATATCTAAGCAAAAACAAAATGAGGAAAAACAATTTTTAGCACAGCGTCGTATTAATGCTACTCAGGATGCTATTGAACGATTGTTAGAAGTGAAAAACCGTCAAGAAAATCAGTTTCGTCTGCAATTGGAACAGCGAGTACAGGAAATCTTTTCAGAGATTTCTTTTACTCCCTATATTCCCAAAATTAGCGAAAACTATGAATTAAGTTTAGTGGAAAATACCACGGGAATTGAAGCACCAGTCGCAGCTTCTACGGGAGAAAATCAAATTCTCAGTCTGTCTTTTATCGCTAGTATTATTGATAAAGTGCGCGACTGGAGTGAGAAGAAAAAAATGATGATGGTTCCCGATAGTAGCACTTTTCCGATTGTTATGGATTCTCCTTTTGGGAGTTTAGATGCTAATTCCCGTCGTCACATTGCGCGTACTATTCCTAAGTTAGCAAATCAGTTGGTTGTGTTGGTGACTAAGACTCAATGGAGGGTAGAAGTTGAGGAGGAAATTGTTGATAAAATCGGGAAGGAATATGTTTTGGTTTATTATTCTTCTAAGCCTAATTGTGAACAGGATTTTATTGAGTTACACGGGGAAAGATATTCTTTGGTGCGACAGAGTTTGAATGGTTTTGAATATACGGAAATTGTTGAGGTTGAACGGGTTTAGAATGTTTCACGTAAAGGAAGAAAATTATGGTTGTTAGTTCTTTAAGTTTGGTTACTGATAGTTGGGTAAAGGTAAGTTGGGATGAATTTCTAGAAGTCGCTGAACATTCTGATTATCAGCACGGAAGATTTTATTTTTATGAAAATTATATGAGGGTAGAAATGTTACCAGTTGGTTTTCGTCATGGCCGTTATAATTCTATTGTTTCTAAGGTAGTGAGTTTATTTGCTACTCTCAAAAATATCAAAATTATTGAAGCTACTAATACCAGCTTTAGAAAAATAGGTGAAAGTGAATGTCAACCTGATTTAGCTTTTTATATTGGGGATAAAATCAAATTTCCACCTTTGAATAATTCTCCTGTCAATATTAATGAGTTAGCAGCACCTACTCTAGTTGTAGAAGTTGCTGCTTCTTCTATTAATGATGATTTGGGGTTTAAGCGATTACTCTATGAACGGTTGGGTGTAAAGGAATATTGGGTAATGGATGCTAATAATCATGATATTATTGCTTTGGAAATTATTGACGGTGGGAGTAGAAGAATTGAGGAGTCAAAGGTTTTACCAGGTTTACAAATATCTACTGTTCAGGAAGCCATTCAACGTAGTTTAAATCAAGATGATGGTGAGGTTAATCGCTGGTTGTTGCAAATTTTTAGTTAATTTATTTAGTTAATTTATTTTACGGAAAATTAGGAGGTAAATGTTATGGTTGCTAATTTTGATAGAAGTTATATGAGTCCTCTTGAGTATTTGGAGTGGGAGGAAAAGCAAGATATTAAATATGAATATATCAATGGTGAAGTTTTTGCTATGACCGGGGGAACTATTCCTCATAATGATATTGCTTTTAATTTAGCTTCTGGGTTAAAAAATCATTTAAAAGGTGGTAAGTGTCGTGTTAACATTGCTGATGCTAAAGTGGGTATATCGGAAAATGGTCCGTTTACTTATCCTGATGTTGTTGTTAGTTGTCACCCTAAAGATAAAAAAGCGCTTAAGTTTATTCAATTTCCTAGTTTAGTCGTTGAGGTGCTTTCTCCGAGTACGGAGGCTTATGATAGGGGAGGTAAGTTTCAGTTATATAGACAGATTCCAACTTTGCAGGAATATGTTTTAATTAGTGCTGATAAGGTGGGTTTGGATTGTTTTCGGTTAAATGATAGGGGTTTATGGGAGTTACATCCTTTTGTTGAGGGTGATGATGTACATTTAGTTAGTGTTGATTTTACTTTTCCTCTTTCTCTGGTTTATGAGGATGTTTTTTGATTCTTTGTTTCGCGCACAGTCGCAAAGAAGAGGGTAAGATTGTGGTATTAGTAAGTTAGCGTTGGTTTATGATGTTAAGGGTGTAGATTTTATAATTATGGCGGAAACTGGTAGAATCAGGGTTGCTAAGGATAAAGCTGAGTTGGTAAAAAGTTTAACTTCTGCTGATGGGGAAACTGGTCCTTTTCAGACTTTCGCTGATGTGATTGTTTTTGCTGCTGCTTTGGGTGTAAAGCATAGAAAGCGTATTCCTTTGGGGGAAATTTCTAAACGTGAACCTGCTCCAATTAGGTTAGAAGTTTTTGCAGTATCTGGATATGATATTTTAATTAAATTAATTGCGCTTACAGAAACTCAAGATATTATTATTTTGTCTCCTCATGAGGAAGAATACGAAAAACAACGTAATGGAATTTTTGAAGAATACGCTAATGGTGGACTAGAAATATTACAAAATGAGTTAAGAGGTGCGGTAGATTATTCTGAGCGGATTTTACTATTTCTCAGTTATGAAAGAGCAAACAATCAAAAAGAGGACGAGGAATTTGATTTAACTAAATTCCTCAGTTGAGTTAGGGTATGTTTAACAGGAAGAGTTATCTGTCCATCCTAATTCATATTTAATCTTTTTAACTGCATCTGTTACTGCATTTGCACCTGTAGATAGTTTATAACGCTTATTTGGATTTTTTGGGTTAGGATCTATTCTGATTAAAGTATTTTCCCAAATTGGATTATCTCTTGTCCAACCTATTTTTGCAAGTTGGGAAACTTTTGTTTCATCAAAATAATTACTGTCTTTGTTGTAAGTTAAATGTAGTAGTCTAGCCAAAACTTCCAGTCCCACACTCACACCCAATAGACATTCATCCTTAAATTTCCTGATCTCAGCAACAGTCAAATCTTCTGCTTTTTTTACAGAAATATATCTAGTATTACTACATTCATAGAAAAACCCATTGAGACAATTAGCCAGGGAGTTAGACGATATCACTACATCATAGTCGCTAAGTTCAGCTTCGGGATTATTAGTAAAAGCACAACTTACAGCCCTAGCTATGTAGTTATTTGTGTAAATAAATCCCTTGGTAACACGAGGATTATCATGAACCTTATCTGTCTTTTTATGAAAGATGTGTACTTGTTCTACCACTTTTTTAGTAATACCAACACGACCTTCAGATACACCAAATGACAATAGCAAAGCTTTATCAAGTTGTTTCGTTTGAGCCATATCTCGAAAATCTTTTTTACACTGATCAATGTCTTCTTCTAAAACCAGCGTAATTGGAAAATCATCATCACTAATTAAGTCACTTAGATCACCTTCAATTAATTTCTGAATAGCACTCTTACGATGTTGACCATCTGTAATCTCTAACTTTACTCCACGAGGGATTACAACTAAACAAATACCTCTCCCAAATTCAAGAATATTTATTTTTCCTAAAGCTACATTTGCTGTCAATGTTCCCAAAATCCAAGGTTTTCCTTTTTGCGCTTGCTCGATAATATAATTTTTGATCTCGTCAGCATGGCCTGGTACTTCTGGGCGTTGTCTACCTGAATCAGGATCATTCTCAGTAGCAGGTTTGATTACCAAAAGTGCAGGAAAATCTCCGGGTGGTATATTAATTTGTAGCATTTGTCGCTTACCGTGGCGCAAAATCAACCCCGGATAACAGCGTTCACGATGGTATTTAGAAAAGAATGGTTCTATAAATGAGCTAAACTGAGCTTTTACTTCAGGAGTAATATCGTTGTTATTTTCTTCGTTTAATTGAGTCATATCAAACCCGTATATTGAACTATATTAAAAATATAATAAACAACAATAGTGATATTAAGCATCAGTATAAAATCCAGAGCGATGTTACTAGCTAACTTGCTTAACTCAGTATAATCGGTAGTCCTACATCTTGCGGTTTGACAAACTTACCATCAAAACCTATAGTTTGTTCTTCTATAGTCCTAGCATTAGCTAAAGCCTTACGTAAACCAGTAACTTCTATTTTTTCAGTCATTCCCCCCAAAATGTAAATCAATAACTTCACAGCTAAATCTTTTCCTACTACTTGTACCCGCTTTTTATTCGGATCATATAAAACCCCATACCATAAAGATTGAGGATATTCCATACCACTAAAACCCCCTTGACGGTCAAATTTTTCTAACTTTTTAAAAATATCCGTCAAAGCAAAACCTTTTTTAAATACCAAATTTCCCAAAGCTTGCGCTAAAGCAATTTGAGAAACTGGACGAAATAGCATATTTCCCTCACCCCCGTCTTTTTCAAAATGGAAGCGACGTAAAACTGTTGTTTCTTCATGTTCTAATATTTTATAACTGGGAAGATTAGCTAAATGATCAAAAAGTAATCTAAAATCTGCAATTCCTTCCTGAATTTCTTCATTTTCTGGACGCATGGGAATTAACCCTTTTTCTAAAGGTTTCCAGTGAGGGAATTTTTGCCCCAAATATCTTTCAGACATATCTTGTAGGGCTTGCAGAGTGGTTAAAACCGTAGAATTAGCGGCTACGGTGGCACTATTCCAATTAACACGAGGATTGCGATTTGGCTTCTGTTCTAAAAGTGGATGTGTAACGGCAATTTTTCGCGCTACAATGGCAAAACCATCATCTTCATTTAGTTGTGCTAACTGACCTTTACTTAAAGGTGCAGCCATCAAATTTACATGAACAAAAATTGATCTGATTCGTCGTTTTGCTTCTGTATGAGTTTCTCCAGTATTCACCGCACAAATAAATTCAATACCAATTTTCTCTTTAGATAAACTTTGTAAATAAGCAGGTTCTACTTGATATTTATCGATCAAATCAGATAAAGTAATAAAACTTTCATCAGCAGTTTTATCTTTTTTATAACGTTGGAGTTTACCAGATTTAATTAATTCCATTAAACCCTGTACACCCATTAATCTATGTTGACCATCTAAAGCATAAATTGTCACATTCTCTTCAGAAATATTCAGTAAACCAACTTTACCATCTTTATCTAAGGGTATAAAATCAGTAGTCGCTTTTTTAGCCCGTCCTTGACTATCCCATTCTACTGCTTTGGGGTTATCTACCCAAGGTTGATTAATTACCACCAAAACAGCCGGAAATTTATGGTTTTTTCTCGCTGCTAAATACTGTACTAACGGGGCTTGACGCGACCAATCAACAGGTCGTTGTTGAATTTCATCAATGCTATCAGCATCAATTTCGATATTTTCCGTATCTGGGTTGTACTTTTTTTGCAGGAGGGGTAAACCTGACGCAAAATGTACCCGTCCCGCGAACCATTCCAAGGTAACAGAACCTATATAAGCCTCTGTACCACCCATTTCGGTTTTTTGGACAAGAATTTGGTCTTTTTTCTCTAAAAACCGGTTTAGCAGTAAAGCTAATACCTGTTTATCGTTATTTTCCCGTTCTAGATACTCATTAGCGAGTTGATTATTTAGTGTGTTTGTACTATCATTCATATTAATTTTTAAAAACTTATTGACTAATTGTTGCTTTATTATCCAAAAAAAATGGATACTAATGATGTTATTTTTAAAAATATTATGTTGCACTCATAGCTAGGTTGATTTATATACTAAATAATTCCATCGTCCCATAGGGAAGTATTGATTTTAGGTTCATGTATCTACAAGTAGGGGAAAAATGACTTATTCACAACAGCCAGAAAATAAAAATCAGCAAAATCGTACTGTACCGGAGTTAGTGGAGTATATCCAAGCTTTGACTACAGAAATTCAAGAATTGTATTGTTTAGACCAAATACCTTGGGTGGTAGGCTATTCCGGTGGAAAAGACAGCACTGCTACTTTACAGCTTATTTGGAATGCAATTTCTGGACTCCCACCGGAAAAAAGAACTAAAAAAATATATGTCATTACTACAGACACACTTGTAGAAAATCCTATTATTGCGGCTTGGGTACGTAATTCGTTAGAACAAATGAAATTTGAGTCACAAAAGCAAGGATTACCATTTGAACCCCATTTATTAAGTCCAGATTTTAAAGAAACATTTTGGGTAGGTTTAATTGGTAAGGGTTATCCAGCCCCAAGAGGAAAATTTCGTTGGTGTACAGAACGTCTTAAAATTAATCCTTCTAATCGGTTTATTCGTGATGTTGTTCGTAATAATGGAGAAGCAATTGTTGTATTAGGAACGCGCAAAGCTGAGAGCTTAAAACGCGCCCATAGAATGAAAAAGTTAGAAGCTCAGAGAGTAAGAGATCACCTAAGTCCTAATATGAATTTACCAAACTCTTTAGTTTATAGTCCTATTGAAGATTGGGAAAATGATGATGTATGGATTTATTTAATGCAATGGGAAAATCCCTGGAAATACAGTAATAAAGAGTTATTTGCTATTTATCGAGGTGCATCTGCTGATAATGAATGTCCTTTAGTTGTTGATACAACTACTCCCAGTTGTGGAAGTTCCCGTTTTGGTTGCTGGGTTTGTACTCTTGTTAGTCAAGATAAATCATTAACAGCAATGATTCAAAATGATGAAGAAAAAGAATGGATGCAACCATTATTAGATTTTCGCAAAGAATTAGATTTAGAAGAGAACCGTAACCGGAGAGATTTTCGCCGTAGACGTGGAGGTGTCCAACTGTATGAACGTAATTTAGAAGGTGAAGTATCTATTGAACCTATTCCTGGTCCATATCTTAAAGAAGCGCGGGAAGATTTTTTAAGAAAGCTGCTAAAAGTTGAAAAGCAAATTCGTCAAACAGCACCGGAAAATATGCGTGACATCACCCTACTTACTATAGAAGAATTAAGTGAAATTCGCCGAATCTGGTTAGAAGAAAGACACGAATTTGATGATAGTGTTCCCCGAATATATGAAGAAGTGACAGGAGAAGTATTTAAAGATCCCCGTCCTGGTGCAGATCAAAGTATACTTGGTAGTGATGAATGGGGAGTATTAGAAGAAATTTGTGACGGTGACGGAATGCACTTAGAATTAATGGCCAGACTATTAGATACAGAAAGACAATTTAAGAAAAAAACTCGCCGTGTGGGTATTTACGAAAGCCTAGAAAAATGCTTTGATACAAGTTCCCGTTCTCCAGAAGTAGCCATTAGAAATGCCCATTTAAAAAGAGATTTACGACAAGCAGCATTAGAAGGTGATGTTGCTACAGTGCGAGAAAAAGTCAAACAATTAACATTAGGAGATAGCCCGGATAAAGAAGAGAGTAAACCACAAACTTGGGCTAATTTCAAATATGCACAAAAGAACTTAGATAATAGCCCAGACCAATAGAATACTTCCTTCCCAGGGTAAGAATAACTTCTTCTTTCTTGTTCCTTTTTTCTTCGCGTTCTTCGCTCCTATCCCTTCGGGACGCTCTGCGAACGTGGTTCATTTAATCCATATTCTTCGGTGGGAAGAAAGTAATATATTTAACCTTCCCATAGTCATCCGATAGATAACAATATCAATCTCAAATCCCAAATCTAAAATCCCAAATCTAAAATCCAAAATTGTATCATGATCTTCCTAGAATTAGTTCTGCAAAACTTTGGTCCTTATGCTGGTAAACAAATCATCAACCTCAACCCCCAAATTGATGAAGATAACGCCCGCCCAATTATCCTTTTAGGGGGAATGAATGGTGGCGGAAAAACTACCTTAATAGATGCCATTCGTCTCGCATTATATGGACAACGCGCCCAATGTTCAACTAGAGGAAATCTGAGTTATAGTGATTTTTTAACCCAATGTGTCAACAGTAAAGCTAACCCCACAGAAAAAACCAGAATTGAATTGGTTTTTGAACATATCGAAGAAGATAGACCCATACAATATCGCGTTGTGCGGACTTGGGAAAAAAATCCTAAAGACGGTAAAGACCATTTAGGGATTTTAGGTGATGATGAAACTTGGCCAATTGATTCATTAGCAAATATTTGGGATGAATATATAGAAAATATCTTACCTTTAGGTATTTCCAATTTATTTCTCTTTGACGGTGAACAAGTTAAAGAACTTGCAGAACAGGAAATACCACCACCCATAGTTGTTGACGCAATTAATGGACTTTTGGGTTTAGAATTAGCAGATAAATTAGCAATTGATTTAGAGATTTTAGTGAATCGCAAAAAACGAGAATTTGCAGACAATAAAGATTTAGGTAAATTAGAAGAAATTGAAACTAAACTGCATGAAAAACAGCAAGAATATGAAAATAATCGGCAAAGACTAGCAACTGTTAATATGAAAGTTGCAGAATTAGAAAAAATTCAGGAAGAAGCCTTAGATAAATTTGTGAATGAAGGTGGTAAAATTGCTGCTGAACGTAGTCAATTAGAAAAACAAAGAGAAGAGAAAATCAAACTTGCTAATAACGTCCGTGAGTCCTTATGTGAATTAGCAGGTGATGTTTTACCTTTAGCGTTAATTAGTCCTTTATTATCTCAAATTCAAAGACAGGGAGAAAAAGAACTGAAAACTCAACAAATTCAATTAGCTAAAGATGTCTTAATTGCGAGAGATGAAAGATTAATTAATTGGCTAAGACAATTAAATATAGAGAATACTAATATTAGTAATATTCAATCTTTTTTAGCTGAAGATATCAATAACTTATATAGCAATAACTTATCCATAGAAAATACCTGGTTAAATGCAGATGAAGAAAGTTTAAGTTTAGTTGACAATATAACCTATCGGTTGCAAATTGGTCAAAATACAGCCCAAAAACAATTAGATGAATTAACTAATTATGAAGAAGAAATACTCACCCTAGAAAGACAAGTACAAACAGCGGCCGCACCAGAGGAATATATGAAATTACAAAAAGCAGTTAAACAGGCACAAACTGGATTTAATCAAATTAGATATCAAGCAGAAATGATGAATCAAAAACTGATAGAATTAGAAGCAGAAACCAAAAAACTGAGACAAGAATTAAATGAATATACAGTAGAAAATCTCAAATATCAAAATAGTGAACATATTATTAATTCTGCCGGAAAAGTGCAACAAACATTAAAAATATTTCGAGAAAGATTAACCCTGAGAAAATTGAATAAATTAGAAGAAGAAGTAAAAAACTGCTTTCTATATTTATTACATAAATCAGACCTAGTACATCGCATAGCCATAGACAGTAAAACCTTCGGCTTATCATTATATGATTTAAATGGAAAACCGGTTCCCAAACATCGGCTTTCAGCAGGAGAAAAACAACTATTAGCGATCGCATTTTTGTGGGGATTAGCTAAAGTATCAGGAAGACGTTTACCCATAGCCATAGACACCCCCTTAGGAAGACTAGACTCCTCTCACCGTAACAACTTAGTAGAAAGATATTTTCCCTCAGCCAGCCATCAAGTAATTCTCCTTTCCACCGACACCGAAATTGCGAAAAAAGAATATCAAAACCTGCAAGAAACCGAAGCCATAGCCCGTGAATACCTACTCCAATACAACTCCAGCAAACGAGAAACCACAATCAAACCTGGTTATTTTTGGTAATGGGTAATGGGTAATGGGTAATGGGTCATGGGTAATGGGTAATGGGTAATGGGTAGACCAGATTTTGAAGAGTTACAAGTGTATAAATTATCGGAAAAATTAGCAAATGAAATTTGGAAAGTGGTTATGGGATGGGATAATTTTAGTAAAGATACAATTGGTAAGCAGATTGTGCATTCAGCAGATAGCATTGGAGCAAATATAGCAGAGGGTAGAGGACGTTATAACTTTCAAGACAATAAACGCTTTATTAAAATAGCTAGAGGTTCTCTTAATGAAACAATTCATTGGTTGCGGCTTGCTTATGCCCGTAATTTATTAACAGTTGAACAAGTAAATATTCTCAAACCGATAATTCATGAACTTCCCGCAAAGTTAAATGCTTATTTAAATTCGATTGGTAATGACTAATAGATTTTTCCAATTACCAATTACCAATTACCAATTACCAATTACCAATTACCAAAATCATGGAATCACCAATAGAAAGAATCAAACTTTCCCAAACAGCCAAAGAACAACTACTCAAACTCAAACGCAGCACCAAAATCGAACAATGGAACATATTATGTCGGTGGGCTTTTTGTCGTTCTCTTGCAGAACCCGCAGCACCGTCACCTGTACCTATTCCCCAAGATAGCAACGTGGAGATGACATGGCGGGTTTTTGGGGGAGAAATAGCGGATATTTTACTGTTGGCTCTCAAACAACGCTGTTACAATGACGGTTTAGATACAGATAGAGAGACCCTAATTACCCAATTTCGCTTACACTTACATAGAGGTATTGGCTACCTAGCAGGAGATCAGAATATTAAGAAAATTGAAGATCTAATTGAACTGTCCACAAAGAAAGTAAGATCCTGATTTTGCGATCGTTGTGCCACCCCAATGGCCGATAACTGCAAATATCCTAAGTGACGAGGAAAAGTAAATTACCCACCATTTCCCTGAGGGTAAGTGGGAGCTTTAAAAGCCCAGAGTTTACCCGACTAAGTGTTAAATCACTACGATTTTCAGGTCATCTCACCTACAAATACGCAGCCAGTTTGTAGCTGGTGAGGTTAACAGTTAAACAGGCTTATTGGGTTAATCCAGTGCTGTTGCGTAAAAAGCCTTTAAATCTTTGTCTAGGCTAACATTACCCGCAAGGAGGGACAATATGTCCAAAGTATTTGTTTTAGATACCAACTTCACGCCATTAAACCCAATTCATAAGGAATATCACATAAGTTTTGTAAACGCATTCACGCAAAGGATGGTTATTTGTATGCAGTATAAAAGATTTGTTAATTGCTCAACTGTCCCTCTCATTGTTTGTGCTGGCACACAAAATTACTCAAGGGAAGTTTCACAATTAACCCTCCATTCCTCCCATCACCAAACTGAGTACAGTTTTGGTGGGGGTCTCCTGGAGGAGGTTTAGATGAATCCAGTCAAGTCCCTACTGCGAGTTTTCGGTAGCCCAAAAATGGCGGCCTTGATCCTACTCGGATTTTCATCCGGGTTGCCCTTGTTTTTGACCAGCAAGACCTTACAAGCATGGATGACCGTTGAGAAGGTAGATTTAACCGCTATCGGCTTATTTAGCCTGGTAGGTGTGCCATATTCCTTAAAATTTCTCTGGTCACCGGTGTTAGACTGGTTTACATTACCATTTTTAGGCAGAAGACGGGGTTGGCTAATTGTAATTCAAATTGGGTTATTAATAGCGATCGCGGCCATGTCCCTACAGCAACCCAAACAAGCCCTGCAATTCCTAGCTATTAACGCTGTCGTCATTGCCTTCCTGAGCGCCACCCAAGACATCGCTGCTGATGCTTACCGTACGGATATTCTCGAACCGCTGGAAATGGGCGCAGGTGCAGCAGTATTTGTACTAGGTTATCGCATTGCTTTACTACTCACAGGCTCTTTAGCCCTGATTCTTGCTGATAGAATAGCTTGGTCATCAGTATACTTATTCATGTCCGTAGGTATGGGACTAGGGATTATTGCCACTTTGTTTGCACCAGAACCCAAAGAAATCAATCCCCCAGCATCTTTAACCGAGGCTGTAATTCTGCCCTTTGGGGAATTTATCCAGCGTCAAGGATTGGTTCAAGCTATACTTACTCTGCTATTTATTGTCCTTTATAAACTCGGTGATTCCTTTGTCAATAATATGTCCACACCGTTTTTACTGCAAACGGGCTTCACACAAACCGACATTGGCGCAATTCAAGGCGGTATGGGATTAATAGCCACAATAGTTGGTACATTGGCAGGGGGCGCGTTTTTGAGTAAAATTGGATTAAATCGCTCACTTTGGGTATTTGGTGCTTTACAAGCAGTCAGCAACCTAGCCTATCTAATTCTGGCACAAGTTGGTAAAAATTATCAGTTTCTCCTCCTGACAATTAATATAGAAAACTTTTGTGCTGGATTAGGAACAGCGGCCTTTGTGGCCTTTTTGATGAGTATGTGTAATCAACGGTATTCTGCCACACAATATGCTTTACTTTCTAGTTTTATGGCCGTAAGTCGTGATATTCTAGTTGCGCCAGCCGGTTCTTTAGCCAAAAGTACAGGATGGCCGTTATTTTTTGTAATTAGTATCTTTGCTGCTGTACCGGGACTTCTACTATTACCATTGTTTGCCCCTTGGAATCCCAAACCGTTAGCAATTAACAGACCAGGACTAGAAGAAGAAGATATATGGGACCCCAAGTAGTTATTATTGCTGGTACATTCGTTCTCATAGTCACAGGTTTATTACTGGGCTATGTCATCTCACAATTAGTTCTGCAAAATCTGGCTTTTAATTTCCTCACACTACTAGGAACAATTAGTCTGATTCTGATTTTTGGTACACTCTATTACGTCTTATTTTGGCAATTACGGAGAGAACCCCAGAAAACAGTTACTCCCACCATACTCAAGCAACCAGAGGAAGAATTTACTAGCAATTACTTAAAAAATCGCCTAATTGCTAGATTATCTGGAGATGTGGCTGCTGCGGAAAGACTCATTCAACAAGCCAAGGAAAACGCTCCGGAAATGCCAGAAAATTGGTATTGTGAAAAGGTCTTAGATGAATTAGACCAAAATCAGGAATCGTAGCCAGCCTTTACCAAATTGGAATAATTGCTAAAATCAAGATAGTCCCTATTTATTCACACGAACACCATGGCCTTTTTACGTCAATATATCGCCCCTTTGATTGCAGTCTTGATTTTTACCTTTGCTTTGGTCGCAGTCAGCGCCAGGATCTTTTTACCATCGGACATGGCTGCCCCCGCACCTATTGGGATCATAATTAAGTAATTGGGGAATCAGTCCATTTTGAATTTACTCCCAGGCTATGCTATTGAGCAAGGTTCTACCGTAGATCAAGCCCTCTTGGTAAAATTCATGGAGCGGACTTACCAAGAACAATTCCCCAATCAAAACTTTTCTCACCTAACCCGTACCGTTGAACAATATTTGTCCCGTGATACCCCTTTATGGTGGGTATATGATGAACAGGAAACAAAAAATCACCACCAATCACCCATAGGCTGTCTTTGGGTGGGAAATGCTATAGATCAGGTCAGCGGCGATCGCCATCCTCATATTTTTCTTCTCTATGTGATGCCAGAATATCGCCATAGAGGTATTGGCAAAGCATTAATGAATTATATAGAAAATTGGGCTAAACAAAGGGGATACAGACAAATCGGACTACAAGTATTTCAAACAAACACACCCGCATTAGATCTTTATCATCAACTCGGTTATCAAGAACAATCCCTCTGGATGGTAAAATCACTTCAGTCGCGTGAGAATTGACAATTGACAATTGACAATTAGTAATTCATGAATTACCGCCATCCAGGAATAGGGGTTACAGTGGAATCATTATGTACGACGAATACGAACTAAGCCTACTTGATACCGAAGGGGAGCTTATTACCCCCCTAGACCAAATAGAACCACTTACTGATGAATCAGAAGTAGAAAAACCTGATGTAGAATTAATGCTGGTACTCCTGAAAAATCCCCAGCCCCAACAGCGGATGTTAGCAGCGCGTGCTTTTTGCGATCTTCAGGATCAACGAGCAACACCCCATCTCATCCACCTATTAACAGATAACTGTCCCCTGGTGCGAGTCAGCGCCGCTTATGGTATCGGCCGCAACCCGTCCTCGGAAGCCGTAGCACCATTAATTACTCAACTCAACCGCGATGGGAATGGTTATGTTCGCAAAGGAGTAGTATGGGCTTTAGGAAACTGTCGTGATTTTCGTTCCTTAGCACCCCTCACAGATGCCCTCAGAACCGATATTTCCGCAGTTCGTCTCTGGTCTGCCAGCGCCCTAGCACAGATGACAGAAGTAGGTTATGAAGCCATTGTAGGTGCTATTCCTGCCCTGATTGAAGCCTTGGTTAAAGACCCTGTAGCCGCTGTGCGTAGTAACTCCGCTTGGACAATCGGCCAGCTTTGTAAAGAACTACCTTCCAATGTCGTCTATGCTACAGCAATAGACGCGCTAATTCAAGCTTTTGCTGAAGACAAAGACTTAGGAGTCAGAGAAGACACTAAAGCCGCGCTTCTGGGAGTAGGAGATCCTCGCGGTTTACAATTAATTGAAACCCTGGAACAAGAAGGATGGTTTTAGAGATACACAACTAACGTAGTTAAACCTTGGTCAAACAGTGTCAATTGCTGATAATTCGCTCTCTGATTGACCTGACTTCAGGTTCTAGAGTCTGGGGCTTATCCTGGCCCGTTATCGCTGCGGTTTCCATCAAAGAATCCCGAAACTTCTGACTTCTTTCTAACAAGATTTTCTTCACATCGGAATGTTTCATATATCGAGTGATTTCAACATCACTCATTCTTGCTAGAATATTGTCAGCAGCGTTAGTATCTGAGTGCA
>NZ_BJCF01000009.1 GCF_005402965.1 Dolichospermum planctonicum
ACGGGCAAGGATAAGCCCCAGACTCTAGAACAAATAAGGTAATTTTACGAGTCAGGTCAATCAGAGAGCGAACTATCAGCAATTGACACTGTTTGACCAAGGTTTAACTACGTTAGTTGTGTATCCCGATTTTATTACTGAAATAGATTATGAAAAACGCTTTGGTGGTGATGGTAAAAGCGATTTTACCCTCACCGCTAACTCTTTAATTGGGGTTGAAGTCAAATCTCGTCACGGTAGTATTGATAGAGTTAGATGGTCAGTGAGTGCGGATATACTCAAGTAATTAAAATGAATTATCACTATAATTACCACTATATTAATGCTTATTATAACCGAGGAAATGCCCGATTAGAGATAGGAGATAAACAAGGAGCGATTGAGGATTTTCATAAAGCAGCAGATTTATATTGGCAAGAGGGAAAATTAGCAGAATATAAAGATACACAGGCTAGAATTATAAAATTGGAAATAGAAGCATCTTTAGATATTTTAAATTTTTAACTATAAGTAACTATAAGTAACTATAAGTAGGGCTTGCTGAATAAGTCGTCTGTGAGAGCAGGGAACAGGGGACAGGAGACAGGAGACAGGGGACAGGGGACAGTTTTAACTGTTTGGATATCCTCAATTTTCCAAATCCGACAAAGAAAAATGCACCTTTACAGAAACAAACCGATACAAAAAATAACCCCCTTGACTACCAGTATCAGGGGGTTTACAAAACTTAATATCCGCCTTCTTCTTCGTATTCCACCTGTCGTTCCTTGACCTTTTTCGGGATATTTACCGGCTTTGGTGCATCATCCCAAGCATCACCATCTAAATCATCATCATAGTCATCATACTGGTCAGCGTAGGTCTTTTTAGCAGGTTTGGCCTCGTATCTGGGTGCTTCCTGATAACGGTCAGAGACCGTCGCGTCACTCCAGTTATCTTCTTCATCTTCTTCATACCGAATTGACTCATAGGAACGGGCTTTCATAACTTGACGCTGAGGCCTTTCTTCCTCTACGTAGTCTTCCGTCCATTCCTCTTCTTTGGCTACGGGTTCAGGAATACGCACCTTGGGCCGAGGTGCTTCCAGAGGAACACCGCTGGGTAATTGATTACTCGGTGCAACCGTCCGAGGTGGGGTATAACCAAATTCTTCTTCTGCGTCCCTTTCCCAAGGGGCTTTACCAATACCTAGCCGTTCTAAAACGCCTACAGTTAACTGGTTAACTCTTTCTTCAGCACCTTCAAACACAATCAAGCGACTCGGTCCAGTGCTGACAACTTCATCTATAGAAAGTTCGTAGGTACTTAAAAACTGGTCAGGAATTTGGGGTAATCCCAAAGCAGCAATGACTATAGTGTATATTTTACCTGTTTCGCCATTAAATTTAAAGCCCCGTACCTTGCCTAAAACTTCACCTGTTTCTGTGATAACTTCCCAGTTCATGAGATTACTGAGAATCTCTATTTCCACATCTTCAATGACATCCTCATTATCAACTAAGATGACATCACCGATTTGGTTAATGGTGTTAAGATACATATTGCGAGGGAGACTAGAAATAGAAATAAGGCTGTCTCGCAAACTAAGCGCCACAACCTCTCTTTGATCTACATCAACCCAGACTTGACTCACGATACCTAACCGCTTACCGTTGTCGCGGGTAATTACCTGAGTGTTTAATATATCCGAACGTCTAATTACTTGCTCTGAGGTCATTATATACCTAGTCCTGATCTTTAATCCAGTTTATGTATATCACTATTTTTAACAGAAATTTGTCAGTTGTCACTTGTTAGTTGTCTGCTCCCTGTTACCTGTTGCTGTGGTGATTCTATCATCGGACAGCACCAACTCACAACTATCTTAAAACCAAATATCTCAAAACCAACTAAGTAGGTGAACGTAAAAAAACCGACACAAGTAACGAAAAGTAAAATTGCCCAAAACCTCTTCCCAGTTAAGAGTTAAGAGTTAAGAGTTAAGAGTTCCCTTGTCATAACGACAATTTTTAACGCCAACCTACTTATATCAAAAAATTGTAACTGTTTTACCGATTGTTTTTACATTTTAGCTAATCTTTCCCCATTTGTCCTATCTCAAAATAGACAGTTGTTAACAAAGTATCGCCAAAATGCCAAAATAGAGATCACCAAACCAGTTTTGACCCCACCCTAACCCTCTCCTTAACAACAGGAGGGAAAAATTGTGATCAATAATTGAACGCAAATAAACGCAGATAAACGCAGATAAGGAAGGATGATCATAAGATCCCGGACTTTTATGATAAGTTAAGACATTAATGAAAATAATTGAATTGAAAAAATCAGGGTTCTGAGGCTACTACACAAAATGGCAATTAAGAAAAGTGAACTTTACAGTTCTTTATGGAAAAGTTGCGACGAATTGCGGGGAGGTATGGATGCTTCTCAGTATAAAAATTATGTATTAGTTTTATTATTTGTTAAGTACATTTCCGATCGCTATGCAGGTGTAGAAGATGCCACCTTAGAAGTCCCTCAAGGTGGGAGTTTTCAGGATATTGTCAATTTAAAAGGAAAACCAGATATAGGGGCGAAAATCAATGAAATCATCCAGAATCTAGCCACAGCTAATGACTTAGGTAACATCTTTAATGATGCGGATTTTAATGATGGGGATAAATTGGGGAAAGGGAAGGAAATGCAAGATAGGCTTTCTAACCTGGTAGCTATTTTTGAAACCCCCGCTTTAAACTTTAGTAAAAACCGCGCTGATGGAGATGATATATTAGGTGATGCCTATGAGTATTTAATGCGGAATTTTGCCACCCAGTCAGGTAAAAGCAAAGGACAATTTTACACCCCTGGGGAAGTTTCCCGCGTCATTGCTAAAGTCATAGGAATTAACACCGCAACCAGTCAAGAACAAAGTATTTATGATCCTACCTGTGGTAGTGGTTCATTATTATTAAAAGCAGCAGATGAAACCGATGTAAAAATCAGCATCTACGGGCAAGAAATAGATAACGCAACCTACGCATTAGCGCGGATGAATATGATTCTACATGGACATCCTAGTGCGGAAATTTATCAAGATAATACCTTATCAACTCCCTATTTTAAAGATGATCAAAGTGGGTTAAAAACCTTTGATTTTGCAGTTGCAAATCCTCCTTTTTCTGTGAAAGCTTGGAGTAACGGCATTAAATTAGACAAAGATGAATTTAACCGATTTGATGGTTATGGAATTCCACCAGTTAAAAATGGTGATTATGCCTTTTTATTACATTTAGTTGCTTCTTTAAAACCTCATGGTAAGGGAGCGATAATTTTACCCCACGGGGTGTTATTTCGAGGGAATGCGGAGGCAGATATTAGAAAAAATCTGCTGCAAAAACGGATAATTAAAGGGATAATTGGCTTACCTGCTAATTTATTTTATGGGACGGGGATACCGGCCTGTATTATTGTCATAGATAAAGAAAACGCCGAAAATCGGCAAAGTATTTTGATGATAGATGCAAGTAAAGCTTATATTAAAGATGGCAACAAAAACCGACTGCGAGAACAGGATATCCATAAAATAGTAGATGTTTTCAATAAACAGTTAGAAGTTCCCAAATACTCGCGGATGGTGCTTTTTACAGAAATTGCAGCCAATGATTATAATTTGAATATTCCCCGTTATATTGACTCTCAAGAAGAAGAAGATATTCAAGATATTGCAGCCCATTTATTAGGGGGCATACCTCAGCGCGATATTGCAGCATTACAAGATTATTGGCAAGTTTACCCAACTCTACAACAAGATTTATTTGCAGCAACAAATAGAGCAGGATATGTACAGCTAAAAATTGCAGTTTCCGAGGTCAAAACCTGTATTTTTAATCATCCTGAATTTATCCAATATAGTCAAGAAATTGACAAGGTTTTTCAAACCTGGGAAAATAAACACACCCCGTTATTAACAGCTATTCAACCAGGGGATAAACCCAAGGAAATTATTTACACTTTATCCGAAGATTTGTTAACAGCATTTGCAGATAAAAACCTGATTGATAAGTATGATGTTTATCAGCATTTGATGACCTATTGGTTAAAAACAATGAAGGATGATGTTTATATTTTAGTTGAAGATGGTTGGAAAGCGGAATTAACGGAAATTACCAATAAAAAGGGGACTATTACAGATTATGTCTGTGAATTGATTCCTGAAGAATTGATGATTAACCGCTATTTTCTCACGGAACAGGGGAAAATTGCCCAGTGGGAAATACAGAAAGATGATCTAGTCCGACAACAGGAAGAAATGCAAGAAGAATATGGTGGAGAAGAGGGTTTATTAGCAGAAGTGACTAATGATAGTGGGAAAGTTACTAAGACTAGTATTAATGTGAGAATGAAGGAAATTCAGAAAAATCCGCTTTTTGCAGATGCAGATGAGTTAAAGGTGTTAAAAAGTTATTTAAAATTGATTGAAGCGGAGGCAGAAATGAGTAAGAAAATTAAGGATCTGACTCTATCTTTACATAATCAGGTGCTTAAAAAATATCAACATTTAACAGAGGAAGAGGTGAAAATTCTGGTGGTTAATGATAAATGGATGAGGACATTAAAACAGGGTATAATTGGGGAAATGGATCGGATTTCTCAACGGTTGACGCAAAGGATTAAGGAGTTAGGGGAACGTTATGATCTGCCTTTATCTGTGTTAAGTTCTGAGGTGGAGATTTTGACTCAGAAGGTTGAAGGACATTTGCAAAATATGGGAATGATTTGGTGATAGTTATCTTTTGTAAAGGTAGAGACGTTCCATGGAACGTCTCTACAAAGGTTTAAAACGACGTACAGATTTGCAAAATATGGGGATGGTTTGGTAATGGAAATTAATATTAAAGATGGTTATAAGGTTACTGAGGTGGGGGTTATTCCTGATGATTGGGAAGTGAAGAAATTGGGGGAATTGTTGAAGTTTAAAAATGGAATAAATGCAGATAAAAAATATTATGGAGAAGGAATAAAGTTTATTAATATATTAGAAATTATACAAAAAAGGTATCTTTTTTATCAAGATATACCAGGATTTGTAACTATAGATTCAGCTACTATAAAAAGTAATCTTGTGCAATTAGGTGATATATTATTTAATAGAACATCTGAAACACAAGAAGAAGTAGGATTAACATCAGTTTATTTAGATAATAAAGATGTAGTTTTTGGTGGTTTTGTTATCAGAGGAAGACCAATAAATAATTTACTAGATTACTTTTTTTCTCAATATGCTTTCTCTTCAGCTATTGTCAGAAATCAGATTATAAAAAGAGGACAGGGTGCTATTAGAGCAAATATTGGACAAAGTGATTTAAAAGAGGTTTGTATTCCCCTTCCTCCGCTTGCTGAACAAAAAGCGATCGCTCATGCACTGAGTGATGTAGATAACCTAATTACAGCCATAGATCAACTGATCACGAAAAAGCGTAACCTTAAACAGGGGACAATGCAGGAACTCCTCACGGGTAAGAAGCGTTTACCTGGTTTTAGCGGTAAGTGGGAAGTGAAGAAATTGGGGGAATTAATCAACAGTTTGCAGAATGGATATGGATTTTCTGCAAGGGGCTATATTAGAGTAGGTATTCCAATTGTTACAATGGCTCAAATTGGATTAGATGGTTCTTTTCAATTTGATGAGTCAAAAGTCAACTTTTGGACAAGTTCAGAATTTGAATCTCTTAAAAACTATCATCTCAAATATGGAGATGTAATTATTGCTATGACAGACGTAACACCTAGTAAAAATTTAATAGGTAGAATGTGTCAAGTAAATAGGAGAGAAACTTTTCTTCTTAATCAAAGGGTTGGTTTATTGAGAATAGACAGAGAAAAGATTAATCCATTATTTTTAGTAGCATTATCAAATTTATCAAATACTAAAGGTTGGAGAGATTACTCTAAATCAGTTGCTTCTCTTGGGGTACAGGCTAATATAAGCACTAAAGATATTTTAAATGGAACAATAAAAATACCAACTATAGAAGAACAAAAAGCCATAGCTGAAATACTAACAGACATGGATAAAGAAATAGAAGCATTAGAAAAAAAACGCGACAAATATAAAACCATAAAACAGGGAATGATGCAAGAATTGTTAACAGGAAAAACGAGAATAATTGATAATTGATAATTATAGGATCTTCCTTTGCGACTTGACGGGAAACCAAGACCCTATAAAATTGGTAATATTGACAGGACTTACGCAAAATATCTCTCAAATCCTCATTTCTCCGTGACCTCTGTGCCTCTGTGGTTCGTTATTCCATGAATCTTGCGTAAGTCCTATATTGAATAGAGCTTAAAAATTCGTGAACATAAAACCAACATCAGAAACAATATAAACCTATGACCTATACCCCAGTAAAAACCCTCACCTTTGAGCAATTTTTAATTGAATATGGGGACAATACCCGCTATGAACTAATTGACGGAGAACTCAGAGACATCGAACCCACAAGACCCCATGAAGAAGTTGCGGGAAATATTGCCGGCAGAATTTACACCGAGATTATTGATAATAAATTAAACTGGTTAATTCCCAAAACCTGCTTAATTAAACCCCCTGCTGCGTCAGCTACAGCACTGCGTCCAGATGTGATAGTTTTAGATAAAATCAAACTTAATCAAGAACCACTTTGGCAAAAAGAGCCAATAATTTGTCATGGTAATACTATTAAATTAGTTGCGGAAGTTGTCAGCACAAATTGGCAAGATGATTATGCTAGAAAAATAGAAGAATATGCCTTTTTAGAAATACCAGAATATTGGATAATAGACTTTTGGGCATTAGGTGGAATGCAATTTATTGGCAACCCCAAACAACCGACGTTAACAATTTGTCAATTAATTAATGGAGTATATGAACAAGAAAAATATCGTTTAGGAGATAGTATTTTTTCTCCTCTATTTGCAGATTTAAAACTTAAATTACATGATACAGCAAGTAGCTTTGAGTGAGGTAAATATTATGCGGGCAAGATGCCCGCACCACAAGAGTTTTATCACTAATATTTGTACTTCATAATAGCGGTAACTGCTGTATCATGCCATAAAATTTAATGAAAAATCAGGTTGTAGGTTGGGTAAAACGAAGTGAAACCCAACTTACAAATCTTTGTTTATTTGCGCTTTGGGGTGAAACATATCTGCTCATGTTGGGTTTCATGCTTCAACCCAACCTACAAATCTGCTCATGTTGGGTTTCATGCTTCAACCCAACCTACAAATCTATTTATAACATATTAATGGTGCGATCGCTTTGGTATAACGGTGAAATTGTGCAGTGGCATATAATCTTATTTAGTCAGACTGTCTCTAGTCATGCTCTTAAGATTCTTGAGAAAGAGCTAAGATACGCTGATATAGCTGGGGACTGATGCGAAAACCAGCCCGGTTGATTAAAGCATCCATAACAGGTTGAACTTGAGGGATAAGACTTCTTTGTTTAGCAACAAGCAGAATGCCCAGAATACCAATAATAGGTACTCCAAGCCGGAGAGCTTCTTGCCGTCCTAAGCGTTCATCAATGAGCAAATCATCGGCTTGTAGTTCAAGTGCCAAGGCTATAGCATTTGCTTCTCCGGCATCAAGTCCCCGTTCCTGTTGAAGTTGGTTAGCAAGTTGGAAGTTGTTGAGGAATTGGGTTTGAATCCAGTCTAGTTGGAGAATAGCTGAAATGGTAGGATTGCTGGCCGCTACCAGTTCACTGGCAACCACGTCAGGAATAATAACCTTATGGTAAATAGTTTCTAGCAACCCAAGACGATCAACAAGGGCAAGATTTGAGAGAGCAGAAGTATCACTGACGACAATCATAGCCAGCCCCGACTCCGCAGGTGTTGAACATCCTGCTCCAGGTCTTCCACATCATAATGGACGCAAATATTCCGGTCCGCCAGCAGCTTTTGAAAGTTCATTATGTCTATTCCGGCAATTTTGCTGGCACGGCTGAGGGAAATCCGCTGCTGCTGGAATAGGGCAATGGCTATTTCCCGGAGCCATTCACTCTGGTTAAAAGTTTCAGTTTTACTGAGGTTATCAGGTAGGTTTAGAGTAATTTGCATCAATTTGTCCTCACGCATTCACTTCTAATTTTCAGGAGCAAGTAATTCCGTTTCAAACCCTCAAAACCAAAATATCACTATATCCCAATATCCCAGATGATTGCAAAAATTATTCAACCCAACCTACAAATCTTTGTTTATTTGCGCTTTGGGGTGAAACATATCTGCTCATGTTGGGTTTCATGCTTCAACCCAACCGACAAATCTTTGTTTATTTGCGCTTTGGGGTGAGACATATTAAAATAGTTAAATCCTATCAAACCGTAATTGTCACTAAAAGGGTTAAAAAATGAGTGAAGTAGGACAATCAGAACGCGCAACCCAAAACCGTGTAGTGCAACTATTCCAACAACAACTAGATTATACATATTTAGGGAATTGGCACAAACGCGACAATAATAGCAACGTTGAAAGCGACTTACTCACCATATTTTTACGCGATACCCAAAAATATAATCATACTATTATCAATCAAGCTATTGATGAACTAAATAAACTTAATCAGGATACAGCTAAAAACCTTTATGACGTTAATAAAGAAATTTATGGCTTATTACGCTATGGTGTAAATATTAACCCAGAAGCAGGTGAAAAAACTCAAAGCGTTTACTTAATAAATTGGCAAGAACCCTTAAAAAATAACTTTTATATCGCTGAAGAGGTCAGCATTAAAGGGGAAAATGATAAACGACCAGATATAGTTTTATACGTTAATGGCATTGCTTTAGCGGTTCTGGAACTCAAAAGCAGTACCGTCAGCGTTTCTAAAGGTATCCGTCAAAACCTAGATAGTCAAGAATCAATATTTATTAAGTCTTTTTTTAATACAGTTCAATTAGTTGCAGCAGGTAACGATACCCAAGGGCTGCGTTATGGAACAACTAAAACATCAGAAAAATATTATTTAACTTGGAAAGAGGACAGTTATCACCAGATTACAAACCTTTTAGACAAACACCTGTTACAACTGTGCGAAAAACATCGCTTTCTCGACATTATTTATAACTTTATCCTCTTTGACAGTGGTATTAAAAAACTCTGTCGCTCCCATCAATACTTAGGCATCAAAGCCGCCCAAGACCACATAAAGCGCCAAGAAGGTGGGATAATTTGGCACACTCAAGGTAGTGGAAAAAGCTTAACCATGGTGTGGTTAACCAAATGGATTCGAGAATTTGACCCAAAAGCCCGCATTTTAATTATCACTGACCGGGAAGAACTGGACAACCAAATCAAAGGCGTTTTTTTAGGTGTCAATGAAAACATCTATCGAACCAAAAGCGGACAGGACTTAATTACCCAACTGCAAAATACCACACCCTCATTAATTTGTTCATTAATTCATAAATTCGGGAAAAAGCAAAATAATACCGAAACCCAAGAATATGAAGACTATATAAAAGAACTAAAACGTAATTTACCGAAAAAATTCCAACCTTATGGACAGTTTTATGTATTTGTAGATGAATGTCATCGCACCCAAGCGGGTAAACTACATAAAGCCATGAAAGATATATTACCAAATGCTCTTTTTATTGGTTTTACAGGTACACCCTTATTAAAACAAGACAAACAAAGCAGTTTAGAAGTTTTTGGTAAATATATTCACACTTACAAATTTAACGAAGCAGTGGGGGATAAAGTCGTTTTAGACTTACGTTATGAAGCCCGGAATGTTGAGCAGTATATCACCTCCCAGAGGAAAATAGATCAATGGTTTGCAGACAAAACCAGCGGGTTAACAGAAACAGCAAAAGCCGAACTGAAAAAACGCTGGGGAACAATGCAAAAAATCCTCAGTTCCAAATCTCGCTTAGAAATGATAGTTAAAGATATCATCTCAGATTTTAGCACCAAAGAACGATTACAAAATGGTAAAGGTAACGCCATACTTGTAGCTGGTAGTATTTACGAAGCTTGTAAATATTATGAATTATTCCAAAGTGCAGGATTTAGTCAATGTGCGATCATTACATCTTATGATCCTACCATCAAAAGTATCAAAGGTGAAACCACAGGCGAGGGAAAAACCGATAAAATACATCAATATGAAATCTATCAAAAAATGCTCAATGGACAAAAAGCAGATAAATTTGAACAAGACGTAAAAAACAACTTTGTTAATTCACCCGCGCAGATGCAATTATTAATAGTAGTGGATAAACTATTAACTGGTTTTGATGCACCTCCCGCTACTTATCTTTATATAGATAAAAAGATGCGAGACCATGGTTTATTTCAAGCAGTTTGTCGGGTTAATCGTTTAGATAGTGAAGACAAAGAATATGGTTATATTATAGATTATAAAGACCTATTTGCAAGTTTAGAAAAATCCGTTCAAGATTACACTTCCGCCGCTTTTGCAGATTATGACATCGCTGATATAGCTGGGTTATTAAGTAACAGATTAGAAAAGGGCAAAAATGACCTAGACACCGCTAGACAAGCCCTTAAAGCCCTCTGTGAAGCCGTAAAACCCCCTTATCATACGGCAGACTATACCCGTTATTTTTGTGGTAATACGGAAAACCCAGAGGATTTAAAGAACACCGAACCGCAAAGACTACTATTATATAAAAGTGTCAATTCTTTAGTTAGAAATTATGCCAATATAGCCAATGAAATGGCAGCAGCAGGATATACAGAGCGGGAAATTTATCAGATTAAAAAAGAGGTTAAACATTATCAACAAGTTAGTCAAGAGATAAAATTAGCCAGTGGAGATTATATTGATTTTAAAGCCTATCAAAATGATATGCGGCAGTTGATAGATAGTTATATTGGTGCAGAAGCAAGTCAAATTTTAGCAAACTTTGAAAATCTAACTTTAGTAGAATTAATAGTTAATCATGGAGTGAATGCAGTTGATAGTTTACCCCCAGGAATTAGAAACAATCAAACCGCAGTAGCGGAAACCATAGAAAACAACCTGCGGAAATTAATTGTTGAACAACAACCCACCAACCCCAAGTATTTTGATAAAATGTCAATTTTACTCCAAGAACTAATTGACAACCGTAAAACCGCAACAGCAGAATATGAAAATTATTTACAGAAAATTATCATCTTAGCTCAAGAAATTCACCAACCGAGTAAATCATCAACTTATCCGCCCTCATTGAATACCTCTGCAAAAATCGCATTATATGATAATCTAGATCAAGATGAACAATTAGCGTTAACAATAGATAGGGTAATTCGTCAAACTAAACAAGATGGTTGGAGAGGAAATAAAGTCAAGGAAAGAATGATCAAAAATGCCATTAAGAAATATTTACCTTTACCAGAACAGATAGATGAGATGATGGAAATAATCAAAAATCAAAATGAGTATTAAATTAATTAAATTAAGTAAGTGAACGGAAAAAACCGACATACAGCAGTTCCCGATATTATGAAGTACAGATATTAATAATAAAACTATAATAAAACTCTTGTGGTGCGGGCATCTTGCCCGCACAAAGTGTACCTCACTCAAAGCTACTTGCTGTAAGTAACGAAAAGTAAAGTTGCCCAAAACCTCTTCCCAGTTAAGAGTTAAGAGTTAAGAGTTCCCTTGTCATAACGACAATTTTTAACGCCAACCTACTTAACTTAATGGGTAATTAAAACCATAATAAAAATCATAAACATGAATATGGAAACCTATCAAATAACCGTCAGTGAAATAATTATAGATGTGGTTAGAAAAGATATTAAAAACCTGCATTTAGCCGTTTATCCTCCAGACGGTCGTGTCAGAATTGCCACACCTTTACATATTAATGATGAATCTGTGCGCTTATTTGCAATTTCCAAATTAGCTTGGATTAAAAAAAATCAAAGTAAATTACAATCAAAACCAACTCCGAAAACAATAGAATATTTATCAGGAGAAAGTCATTATTTTCAAGGTAAAATCTATATATTAAATGTAATTTATGAAAATTCCCCTCAAGTGGAAATTAGCAATAATCAATATCTGAATTTGTATGTAAAACCCGGAAGTAGTACAGAACAACGTCAAAAAGTTCTCAATTCTTGGTATCGTCAACAATTAAAAGCACAAATTCCCCCGTTAATTACTAAATGGGAAAAAAATATTGGTGTGAATATCAATGACTGGGGAATAAAAATGATGAGAACAAAATGGGGTACTTGCAATATTCAAGATAAACGCATTTGGTTAAATCTGGAATTGGCTAAAAAAGACCAACAATGTTTAGAATATGTGATAGTTCATGAAATTACCCATCTTTTAGAACGGAGTCACGGGTCTGAATTTCAGGCCTTAATGGATAAATTTATGCCTAATTGGAGAAAATATAAAGAGGAATTAAACCGTGATTACAAATGCTAGTAGCCTTACCCTGAGCAATCTCCGTCAAACCTTTGGCTTAAGACTCAATTCTAGCGATCGCTTTTTTGATGAATGGTTAAATAATGCAGCGACTCTAACCGAATCAATCTAACCTACGAGGGATTCCTAGGTCGCGCAACGCTTACGCACCTAACCCCAACAAGCGAACTAGCCCTAATGAATAATCAAGCTATCTCTGGTCATTTCTAAAAAATCATAGGTCAAAAACAATTCGATTATTTGAGTAATATTTTGTACAAAAAGTTGTTCAATTTGTTTGTTACTAACATTACCTGTAGTTATTAGTAGTAGTTTATAAGGCTCTTGTTTGATTAAGAAAGAATCTAAAAAATCTTTATCTTTGGTAATAACAATTCTCTGTTCCAGGATTGATAGTTTGTTGATTTCCAAATCTGGAGTTGCATTTTTTCAAGGAAGATTCTTGGTATGTATAACATCACAACCTAAGTTCTCTAATAAATTGGCAATTCGCATTGGTAATTGAGCATCAATCAAGAATTTCATGAAACTAATTGGAGGATACTTTTAACTTGAGTGAGTCGAGTAGCAAAGCTGAGAACTGCTAAAATGTCTTCATATTCTAAATCATCATAATCTTCTAAAATATCCTCAATATTCATGCCTGAACTCAAAAGTTCTAAGATCATTTCCACCGGATAGCGCAATCCACGAATACACGGTTTACCATGACAAATATCATGGTTAATTGTTATTCTATTTAATAGCAGGTTATTCATGATATTTAGATGTTATGTTGGTACTAAATTAATTATACTTGATTTTTCGATTTCTATGACAATAGAAAAAAGCGAAATGAAAGTCAGTGTTGCGAAGGCGCACTTGGTCAATCCAACCGACAAGCGATTCCTAGGTCGGGCAAAGCTTACGCACTTTAGTCAATCAACCTACAACTGAACTCACCTGCTTCAAGTAGCTTGAATATTACAGCAGTTCCCGATATTACGAAGTACAGATATTAATAATAAAACTCTTGTGGTGCGGGCATCTTGCCCGCACAAAGTGTACTTCACTCAAAGCTACTTGCTGTAAGTAAAGTTTCAGGTCGGATGCAGCGATTTGTTAGACATCATAAACTGTCAATAAACTCTTCGACTGTGACTTGCGCTTGTTTTAGAATTCCACTTAATGTACCAACCTTCAATTCCTGATGCACAGGGACGACACAACCAATTTCACCATCTTAGGTTTCTTTCTTCATCACAACATGACTGCCTGTTTGACGAACTTGCTCGAAGCCTAAGCGTTCAAGCGCTCGAATTGCCTCTTTACTTGAGATTAGTGGCAGCTTAGGCATAACTAACCTCAATACTGGTAACAAATCTCGGAGATGTTTCTGGTAAGGAAAATTCCTCTAGGTAAAGCCGTGTGGCTTCTTTCAAACCAGCGATCGCCTGCTCGATCGTTTCCCCTTGATCTACTGTGCCAACTTCTGGACATTCAGCAATGTAAACATCATCTTCTTTGTACAAAATAACTGTAAAGATGCGATTTTTCATCGTCTCTTATCCTTAACAGCTTGCTCTGAAAATTATAACATCACTGTTCCCTATCGCACTTTATCAATCCAACCTATGAGCGATTCCTAAGTCGCGCAACGCTTACGCACTGATATGATTTTGACTTTCTCTTGAGAAGTTACTCCGAGAAAATCGCTTTTGTGCCAGTAATAAATAAGGTGCGTTACATTTCATTAACGCACCCTAGAGGATCGGCGATTCCTGCGGAGCGCTTCGATATAATGGCTAAGTTGAGTGGCGGATAACATCGGGCGCATCACCACCAAGATGTCGCCCCCGTCCGCTCCAACGTGTTCTTATATCTTGCTTTCGTGATAAGCTCACAACTTCTCTACCGCTTTCAGCTTGTTGCTTTTGCAAATCAGCAAAGATAGCTTTCAAGTCATGATTGAATGATCGAGAATACTGTTCACGAATTTTGTGGATCTCTTCCACAATCTGATCATGAAACATAATCAACCTCCTAGAAGTTCATAGGGTGTACAAAGAATCGGCAATTCGTATCCAAAATCAATGCTGATCTCCGCCAATTTTCGCTGAATTTGAGCATTGGCAATGTGCTTGCAATTCCATGTCAGCAGATAATCCATTCCGTGAACAGTTGCAACTGCGATATGAACAGCATCAATATCAGCTTTTGCTGGAAGGTTGCTGCGGCCTAAAAATTGCTCTGCTAAATCCAGCACGGATTGGTTTAAGTTGAGTAATGATAGATTGCTAAAAATTTCTAGTCGTTGAGATGCAATTTTGGCATCTCCTTGGGTAGTTTCTTTCAAGACTGCTTGGGATGAGTACAGTTGAAAGTCACTGCGCCGTGTATTCCACCACTCCCTCGTTATCTCTATATTAGCCGCCACAATAATGTCTCTGCTTGGTCGAGCAGTAAGGTAGCCTAAGATACTGGTTTCAATATAGACAGTTTCACTCATACACGGTAGATTGTAAGCTACTTCATTTTAGCTTATATTTTAGGTGCGTTACATTTCATTAACGCACCCTACAGGATCGGTGATAGCGAAGCGCGACCTAGGAATCCCACTACATCCAAAATCATCCTATTATTCAGAAGTACCCCTCGAAAAGTAGATGCACAAAGTAAGGTATTGTTACAATAATTGTTTTTAGAAAAATCATGAGCGAAAAAATTAAAACTCGATTTTTAGAACTGGATGCTTTGCGAGGTATCGCAGCCTTTAGCGTTGTTTTATTTCACTATACTACGCACTATTCAAATCTATTCAAGCATTCGCAAGATTTATATTTTGACTTTGGATCTGGACGACATGGCGTGGAATTATTTTTTATTATTAGTGGTTTCGTGATTCTGATGTCACTAGAGAACACTAAAAGAGGTTTAGATTTTATCGTTGGACGTTTATCCCGTCTTTATCCTGTTTACTGGGCTGCTATTATTATGACTTTTTTAGTTGTTGCTTTTAGCAAACAACTTCCAACGAGAGAGGTGAATATTTTTCAAGCTTTATTCAATTTAACAATGCTCCAGGATTTTCTTAATATTCCGCAGGTAGATGGTGTTTACTGGACGTTAAGTATTGAACTTTCTTTCTATATATTGATGTTTACAGTTTACAAACTAGGTCAATTAAAGAATATCAGCTTAATCAGCCTTGTGTGGCTATCACTAACAACTTTCTATGCTTTTAAGACCTATATAGCTCGTTGGAGTTTACTCACAAAATTAACTTCTCATATTAACTTTTTTAATCATGATGATACTCCTCAATTAATGCTCGTAAATTTAGTAGGAAAAATACCGGAATTGGGAATAAACATACAATATATTTTTGCGAAGATATTTATCTTTAATTATGCTCATTTATTTATTTTAGGCATTACTTTATATTTAATTAAACGCAGTGGATTGTCTTTTTGGCGATGTATAATACTACTGGTTTGTGTACTCGTTCAAAGAATAGCTTATACCCAGGAAAGTTCGTGGAATACAACAATTTTTGTAGCTGCTTTTGTCGTAATTTTCTATTTAGCAATTCAAGGTTATCTAGGATTTATAAAACTCAAACCGCTGCTTTTTCTTGGTAATATATCTTATAGCCTCTATCTCATCCACCAAAATATAGGTTATGTAATCATTAAAACTCTGTACAGCTATAAAATAAATCCTAATATTAGCATCTTAGTAGCAATTGTATGTTCTCTAACTCTAGCGATACTAATTTCTAAATTTATTGAATATCCTGCTATGAATTTCATTAAGAACAAATATAAAAAGCTGATTCTACCGAAATTCTTAACGGGTAATGGGTAATGGGTAAACTTCTTACCTATCACTTAATTAGATGATTATAACTTAATACCCAAAACTTGAGTATATGCACCTCTAGCTTGAGTCACCCCAATTGTCCGCTGTGCTGATTCTATCATCGGCCGGCGCAAACTCACGACTATAAACTGTGCTTGTTCTGCTTGTTGTTTAATCATTCTCGCTAACCTTTCCACATTTGACCCATCTAAAAACATATCCACCTCATCAAAGGCGTAAAATGGGGAGGGACGATAACGCTGGAGGGAGAATATAAAACTCAACGCGGTTAAGGATTTTTCCCCCCCAGACATGGAAGCAAGACGTTGGACGGGTTTACCTTTGGGGTGCGCGACTAGGTTTAAGCTACTGTTAAAAGGATCTTCGGGATTATCTAGTTGCAAATAACCGTCCCCGTCTGATAAAATGGCGAAAATTGATTGAAAGTTTTCGTTGACCGCGTCGAAGGCTTCTTTAAATGCTTTTTGACGTAACGTGGTAAAGTTTTCAATTCTTAATAATAATTCTGTTCGTTCCCCTTCTAGGGTCTCTAATTTTTCGGTAAGTTCTTGGAGACGACCTTTGACTTTATCGTATTCTTCCAAGGCTAACATATTTACAGGTTCCATGGCCTGTAACCGTTTGCTTAAACTCCGTAATTCTTTTTGTAAGTCCTCTAAATTAACTTTACCAGGAATTTCTGGCAGGGGACTGGGTAATTCTGCACCTAAGTCTCGTAACTGGGTTTGTAGCGCTGTTAACTCTTCTCGGCGTTTTTCCTGGGTTTGTGCCAGTTTCTCTATTTCCCATTGTAATTGCTGTTGACGCAATAAGAGCGATCGCAATTCTGTTTCTGTCAGATCCCGATTTTTCTTCTCCTCTCCTAAATTTTCCGCCAATTTCTGCAAATTACTCTCATTGACAGCAATTAAATGATTTAATTCTTCAATTTGGTTATTGACTGTTGCTATTTGCTGTTTGCTGCTTGTTTCTTCCTGTTGATATTGAATAACTCGCGCTTGGGATTCTTCTATTTTTTCTTGTAACCGCTGTTGTTGATTTTCTAAGTTTTTTAACTGTTGTTGTCCATCCCTTAGTGCTGTTTCCCGTTGTTGCAATTCCTGCTCTTGCATTTTCATGGTACTTTGAATTTGTTGCCATTCTTTGGGAGTTTGGGAAGATTCTAAATCAGTTAATATCAGTCTCAATTGTTGTAATTGAGTTTCTTGTGCTGGTAATTCCCGATTTAAAACTTCTAAACGGGATTGTGCAGATGTGAATTTTTCCGTATTTTGGGAAAGTTGACCGCGAGTATTTTCTAATTGGCTTGTTAAATTCTTAATCTCTTTATTTAATTGTTCTAAATATAATTGTTGTTCTCTCTTTGCTTGACGTGCTTCCGTTAATTCTTGACTCAGGGCTTTCATGGAAGTTGCTAAAGTATTAATAGCTTCTCCACAACGTTCTAAAATCCGATCAATATCCATTAAGCGAGTTTTTAAATTTCCTACCTCTTCCCCTTCCCCAGTTTCACCTTTTTCAAACCGCAAGGAGGAGCGCTGGCTACTACTACCTCCCGTCATTGCTCCACTTGTTTCTAGTAATTCCCCTTGTAGGGTGACAATGCGATAGAGTCCGATATTTTTTCGTGCTTGAGCAAGACTAGCAAAAATCACCGTATTACCAAAAACATACGTAAAAACATCTAGATAACGGCGATCGCATTCTACCAAATTTACCGCATAATTAATAAAACCATCAGCTAAACGCAGAGTTGCGTCCTGAGTAAATTTAGGGACTTTAATCTTATTCAAAGGTAAAAAAGTCGCCCTTCCTGCCTTTTTTTGTTTTAAGAGTTCAATTCCCGCAGAGGCTACATTATCATCTTCCACAACAATATATCCCAACCGACCACCAGCAGCGGTTTCCAATGCTAATTGATACTTAGGTTCAACCTTCCCCAACTGCACCACCAAACCACACAAACCGGGCATTTCTGACTGTAAAATTACCTTACTAGCTTGTGTTCCTTGTATTTCTTGTTGAGCTTGAGTCTGTGCTTCTAATTTATCTAACTGACGTTGTTTCTCCCGTTGTTCTTGTAAAAGCCGCTTTTGAGTATCTTGTTGAATTTGTAACTCTTGTTCTGTGGCGGTGAGATTTTCCGCTAAATTCTGAATAGGTAAACTAGCAGCATTAAATTCCGTTTCGACTTGTGCAAATTCAACTTGTTTTTGAGTTAATTCTGGTTGTAAAGTGGCTATTAATTGAGATTGTTCAGAAATCAGCAGTTGTAATTGAGTATTGCGTTCTTGTAATTGAGCTTGTTCCGTGCGTTGAGGTTCAAGAATATGTAGTAAAGATTCTATATTCCGATTTAGTTCCGTTTGTTGTTGTACCCAAGCTTCCGAAGCACTAGCAACCTCCGCCGCAGCTTGACGAGAATTTTCTAAATTTATTACTGCATGATTTCTTTCTATTTGTAGAGACGCAGTATTTAACGTTTCCACATTATGTTTTTCTATTGCTTCCTCTAAAGAGAGTTGATATTGTTGAATTTCCTGATAAGTTTGATTTAAACGCCTTCCAGATTCTTGAATAAGAGCTTCTAACTCCTTGTGCTGACGTTGGAGTTGTTTGCGTTCCGCTTCTTGAGTAGCAAGATGAGATTGAACTGCTAAAAGTTCCTCCTCACCCAAAGCCTTAACCCGGAGATTGCGTTGTTCTAGTTCAGTATTTTTCTCGTCAATTTGGGTATTAATTATTGTTAACTGATTAGTAAAATCTCTGAAATTGCGATCGCCTTCTTCAACCTGTGAAACCAGCTTTTCCTGTTGTAATTGCAGAGAACGCCAAGATAGAACCGCTTCCCAAGATTGCTTTTCCAGAAATTCCGTCCGTAGCTGTTGATACTTCTGAGCCTTAGCCTGATCTTGATAAAGTCGCTCACATTGTACAGTCAATTCATTCTGAATAATACGACAACTATCTTCCCGATCCTTCACCTCATCCAAAGTTGACTTAGCTTGAACAATCTTACGATCATAAGTTGCCACCCCGGCCAACTCATCAATAATTTCTCGACGTTCGCGCCCATTCATCGAGATAATACTAGTAACATCACCCTGTAAAACCACATTATAACCTTCAGGATAAATCCGCAATCTCTCCAAATCCTCATGTAACTCAGTCAGAGTACAAGCTACACCATTAATATAATAATTAGACGTATAACCACCCTGTTGAGACACCCGCAACCGACGGGTAACACTCCAGTCAGAGGATTTTGGATTTTCTTCTGCTTCCCCTTCCTCCCCTTCCTCCCCTTCCTCCCCTCGCGTCTGTGCTTCTGTGCGAGAGACATCCGAAATATCAAAAGTTACAGTTACACTAGCTTCCAGTGCAGAACGTCCCTGATGTTTTTGAGCGTTATTAACTAAATCCGGTAAACGTTCCGCCCGCATACCCTTAGAACTAGCCAGGCCTAAACAAAACAGTAAAGCGTCAAGAATATTTGATTTTCCAGAACCATTAGGACCAGATATGACAGTACAACCTGGTAGCAGGGGTACAGAAGTCGTACCACCGAAGGATTTGAAATTGGTAAGTTCAACGCGCTTGACGTATACCATTATAGAACTAATTACTGTAAACTCGTTAAAACAGGGTATTGTAGGTAATCATAACATACTTTTGCTATTTTCGCCGTTCATCTTGAATAATCTTGGATCATCTTGGATAATTTTATGCAAATTCAAACACCAGATTGGGTTAAACACGCGGTTTTTTATCAAATATTTCCCGATAGATTTGCAAGAAGTCAGCGTTCCCGTTCCAGCTTTTTAAATAATAGTAATTTAGAAGCTTGGGATACTATACCGACAATTCAAGGTTATAAAGGAGGGGACTTATGGGGAGTTTTAGAATCATTAGATTATATCCAAGATTTAGGGGTTAATGCTATTTACTTTACGCCCATTTTTCAATCTGCGAGTAATCATCGTTATCATACCCATGATTATTATCAGGTTGATCCAATGTTGGGAGGAAATCAAGCTTTAAGAGAGTTGCTAGATGCCGCCCATGATCGTAATATGAAAGTTGTCCTTGATGGTGTTTTTAATCATTCTAGTCGCGGGTTTTTCTTTTTCCATGATGTTTTAGAAAATGGCTCTAATTCTCCTTGGGTAAATTGGTTTAAAATTGAAAATTGGCCGCTTGCTCCCTATGATGGTAATTTACCAGCTAATTATGTTTCTTGGGCTGGTATCCGTTCTTTACCAACCTTTAATCATGATCATCCAGACGTTAAAGAATATATCATGAAAATTGCTGAATATTGGTTAGAATTTGGTATTGATGGTTGGCGTTTAGATGTACCCTATGAGATTAAAACCCCCGGTTTTTGGCAGGAATTTCGTCAACGAGTTAAAGGTATTAATCCCCATGGTTATATTGTGGGTGAAGTCTGGTCAGATGCCCGTGAATGGCTCGATGGTACACAATTTGATGGGGTCCTTAATTATTTATTTAATCAGGCTGTCCTAGCCTTTGTAGTGGGCGATCGCATCGTTTTAGAAGAAGTTAAATATAACAGTTATTACCCCTATCCTGCCCTAGATGCGGCTGAATATGCTACTAAAATGCAAGCCCTTTTAGAACTTTATCCCTGGGAAATTCAACTAACCCAACTAAACTTACTTGGTAGTCATGATACATCTAGATTAATTACCATTGCTAATGGCGATCAAACCAGTGTAGAATTATGCAGCTTGCTATTATTTACCTTTCCTGGTGCGCCCAGTATTTACTATGGTGATGAAGTGGGTTTACCCGGAGGGAAAGATCCTGATTGTCGTCGTGTTTTTCCGCCAGAATCTAACTGGAATCAGAGAATTTTCAATACTCACAAACAATTAATTTCTCTCCGCAATAATTACCCAGCTTTGCGAATTGGTAACTATCAGATACTCTACGCAGCAGCAACAGTTTACATATTTGCACGAACCTTAGAAAATCAAGAATTAATTATTGCTGTAAATGTGGGAACTGAATCTATAACAGTGAATATAGATTGTAGTAACTTGCAAAATCAGCCCAATCAAGTTTTATTTGGGAATGGAGATATATCATGGAAATGCGATCATCTTTGTTTAACTATTCCCTCCCGTAGTGGCTTAATTTTACATTGATTCCATTTTCCATTGCAGATTCAAAATCTAAAATCCAAAATCTAAAATCCAAAATCTAAAATTGGATAATATTTTTAGGGAAATTGTAGGTAATCTAATAACCGGGGGAATGCTGCGCGGTACTAAGTTCTCGTCGTGAATATTTAGTTATGTACCATCTTTCCCCCAATTTAGATACAATCTATAAACTCAATACAACCCTAAGGTAACTAAAATGACAGTCACTACCACCCCTACCCTTAAACTCCCCGAACTCCTAGCACCCGCTGGTAACTGGGAATGCGCGAAAGCAGCCGTAGAAAATGGTGCAGATGCGATTTATTTTGGTTTAGAAAAATTTAACGCCAGAATGCGGGCTGAAAATTTCACAGCAGCAGATTTACCGGAATTAATGGAATTTCTGCACCTGCGGGGAGTCAAAGGCTATATCACTCTGAATACCCTGATTTTTCCCCAGGAACTAACAGAAGCACAGCAATACCTCAAAACTATCATTTCTGCTGGTGTGGATGCTGTCATCGTTCAGGACGTGGGTATTTGTCGGCTAATTCGTCATCTTTCCCCGGACTTTCCCATACACGCTTCAACACAGATGACTATAACTAGTGCAGCGGGGGTACAATTCGCTAAATCTTTGGGTTGTCAACTAGTAGTTTTAGCGCGGGAATGTTCAATTTTAGAAATTAATAAAATTCAAGCACAAATATTATCAAAAAATACTGCCTTACCCTTAGAGGTTTTCGTTCACGGTGCTTTGTGCGTCGCATATTCTGGACAATGTTTAACCAGCGAAGCATTAGGAGGACGTTCCGCAAATCGAGGAGAATGCGCTCAAGCTTGCAGAATGCCTTATGATTTAATTACTAATGGGGAAGTTGTGAATTTAGGTAATCGCAAATATTTATTAAGTCCTCAAGATTTAGCAGGTTTGGAAGTTTTACCAGAATTAGTCAAATCTGGAATTACTTCTTTAAAAATTGAAGGACGTTTAAAAGCACCAGAATATGTTGCTAATGTAACTCGCGTTTATCGTCAAGCCTTAAATCAAATTATCAAAACTCACATAGAGACATTTTCTCATAGAGAAAAAGACCAATATGATTTAGAAATGGCATTTTCTCGCGGACTATATACAGGTTGGTTTGAGGGAATTAATAATCAAGAATTAGTACATGGAAGATTTGGTAAAAAACGGGGTGTTTATTTAGGAGAAGTGACTCGGATTAGAAATGCAGAAATAACAGTCAAATTAGCAGCACCCGTTAAACCGGGAGATGGGATTGTTTTTGATTGTGGACACCCAGAAAGGAAAGAAGAAGGGGGAAGAATATATGCAGTTATTAAAAATGGTCAAGATACAATATTAACCTTTGGCAAAAATGATTTAAATTTCCATAGTATCCATATAGGTGATAAAGTTTGGAAAACCAACGACCCAGAATTAGATAAACAAATTCGTCAAAGTTATACCGGAGAAAATCCCCAATTTACCAGACCTATAAATATAGAAGTATATGGAGAAATTGGAGAAAAATTAATAGCCGTATGTCGTGATGAATTGAGTAATATTGTTCAGGTAGAATCAGCAATATTCATAGTCGAAGCACATACAAAACCTCTCTCTAAAGAAAGATTAAAAGAACAATTTGGACGCTTAGGAAATACACCTTTTCATTTAGATAATTTCATAGATCATCTCAACGGTAATATTATGTTACCCGTGAGTGAATTAAACCGAATGCGTCGGGAAATAGTCAGTAAATTAGAAGAATTGAGAAGTAAACCCAAACTTTGGCAATTAAATCATCACGCAAAATGGCAAGATTTAATTATTTCTAAGTCTACTATTTCTAAATCTACAGATGTCTCCGCGTCTCCTTCTTTGATTGTTTTAGTCAGAAATATCGCACAATTACAAGCAGTATTAACAGCAAATATCAAAACCATATATTGTGAATTTGAAGATCCACGCAACTATAAAGCAGCAGTAAAAATGGTGCGAGAATCTCAAGCAGAAATCAGCATTTTCGTTACACCACCTCGCATAACCAAACCCGGAGAAACCTGGATTTTAAAACAAGTTCACGCTTCTCAAGCTGATGGTTATTTAATCAGAAATTATGATCAATTAGAATACTTTACCACAGAAAGATGTATTGGTGATTTCTCTCTAAATATTGCTAATCCCTTAACCGCAGATTACTTTAAAAACCGCTTTAATTTAGAAAGATTAACAGCATCTTACGACCTAAATATTAACCAACTTCAACATTTAATTACCAATTATCCAGCGTCAAACTTTGAAGTCACAATACATCAACATATCCCCATGTTTCACATGGAACATTGCGTATTTTGTGCCTTTTTATCTACAGGAACAGATTACACCAATTGCGGTAGACCTTGCGAAACACAAGCAGTTACAATTAGGGACAGGGTAGGTAGTGAACACATTCTCAAAGCAGACGCAGGATGTAGAAATACAGTATATAATAGTACAGCACAAACCGGGGCAGAATATGTACAACGGTTGATAGAATTGGGTTTACAGCACTTCCGCATTGAATTTGTCAACGAAACACCAGAACAAGTACAAAAAACAATACAAAGTTATCAAAAATTACTGCAAGGAGAAATCATTGGTTCCCAACTCTGGAGAGAATTGAAGCTACAAAACCAATTAGGTGTAACTCGTGGTGCATTGGGGATAATGTAGCTAAACTGTGATAAGTAGTATTACAATGCTGATAAACCTTGTTTACTACTTTCTATGTCAAGTCTAATCCCTCAATGTCAGCAATTACAAGCACAAGTTGAATCTATTCTCCAACTTTTACACCAAGAAACAGCTTTACGTTCTCAAGACATTACACCAGTGCAAATTTCCTTAGATAAAGCCATTTCTCCCAAGTTTGAAATTGTCTTTGCTGGTGCTTTTAGTGCGGGTAAATCAATGTTGATTAATGCACTATTAGAGAGAGAATTATTATATAGTGCAGAAGGACACGCAACAGGCACAGAATGTAAAATTGAATATGCACCAGCAGATTCAGAAAGAGTTGTTTTAACCTTTTTGAGTGCAGCAGAAATTCAAGAACAAGCGGTGTTTTTATGTCAACAATTGGGATTTAATACCGTGGACAATATCAATAAACAAGATGTAATTGATTTATTACATCAAGATTGTACAGCAATTATTCAACAAGAAGGTGGAGAAAGTAAATCAGAACGTGCAAAACAAGCAAAAGCATTGATTTTACTATTAGCAGGATATGTTGCAAACAAAGAAAGAATTAACAGCTTTAATAATGCAACCTTTTCAATGGAACAATTTAATTTTACCAACCTCAAAGAAGCCGCAGGATATGCACGCAGAGGTAGTAATAGCGCGGTTTTAAAACGGATTGAATACTATTGTTATCATCCTCTTTTAGAAGATGGTAACGTCATTATTGACACACCAGGAATTGATGCACCAGTCGAAAAAGATGCAGTATTAACTTATAGAAAAATTCAAGATTCAGAAACCTCAGCAGTAGTTTGTGTTCTCAAACCTGCGTCAGCGGGAGACATGACCAAAGAAGAAACTGAACTGTTAGAAACAATGCGGGAAAATGCAGGGATAAGAGACAGAGTTTTTTATATCTTTAACCGCATTGATGAAACTTGGTACAATAATCAACTCAGACAAAGATTAGAAGATCTAATTAATAGTCAATTTCGAGATAGTAACAGAGTTTATAAAACCAGTGGTTTGTTAGGATTTTACGGAAGTCAACTGAAAAAAACAAGCACACAGGATAGATTTGGATTAGATTCGATTTTTGCAGAAAGTGTTAAAGGTTTAGACGGGAAAGAAGAAACACCACAATTTGTCAATGAATTTAATCGCTACTGCGTTGCTTCAGGTAAACTTTCTCCCAGTCAATTTAGAATTTCTCTCCATGGTTATGAAACTTCTAATAGCAACTATGTGAGAATTTTAAGCGAACAGGGAACACCATTAATTAACCAACTCATTCAAGATAGTGGAATTGAAGAATTTCGTACATCAATTACTCGCTATCTCACAGAAGAAAAACGTCCACAATTATTTAAAAACCTCGCAGATGATTTAGAAGATATTTGTATCAAACTCAAGAACCACTATCAAAGTGTGCAAATTGATTTAGATAGTCAACCGCGAGAAATCGAAAGTATGAAAGAATATGAGTTGCAAAAATTAAATCAGCAACTCCAACAAATTGGCAAAGAATTTAATCAACATATTCATGATCAAGTCAACAAAATTATTAACAATAATTGTCAAGAATTTGAAACAGATTTTCGACAATTACAATCACGCATGGTTCGTCGTCTAGATGAATTACTAAATACCTTTTCCGTTGCAGAAGCTTACCGACGTGCGACTTTAAGTCATCCTAGAAACGCAACTGCACCCTTATTAGCTATTTTAGTAGAGGCTTTTTATTACCTGTCAAATCAGTTGGAAGATATTTTAATAGCATCTTGTCAACAAGTAATTAGTAATCTATTCCAACAATTAATGGCAAAAATTAGACAATCAGAATATTACCGTCAATTATATCGTTTGTTAGGTAATGATGGAGGAATTGAATCACAGATAAAAGAAATAGAAAAACTGATTACTCAAACTTTAGTAAATAGTGCTAGTGTTGAATGCGATCGCTTTGTCAGAGAAAGCCCTAGATTTTATAATGAACGAACTTTTTCTATCTATCAATTTCGACAAGTGTTAGAACAAACTTCCCAAGCGTATGATGCAGAAAGTATAGTTGAGGCTGAACCTGCAATTAGACAATTATTAAAGTTAGATTTTGAACCGAAAGTTTCCCATACTATTCGTCAATCTTTCCGTCAAACTATCAACCAAACTATTAAAACTCAGTTATTACCAATGGGAGAAAAACAAGCAGATGAGATATTACAACAATATCCCCAAGCCCGGGCTTATTTAGAGAAAACATTGCAACAAGAAGCAGGGGAAAAAATTGCCAATAATCAACGTTTGTTAAGTCAGGTTGAGGGAAAAATTGCGGCATATAATACAGCAGTTGCGGGAATTAATGGCTGTTTACAAGCTATGCAGTTATATGAACATTTACTGCCGATAATTGGTGAAGAAGAAGTATAATGTTTTTGGTGAATGCGGGGTTTTTCTGTGTTCACCTAATTTTGATGTTTCGCACAGAGAACAAAGGGTAAGAAAGAAATGGAAGATAATTTTAAAATTATAGATTTTGAACAAAGTGATGTTGTGATTGATTTTGATGGTTATATTTTTAAAGCCAGTCAATTAGATATAGCTTTATCAAAAGTAATCTTAGATAACGGTAGTTTAAAGCACTTAAACCATGAACTAGAACGTATAAAGAGTCGTGTTCTACCATCTGTTAAAAACCCCGATGATTGGATAAATAATGGTGTAGATTGTCAGATTTTAAAACCTAGTAAAAATTGGCAAAAAGGAAAATTAAGAATGAAAGTTTGTCTAGAATTTTGTCCTGACGAACCAGAATCACCCCTTGATGAAGTACGACGTAGATACAACGAAGCTACATCATAAATAAATTAGTCCACGCAGGTGGACTTTGTTTGTGTAGACGCGATTTCTCATCGTCTCAATTGTCTAAATCAGGATTTTATAAAAGGTGAATTTATGTTACAATCAATAATTAATAATATACTTATTAATATAATTAGATAATTAGTGAAGGTGTTGAAAAATAAAAATATAAACACCAAACCACATCCTGTAAATCCTAGATATCTTGATTCAGACAATATAAATCTATGTCAAACAACATCAAAACCAGAATCGAAAAATTCAACAACGGACGCAACCCAGAATTATTAAAATTAAAATACAAGAAACTCGCTACTGATCCATTTTCTTTCTTTCGCGGAACTTGTCATTTATTTTATGAAGACCTTTCTCAAAATTCCGGGATGAATTTAGCACCTCTAACTTGGATTTGTGGAGACCTACATTTAGAAAATTTCGGTAGTTATAAAGGTGACAATCGTTTAGTTTATTTTGATATTAATGATTTTGATGAAGCCGTTATCGCACCTTGTACTTGGGAAATAGTGAGATTTATTACGAGTATTATTGTGGGTTCTCGTACTTTGGGAATAGATGAAAAAGAATCTCTAAATTTAAGTCAACTTTATCTCAAAACTTATTCACAAACTTTGTCCAAAGGAAAAGCTAAAACCGTAGAAAAAGAAACTGCTAAAGGTTTAGTTAAAGATTTATTGGAAAGTTTAAAAAAACGAAATCGTGCTGATTTCTTAAATAAACGTACTCAAGAAAAGAAAGGTAAACGGCGGTTAATTGTTGATAATAAGCGGATTATTCCAGCAACAGCAGCCGAACAAGAAAATGTTGAGAAATTAATTAAAAATTGGCATCATACTACAAATCAAAATGCCGATTTTTATCAAATTCTAGATATTCAAAAACGCATAGCTGGTACTGGTAGTTTAGGTTTAGAACGTTATATCATTTTGGTAGAAGGTAATGGTTCTCCCGATGAAAATTATTTACTAGATTTTAAAGAAACTCAATCCAGTTCTTTACAGCCTTATTTACCAGTTTCTCAGCCACAATGGGAAACTCCAGCTAAAAGAGTTGTCGCTATTCAACAACGTTTACAAGGAACTTCTCGAGCATTATTAGAAGCAATAAATGATAGTGATAAATCCTATCTTTTACGAGAATTACAACCAGAAGAAGATGCAGTAAATCTACAAGCTTGGGATAGAAAATTAGGGCGTTTGCAAAAATTAATTGAAACAATGGCTCAAGTAACAGCTTGGGACCAATTACGCAGTGGAGGGAGACAAGGTTCTGCAATTGCTGATGAATTAATTAATTTTGGTCAATCTTCCTGGCATAATTCTATTTTAGAATATGCAGTTTACTACTCTCAAAAAGTCAACCAAGATTTTCAAGAATTTCGTCAATCAATATAACCCACATTCCGCACCCATTCCCATACCTCCAGAAGTCAGAAACTACATTGTTCAAAGAGATAAATATCAATGTCAAAGCTGCTGCGGTGACATTTTGACACCTAGCCAAACCAGACCACCTTACCTCTTACCTCCGTGTTCTCTGTGCCTCTGTGGTTAGATAAATCTCTTTAAACCACTTAGTTATCCCCTCAGCTAAGGTACGCGCCATTTTCCGCTGTGCTTGGGGATTAACTATCTCCTCAAATTCATAGGGATTACTCATAAAACCCAACTCCAATAATACCGCAGGTGCAACACTGGGACGAGTCAAAGCTAAATTATTCCAAAATACACCATAGTGAGGTCTACGGAGATTGGTAACTACGTAATTTTGCAAAAATACCGCCATGCTGTGGGACTGGGGATGATACCAAAAAGTACCAAATCCTTTAGTATTTTCCGCATCACCATTATCCGGTAAAGAGTTATGATGGATGGAAAGAGCGATCGCTGGTTCTTCTGTATTAATAATTACCTGACGTTCTACCAAAGATAGATCTCGATCATCTTCTCTAGTCATTACCACCTTAGCGCCGCGCTTCACCAATTCATCCCGCAGCAATTTAGAAATTACCAAATTCACATCTTTTTCTAAATACCCATTTGGTCCACTAGCACCAGATTCTTTACCACCATGGCCTGGATCAAGTACAATCTTGATACCAGATAAAGGTCGGCGTTTGATCTGGGGAAAATGGGGGGGATGACGTAAAGTTAAAACTAGAGTTGTATTGTCATATCTCAGCTTATAACCCCACTGTTGGATATTTTTGAGGTTAAAGGTGTATTTCACCTGTTGAGGGCTTACCTGATGCCAATCTAGGCGAGAAATGAGGGGGTTATCATCTAGGCGAATTGTATCTGTTTGGGCAGTAGTATTGTAAAGGGTGAGAGTCAAGAAATTATTTCCCTGTTCTACACTCACAGGAACAGCAATTTCTAAAGGAAAAATCATCTCTGTGGCTGTATTTAGTTGCCGATAGCCCACACTGCGAATCACTGTCTGTGGTGCAACAGCACCTGCTATAATTTTAGTCTCTTTGCTATTAATCCAAGCGCCATAGTCTAAACGCAGCCATTCACCTTCTTTACCCGTTACCGTCGTCATAGTCCCCTTAGGTAAGGGAGTCAGTCGTGAATAATCTGTACCGGGTCCTGTGCGAGTAACGCCTAATTCTGATGTAATTTCTGCAACTGCTAACTGTGCTGGGGACAGAATTTCGATTTTTCCTAACCCAGTTTGAGTTATTCTTTGATCATTCAGTTGTAAATTAAATTCAGGTTTTCCTAAATCAGCAGCATTTGTGACTGTTGTACAACCTTGGTATTTGCTAAGACTAGAACGATTAGGCTGATTGAAACCTGTTAAAATACTCGAATTAGGAGGTAATTGTGCAAATGATGGTTGAGGTAAAAGGGCAATATTTTGATTTACTAGATTTTGATTTACCAGATTAACCCAGATAGTAGCTTGAGGCGGCGCAACTGCACTAAAACAAATTAATTCTCCTGGTAATCTGGCAATATCCACAGCAGGAGTCAAGGAGTTTTTGGCAAAGCCTAAACCTTGGGGTAACTCAGGTTGAGTAGATACCCTGTTAATTTTAAGCTCTCGTTCTTGATTTTGGTAACGGACTTTAAATATATTTTCTCCTAATTGCAAGGGAAAACTGGGGGAAAAATGCCCAGACTGGCTACGTTTAATCACTTTACCATTAATTAAAACTTGTCCTGCCGGTGGCGCAGTACCAATAAAAAATATTTTTTCTGTGCTGGTTTGGTAGTTTGTGGGGGGAAAAACTACTAAAAGTGATTCTCGCGCTAATGCAACCCAGGAGGTGAATAAAAAATTAAATAATACTAATCCTAATAATCCTAAAAGTTTTTTCATGGACAAATACAAGGGTTTTCAGAGTAGGAACTGTGGCAAAATGGGGAAGATGAAATAAAACGTCAATTCATCCCGCATACAAGCTTCTCAAATCGTCTACACAAATTCTCACTAGGGACGAAAATCTATTTTTACAAGTTACTAGCAATTGAAAATACTATGACTAAGTTTATCTTTGTGACTGGAGGCGTTGTTTCCAGTATTGGTAAAGGCATTGTAGCAGCAAGTCTGGGTCGTTTGCTCAAATCCCGGGATTATTCCGTTTCCATTCTCAAACTTGACCCCTATATTAACGTTGATCCAGGCACCATGAGTCCTTTTCAGCATGGGGAAGTTTTTGTTACCCAAGACGGTGCAGAAACGGATTTAGATTTGGGACATTATGAACGGTTTACGGATACATCTATGTCTCGCCTAAACAGTGTTACTACTGGCTTGATTTATCAGTCAGTTATTAATAAGGAACGCCGAGGAGACTATAATGGTGGCACTGTTCAAGTAATTCCCCACATTACCAATGAAATTAAAGACCGAATTGTCAGAGTTGCTAAAGAAACTAATCCTTCTGCGGTAATTACAGAAATTGGCGGTACGGTGGGTGATATTGAATCACTACCGTTTTTAGAAGCAATTCGTCAATTACGCAAGGAAGTCGGCCGGCGCAATGTTCTATATATGCACGTTACTCTATTGCCTTGGATTGCTTCAGCAGGGGAAATGAAAACCAAACCCACTCAGCACTCTGTTAAGGAATTGAGATCAATTGGCATTCAACCAGATATTCTAGTATGTCGCAGCGATCGCCCCATTCCTGTAGGTTTGAAACAAAAGTTATCAGAATTTTGCGACGTAGCTGTAGAATGCGTAATTCCTGCCCCAGACGCTCGTAGTATCTATGAAGTACCAGTAATTTTAGAACGGGAAGGACTAGCAGAACAAGTCCTTGATTTGTTGCAAATGGAACAACGTCAACCCAATTTACAAGAATGGGAAACTATGGTAGAACGAATGTATACTCCCAAATACAGCGTCGAAATCGCCATTGTTGGTAAGTATGTCCGGTTAAGTGATGCCTACCTTTCCGTAGTTGAATCCTTACGTCATGCGGCTATTGCTACCCACGGTGATTTGCGTCTGCGGTGGGTAAATTCCGAAGCCCTGGAAACTGAACCAGCAGAAAACTATTTATCCGGTGTAGATGGTATCATAGTTCCCGGCGGTTTTGGTAGTCGAGGCATAGATGGGAAAATTGCGGCCATTAAATACGCCCGCGACCGGCAAATTCCCTTTTTAGGGTTATGCTTAGGAATGCAGTGTTCTGTGATTGAATGGGCTAGAAATGTCGAAGGTCTATCTCATGCCAATAGTGCTGAATTTGATCCAAACACCAATGATCCGGTTATTAATCTTTTACCAGAACAACAAGACGTAGTAGATTTAGGCGGAACAATGCGCTTGGGACTTTATCCCTGTCGGATACTTCCCAACACTCTCGCTTTCCAACTTTATCAAGAAGAAGTTATTTATGAACGCCACCGTCACCGTTATGAGTTTAACAATGTTTACCGAAACCAGTTATTAGATTCTGGTTATTTGGTCAGCGGTACATCTCCCGATGGTAGACTAGTGGAAATAGTCGAATATTCCAAACACCCATTTTTTATCGCTTGTCAATTTCACCCTGAATTTCAATCTCGCCCCAACGCACCCCATCCTTTATTTAAAGGATTTATAACCGCTGCTATTTCTCAAACCCATTCTACTACGAATATACCAAAGCCAGTCAAAGTATCTTAATTTTCCATTATTAGCATTGTCAATGCTAATTTAGCAGCACCCACCATTCCCGCTGCATTTCCTAATTCTGCTGGAAGAATTTGTAACCCTGCGCGGGAAGTTGGTAAAACCCGTTTTTCGATTTCTGCTTGTAATGCAGGTAAGAAAAACTGAAAACTCGCGCTCACACCACCACCAATAATAATTGCCTGGGGTGTCAGCACATAGAGTAAACTTGTTAAACCTCTTCCTAAATCTCTACCATATTCTTGCCAGAAAGTCAAGGCTTTTTGGTCTCCAATTTTGGCAAGTGCGCCTAACTCCGCTGGTTCTTTGCCTGTACGGCGACGGATAGCAGCAATGGAAGTATATTGTTCTAAAGAACCTTGATTGCCACTATTGCACATTGGTCCATCAGGATTTAAGGTAATTAAACCTAATTCTGCTGCTGCTCCTTGATGTCCCACAAATAATTTACCATCGAGAATAATTGCCCCACCAACTCCAGTCCCCAAAGTCAGTAAAATCAAATTGGGGAAATTGCGGCCAGCACCTAACCAAGCTTCTCCTAAACCAGCACAATTAGCATCATTAGCCAAAATTGTCGGTTTACCAGTTTTAGCTTCTAACCAATCTGCCAAAGGTACATTATCCCATCCTACCAGATTAATAGCAACTTTGGCAACTCTTCCCGCAGCATCAGCAGGTCCAGGAGTACCTAAACCGATAGCGATAGTTTCCTGATTAGGGTCAATTTCCGCTATAGCATCTACTATAGCCGATAATACAGCTTCAGGTGTTGCAGGTTGGGGAGTATCTACAGATAAAGATTGCAAACAATTACCATTTGCTGTAAAACGTCCCAACTTAATCCCAGTTCCTCCTAAATCAATACCAATTACTTGTTTTGTCATTAGTCCGTTATCCGTTGTCCGTTATCAATTACCTATTCCCACTTCTATTGATTTTTGCTGATAACTTGTACCTTTGCAAATGGGTATGAAGTTTTATGTACCTGTTGCCAATCTGTAATTGGACTACCTTTTAAAATACCAGATAAAGCTAAAGAAAGCACTAATCCACCTGTAGCAGCCGCAATTAATGTAATATTATCGTTCACAATCATCTCTCAGGTTATTATTTGTCAATTGTTTTTAATTCATTGTCAATTGTTGCTTATCCATTGCCAATTGTTACTTATCCATTGTCAATTGTCAATTATTCTTTCTTTTGAGACGAGGATTAACAAATTCATTTAATCCCTCACCAAGTAATGATAATCCAACCACTAAAGAAGTCATCGCTAAACCAGGAAATAGAGTAGTCCACCAAATGCCTGTAGGTAATGCTTCTAAAGCCTGTTTTAAATCATATCCCCATTCTGGTACTTCTTCAGGTAATCCTAACCCTAAAAATCCTAACCCGCCTAAAACTAAGATAGCATCTGCCGCATTGAGAGTAAATAGAACAGGTACGCTTTGAATGACATTTAAAAACAGATATCTTGATAAGACAACCCAAGTAGAAGCGCCCATTGCTTGTGCCGCTTCAATGTATACTTCAGTTTTGACGCTGACTGTATGGTTACGAACGACCCGATAATATTGGGGGATATAGGCTATACTAATAGCGATCGCTGCATTTAAAATTCCTCTTCCCACCACAAAAGCCAATGTTACTGACAGTAATAACCCTGGTAAAGTATAAATACTATCCATGAGGAATAATAGAGCTTTATCTAATTTTCCCCCCAAATAACCACTTACCATCCCCAAAGGTACACCGATGATCATGCTCAAAGAAGTCGCTAAAGTCACAACTTGCAGCGCAGCTTGAACACCAAACACACTACGGGAAAAAACATCATAACCTAAACGACTTGTTCCAAACCAGTGTTGAGCGGAAGGTGCTTGATGAATAGGGTGAGAAAGAAATTCCTTAGGGTTTTGTAACCAGCCCCAACTTTGAAAAATAGGAGCAAAAAAGGCTAAGAAGATGAAAAAGAGAGTTATACCCAGACCAATCTGCATTAATCGCTGAGATAGGCTGGGATTCTTCGTAAATTTCCAGAAATTTGGTAATTGCTTTTTTGTAATCGTCATCTAAACACCAGCTTGAAAAATTTGATTAACAGTTAAACTCAACTCTGGACAACACCTGCTATATGTTTAGTTGATTATGGCATGACAGGGCGGTGGTTAGCCGGGATTTTTAGTTAAGCCTTTTCAGCTCTGCATGATCAAAAGTGGTACAGCGATTATAATCTGCTATATTAATGTCATGAGGTACACCTTTGGCGAGCAAGATGCCCGCACCACAAGATTTTTATTATTAAATTAATATCTATACCTTATCATATCGGAAACTGCTCTATTATATTTCCAATTCCCTGAAATATTAAACTATTATCTACAATTAATCGGGTTGCTATCTCTGGAAATTGTTGCTCAAGATGGTTTTTTAATAACTTACTATCACCACCAGTTATGATCATCTGACTATCAGGAAATAACCCCCACCAAGCCTCAATAAAATCTTTTATCCCACTTAATAAAGTGTAAATTACTCCACTTGCAATAGCCTCTGATGTATTCATCGCAAATCGTGGTGGTAAATTGGTCATTAAACTAGTTTCTAATAATGGTAATTGTCCCGTTTTTTGTCCTAAACTGCTCAATTGTAACCCCAAACCCGGTAAAATTGCTCCCCCAAGTAAACATTTATTACCGTCTACACCTGTAAAAGTCAATGCTGTACCGCCATCAATTACTAAGGTGGGAAATCCCCAAGTTATTCCTGCACCCCATACCGCTAAAGCGCGATCAATTCCTAATGTCGGGTACATTCTCTGTAATGGTACATCTGCTAGGGTAATCAAACGCAAATAGGGGTAAATTTGCCAAAGTGCGGTTTGCTGGGGAACAACAGAAGCAAAAATCACAGGTACAGGATAATCTGGGGAAATAGGAAGAATATCCCCAGGTAAAGAAATCACTCTCAACCAATTATCTAATGTTGGAAATTGCGCTAATTGTTGGATAATAAATGCAGATGGATGAAATGTATTCCCAGTTAAGTATAGGGTTTTATCTATGAATAATCCCCAATGAACACGGGAATTACCAATTATTAATGCTAAGGAAAGATGCTGTTGATTTTTTGCAGGAGAATGATTTGCCAATGTTTTAATTTTCTTAACTGAACTATAGGTTTTTTAATAATAATTAATAATAAACCTGTGCCACAATAGGAGAAAGGCATAAATACTCAATTTATTAAGGAGGGGCGTTATGGTATTGCTCACAGAAAAGTTAAAAAAGCGTTTGACTATAAATACCATAGATATCAGTGAAAATACTACAGCGATTCGCTCTTTAGACTGGGACAGAGATCGCTTTGATATTGAGTTTGGTTTGCAAAATGGCACAACATACAACTCTTTTCTAATTCGTGGTGACAAAATAGCCCTAGTTGATACCTCCCATGAAAAATTTCGCCAACTTTATTTTGATACCCTCACTGGTTTAATTAATCCCCAAGATATTGACTATTTGATTGTCAGTCACACTGAACCAGATCACAGTGGACTAGTAAAAGATTTATTACAACTCGCTCCGAATATAACCGTTGTTGCGTCAAAAGTAGCAATTCAGTTTTTAGAAGATTTGGTACACCAACCATTTAAGCGTAAAATTGTTAAAAATAGCGATCGCTTGGAATTAGGCAATGGCCATGAATTAGAATTTGTCATTGCTCCGAACTTACACTGGCCTGATACCATTTTCACCTTCGACCACAAAACCCAAATTCTCTACACCTGCGACGCTTTCGGTTTACATTACTGCTCAGAAAGTACCTTTGATGACGACTTAGCAGCCATAGAAGCCGACTTTCAATATTACTATGATTGTTTGATGGGACCAAATGCCCGTTCTGTCTTGTCCGCAATGAAGCGTATGGCAGAATTAACAACCATTCGCATGATTGCCACCGGTCACGGACCCCTATTATACCACAATGTGGAAGAATTGACAAGCCGTTATCGCCACTGGAGTCAAGGACAAACCAAAGCCGAAACCCCCGTAGGCATATTTTACGTCTCCGAGTACGGTTTTGGCACGCAAATAGCCCAATCTATCGCTAATGGGATTACAAAAACTGGTGTCCCTGTCGAAATAGTAGATTTAGCCAGCGTTAACGAACTACAAGAACTCCGGGAACTGGTAGGACGTTGTACAGGTTTAGTAGTAGGAATGCCTCCAGTATCAGGTAATTCTACCATTCAAGCGGCACTCAGCACCGTTTTAGGTTCCGCCAAAGAAAAACAAGCCATTGGCATTTTTGAAACCGGTGGAGGAGATGATGAACCTACCTATCCCATATTAAATAAATTCCGGGCTTTAGGCTTAAATATCGCTTTCCCCGTCATTGAAATTCGGGAAACACCCACAGCCAACACCTATAAAAAGTGTGAAGAAGCGGGTACAGACTTAGGACAATGGGTGACAAGAGATAAAAGCATCAAAGCCATGAAATCTCTTGCGGCTGATTTAGATAAAGCCTTGGGCAGAATTAGCGGCGGTTTATATATTATCACAGCCAAAAAAGACGACGTATCCAGTGCCATGTTAGCTTCCTGGGTCAGTCAAGCCAGCTTTAAACCCTTGGGCTTTTCCATCGCAGTCGCCAAAGATCGAGCGATAGAATCACTGATGCAAGTAGGCGATCGCTTCGTTCTAAATATACTCGAAGAAGGCAACTATCAACCATTAATGAAACATTTCTTAAAAAGATTTGCCCCCGGTGCTGATCGTTTTCAAGGAGTGAAAACCCAACCTGCGGAAAATGGCGCACCTATACTTACAGATGCCCTAGCTTACGTAGAATGTGAAGTAGTCAGCCGCATGGATTGTGGTGATCATTGGGCAGTATACAGCACAGCCTACGCCGGTAGAGTATCAAATCCCGATGCCATGACAGCCGTACACCACCGGAAAGTCGGGAATCACTATTAAAACCCTACCCCTAGCCCCTCCCCGCAAGCGAGGAGGGGGATAAGAGGGAAGTAGAGTTATGTTCAGAAATCTTTGATTTTATTCAACTGTTGGCTCAAATCAATCCAGAATCAACCGACTCTGCTAACATCTTCTGAGCCGACCGCTGCTGCAACTTTCTCCGCAACATCAAAGCACCAAAGACAATCGCCATACCTGCTGGCGCGGCATTAGACTCAAAAGGAACAGGAGTCGCAGCAGTAGCACTGAAGTCGCTAATTGTTACACCTCCCCTACCAAACATATTATCATTAGTGGCAATGCTAAAGCCGAATGTATTTCCATTGGGAATTAGGGTGGTATAAGTGCCACCAGCATTACTATTTGCTATGGTAGTATAACTACCATTCTGATTTACGTCAAACCAATCAAAATCAGGTACATCTTGTGTACTATATACCCATTTGAAGCTGATATTAACAGGGAAGGGAGGGGCTTAGTATTAGTAATACTGTAAGTGGTTCTGCCAAAACTGTCTGAGCCATTATCACCGCCAGTCAAAGTAATAGAATTTGGAGCATTACTTGTATTTACCAAACCATCAGCATTTGAATTTGTCAGATTCCAATTGCTAGGTGCGTAATCACCAGTAAAACCAAATGTTATAGCCCTAGCAGGAGCAGAAAGGGCTAGAATGCTTACCAGGGAAGCAACTACCCCCCATTTTTGAACGTTAGTGCTGATCATGATGTCCTTTGTTTCTTATGTTTTTAATTTCCTCAGATGTACCGAATCAGTACTTACTCTTATAATACTTGTAACCCAGTCAAATAGCAATAGCAAAAGATGAAAAATTATCACATACCCAATCCTAATTCTTGTCCCCCCTCCTCGCTTGCGGGGAGGGGGTTAGGGGGTGGGAAAAGAGAGAAGTAGAGTTATGTTCAGAAATCAAGGAGATAAAGTATCATGTCAGAAACTAAACCCCGTGATGTACAAATACTGCCCATTGGTACAGATACCATAATATTGCGATCGCGCAGTTGGGCTAGATTAAGATTTGAAATTGAATATGCTTTAGCTAGATTTCCAGGCACAATAAAAAAATAGCAACCGGAGAAGGTATCTATGGAAATTGCACCACATATCAGCGTAGATAGTGGTATCCACCACGGTACACCTGTTATTACCGAGACTCGCGTTCCTATTTCCATCATTATTGGCTCTCTCGCTGGTGGCATGAGCAAGGAAGAAGTCATGCAAGAATACGAACTCAGTAAAACCCAAGTTGAAGCTGCTCTCAGTTACGCTGCTGATCTGGTTAAACACACCCAAGTCACTGCACTGGGAGCATAAATCTTGAACTTCCTTGTTGATGAAAATATGCCCCGTTCCCTAGCACCCCAAATTGCGGCGCTGGGATTTGAGGTGCAAGATGTACGGGACATCGGGTTACGCGGACATCCTGATACTAAAGTTATGGAAGCTGCTATTGCTGCTGATGCCATTATCATCACCCGTGATAGAGGACTTGCCAATCCTAAAACTTGGCCGGAAGCCTTCACGGCTGGAGCTATTTTCATTAATCTTCCCGATGATACTCCAGCTACCAGCATCAATACCAAAATTATTGAACTTCTAACTAACCGCTTACCCGTCTCTCTCTTAGGCGCTTACACTACTCTCGAACCCCGTCGCGCCCTCTCTCGTCCTGTCTGTCGTAGACTTTAAAAAAACTTATCATGCAGGGGGGAGGAGAGGGGCAGGAGTTTTTCCCCGTTACCAATTACCAATTACCAATTACCAATTACCAATGACTAATAAACCCCGTGATGTACAAATATTGCCCATTGGTACAGATACCATAATATTGCGATCGCGCAGTTGGGCCAGATTAAGATTTGAAATTGAATATGCTTTAGCTAAGGGAACAACGGCTAATTCTTATCTCATCCAAGGCGATAAAAATGCCCTTATTGACCCCCCTGGCGAAACTTTTACCGAAATCTACCTCCAAGCTTTACAACAGCGGTTTAATGTCAAAAATCTCGATTATGTGATCCTTGGTCACGTTAACCCTAACCGGGCTGCGACGTTAAAAGCTTTACTGGAAATTGCTCCTCAAATTACCTTTGTTTGTTCTAACCCCGGAGCGATAAATTTACGCGCTGCTTTGGAAAATCAGGATTTATCAATTCTGGTTATGCGGGGGGAAGATACCCTTGATTTAGGTAAAGGACACCATTTACAATTTATTCCCACTCCTAACCCCCGTTACGCTGACGAACTTTGTACCTGGGACCGGCAAACAGAGATATTATTTTCTGATAAACTATTTGGGGCGCATATTTGCTCAGACCAGGTATTTGATGAAGGTTGGGAGGTGTTTAATGAGGATAGACGCTATTATTTTGACTGTTTAATGGCACCTCACGCTAAACAAGTCGAAACAGCTTTAGAGAAATTAGCAGATTTGTCCGTGCGAATGTACGCTACGGGTCATGGTCCAATTGTGCGCTATGGTTTAATTGATATTACCAAGGGTTACAGAGAATGGACTAAACAGCAAACCTCCGCTGATATGACCGTGGCTTTAATTTATGCCTCAGCCTATGGTAATACTGCAACTTTAGCACAAGCGATCGCTCGCGGTATCACTAAGGCTGGTGTGAGTGTCGAGGCCATTAACTGCGAATTTACCGAACCCGAAGAAATCAAAGCCGCTGTGGAAAAATCCGCCGGTTTTGTCATAGGTTCTCCCACCTTAGGAGGACACGCACCCACACCGGTGCAAACAGCTTTAGGAATAGTCCTCTCAACTGCGACTAATAATAAATTAGCGGGGGTATTTGGTTCTTTTGGCTGGAGTGGGGAAGCGGTTGATTTAATTGAAAGTAAACTTAAAGACGCAGGATACAGATTTGGTTTTGACACCATTCGCGTCAAATTCAAACCCAATGAAGTCACCTTACAAACCTGCGAAGAAGCGGGAACCGATTTTGCTCAAGCATTGAAAAAAGCGGCGAAAAGATTAGTTGTAGCTAAACAACCTGCTACAAATGTAGAACAAGCCGTGGGGCGCATAGTTGGTTCTTTGTGTGTAGTTACAGCAACCGAAGGAGACATCAAAACGGGAATGTTAGCTTCTTGGGTGACACAAGCTAGTTTTAATCCGCCAGGTTTAACTATTGCGGTTGCTAAAGACCGGGCTATGGAAAACATGACGCACACCAATAACAAATTTGTCGTTAACATCTTAGCGGAAGGGAGAGAAATCCGTAAGCAGTTTATGAAGGTTTATGCTCCCGGACAAGATAGATTTGCGGGTTTAGACATTCAAGAAGCCAACAATGGAGGTATTATTATCAATGGTGCTTTAGCTTATCTAGAATGTTCCGTACAAAGTCGCATGGAAGCTGGTGATCATTGGTTAGTTTATGCGACTGTTGATGATGGTAAAGTCTTAAATCAAGATGGTGTCACAGCGATACATCATCGCAAATCAGCGAGTTATTATTAACACCTTACGTCTTAGCCCCTCTAGGATTAGATAGAGGGGTAATTTTTTTACGCTATGATGTAAAATGTCTGCTAATATTTTTGATCACTTTAAATAATGCTTGATTTTCAACAATTAGAACCTCAAATACCAAATCATCAAACACAAAATATTGAAATTGAACATATTAACACCCAAATATACCAGCACTTTGCTGATAAATTCTGCATAGAAGATGTTCTCAACCGGAAGATTGTTAGTTTTCAGGCTAATAAACTTAAACCTATTTACCGATGGTACAAATATAAAGAAGCTTTTTCTGCTTCATTGGTAGAATATTTACTAGATAAATATATAATCGAATCTGGCGAAATATTAGACCCTTTTGCTGGTAGTGGAACAACTTTATTTGCAGCTAGTAATATAGGATTAAATGCTGATGGAATTGAATTACTCCCTATTGGAAAAGAAATTATAAATACTAGGCTCATCTTAGAACAAGAATTTACAGCAGATGATTTCACAAAAATTTTATATTGGTCTAAAAATTGTCCTTGGGAGAAATCAAAGACTCAACAAAATATTCAAGAAATAAAAATTACGACAGGTGCATATCCTCAAGAGACATTAAACGAAATTCAAAAATATATCGGTGCTTACCAAAATGAAAATTGCAGAGTCAAGCAAGTATTACAATTTGCACTATTATGTGTTTTGGAAGCAATTAGTTACACTCGCAAAGATGGGCAATATTTACGTTGGGATTATCGTTCTAGTCGTCAACAAGGTAATATACCTTTTAACAAAGGAGAAATTCTCAGCTTTAAACAGGCAATTAGTATTAAAATTACGGAAATTTTAGCAGATATTCAAACTGGTAGTCAACAAGGTGAACTTTTTCCCAGTAAAACTAAACAAGGTGGGATTCGTTTGTTTACAGGTTCTAGCTTAGATATAATGCCACAATTGCCAAATTCTTATTATGATGTAATTCTTACTTCTCCTCCTTATTGCAACCGTTATGATTACACTAGAACTTATGCTTTAGAACTCGCTTTGTTAGGAGTAGGACAAGAGGAAATAGTCAATTTTAGACAACAAATGTTAAGTTGTACAGTTGAGAATAGACCGAAAGATCTATTAGCAATTAATTCTCAATGGTCAAATGCTATTTTGGCTACAGATAAACAGAAATTACTCCAAGTTATTTTGCAATATTTGGAAGAACAAAAATCCAAAAAACAATTAAATAATAATAGTATTCCGAGAATGGTAAAAGGTTATTTTTATGAAATGGCTTGCATAATTTATGAATGTTATCGAGTCATGAAACCACAAGGGCTGATGTTTATGATTAATGATAATGTGCGTTATGCTGGTGTGAGTATTTCAGTGGATATGATTTTATCGAATATAGCTGAGTATCTGGGATTTAAAGTAGAAAATATTTTAGTTTTACCCAATACTAAAGGCAATAGTAGCCAGCAAATGGGGCTACATGGACGTGATGCACTGAGAAAATGCGTTTATGTTTGGAGAAAAGTTTAATTTCATCAAATTAAGGTAATTAAAATTGGCATATAAAAATCATTTAAATACAGGTCTTGATTTAGTAACAGCTTATGAAAAAACTAGAGCTGGTTTTGTTGCTTTAGCTATTGAAAGAAACCGTCGGGCTACACCATTGATTGATCAAGCAAGAGTATTAAAAACTATTGCTTCTCAAGTTAATAGTCCTGCTGATTTAATTAATCTGGTAGAAATACAACCTGCTTTATTAGCTGCATCTGGAATTTCTGATAAAGCGAGAGGTTATTTACAGCCACAGGATAAAATACAAGCTATCCAAGGATTAATTAAGGAGTTTTTAGAACCAGCAGGTTCAGATTTTATAGAAGAATTAGTTTATAGATTTTTGTTAACAAGAGGAGATACGCTAGGTGGTTCAATGAGAAATGTGGGTGGAGTGTTAGCACAGCGTAAATTCACTCGCGCAATTTTGGCTAATCTTGCACTTGCTAATATTTCTTATTATTGGTTACATTCTACAACTAAAACATGGATTCCGATGACAGAAGAAGATGCAGGAATAGATTTATATGTGAAGGGTTTAAGTTGGTCTATTGGCAACAAAAATAGAACAATAATTTATAATATTACAGTTCCTTTAGTGAAAAGTAATATTGATGTTTGTCTTTTCAACTGTGGTTATCAACAAATTTCTCCAACAATTTATAAAATTCCCAATCTTTATATTACACTGGGAGAATTAAAAGGAGGAATTGATCCTGCTGGTGCTGATGAACACTGGAAAACAGCGAGAACTGCTTTATCTCGAATATGGAAGGCATTTTCTCAAGTTGATTTGTCACCACATACATTTTTCATTGGTGCAGCTATTGAAAAACGTATGGCTGAAGAAATATGGAATAATTTAGAATCTGGTAAATTGAGCAATGCTGCTAATATGACAAATGATACTCAAGTTGACTCGATCTGTCACTGGTTAATCAGTTTATAGGATTTCCCAGAATACAAGCCATTTTATCCGATCTTGTCCTGCCACTTGAGGCAGGGCCTCATCAACTGCATTCCTAGTCTCTGACTAGGAACAAGAGCAAGGTTTAATCAAAATTACCAGCTTTAAAAATTTGTTCAGCAGTCAACTTTAATTCTGGGAAAGTTGATGATAGGATCAATTCACTACCTGTAAATTGACTAACTTGGTATTCTCCCTCTATCAGTTGATGAATGGAAATAGTTGGTTGTTTAGGACTACCAATAAACCTTTTACTTCCCAGTGCTAAATAATCCACAATCCAATATTCAGGAATACCTAATTTTTCATAATCTCCCAGTTTTTTATAATAATCATCTTGCCAATTTGTACTCACAACTTCAATAACTAAAGGAATAGAATCAGGGTCAGAAATTACTGCTGATTTTCTCCAGTTTGGGTCATTCGCTAAAATGTTTCTATTGATTACTAACACATCTGGTAAATAACTAGATTCGCTTCCTGGTGGTTTAACAAAAGTAGTTTTTGGGATTCCATAAGGTAGATTCAAGGGTAAATACTCAGCCGTGATTCTCTCAGCTAAAAAGCAAATAATATCTTCATGAAAACCTACCGGTGGATTCATTTCAACTATTACTCCATCATGTAATTCATAGCGTCCCTTATCAGGTAGCCATTCTATAAATTCTGCAAAAGTTACTATTTTTGGTAAGGCTTGAAGCATAATTTACTTACCTTTGTAAATTCAAAATTCTTCAAATTGCAGCGACTCCTAGAGGGAAGGATGGTTGTAAGCGAGTAGAAATAAGTCTAATCTCATTATTATATTGTGTATATACAACCACTAATATTTGACCAAGAGCATCCATTTTCCAAATTTAACCATGTTTTATTTTAGTTATTTTAGTTATTTTAGTTATTTTAGTTATTTTAGAATTGCTCGTTCCCGATTTTATCATTGAACTTAGATCAAAAACCGATAGACTCAAAACTGTTGATTAACCCTGCCAGAAAAAATGCAGGAATATATATATAAATAATGGTTTAGAATTGGGCTGGTTAATTGACCCCCAAAATCAATAAGTAGAAATTTACAGAGTGGAAAAACCTGTATAAATTGTTCAATTTCCCGTATTGCTTTCTGGAGAAGACCTATTACCAGGATTTGAATTGCCAGTTGAGAAAATTAATAGCAAAAAACTACCCACCCCGCTAACGGAATAGGTAATTTTTTTAGCATTTAATAACTAAAAGTCTTAGCTAAATTTCGCTTAGTAACGGTTACGTGAACCACCACCACCGTAGCCGCTACGACCACCAGCAGAAGGACCTCTGTCTTCTTTGGGTTTTGCCTTGTTCACTTTTAAGTCACGTCCCATCCATTCTGCACCATCAAGAGCTTCAATAGCAGCGGCTTCTTCAGCTTCAGTACCCATTTCTACAAAACCAAAGCCGCGCAAGCGACCTGTCTCACGGTCTGTAGGAAGTTGAACACGTTTCACAGCACCGTACTCTGCGAAAACTTGACTGAGAGCATCTTGTGTAACTTCATAAGAGAGGTTACCCACGTAAATTGACATAGAATATTTCCAAAATCATAAGATTGTAGAGATTTAGATTTCGGAGAGAAGTCTGTATATACCAAAAGGGAAAGCCTGTCAATACTAACAACAAACATTACTGCCGAATTAATTTCCACTCTCTCATCATTACACAAAAAATCGTAATTGTGCAAAGAAGTTTAAAAAATGTTGTAAAAAGTAATATTTACTATTTATGAGCAGCCATTAATTAACTTTCCCCTCCGCAACTCAACCTTAAACCTAAGCTTATCGCGGCTTTTCCAAATATTGACCAATCTGAAATGTTTACCAGCGCTGAAAATAATGCTTTTATGGTGCAATATTTAATACCATTTATTTTAATTTATTCCTCAAATACCGAATTATTGCCTTGAGTTCGCCAACAAACAGTTTAACACAGGGTTTTAGGATTGGTTGACACTTGCGCGTCTTTAGTCACCTAAATGATAAAAATTTATTGAAACCATTATCAGTAGGGTTTGCTAAAAAAGTTGTCTGTGGAGGTAGGCAAAGTTATCCAAAAATTCACCTATTTTAAGCCTTATTTAGATTTTGCGCTTTTACCTAATTGTAATGCTTTATAGTTTGAGTGAAGATGAACCTGAGGAAATACCACAGTTTACATTAAAGTCGAGGGCTAATCAAGGGAATGGGAAAAAACAAAGGAAGTAAGTTATAATATCAACAATTTATATATTGTTTAAGTTATGAAAATCATTTCACTGCGACTCAAGAATAATTTTTTAGGTTGGGATTTTGATGAAGTTGATTTTTCATCAAATTTAACTCTTTTGGTAGGTGTTTCTGGTGCAGGTAAAACTCAAATTCTGCGGGCGATTACTGATTTAAAGCGTATTACTAATGGAGGAGCAATAAATGGCTTTGAATGGAAAATAAAATTTTCCACTGTCAATGGTACTGAATTTATCTGGGAAGGTAGTTTTGATACTATTGAAACTGATGATCTAATTATTGATGATAAAGATGAAATAGAAAAACCATCATTAGTTCATGAAAAATTAACTTCAAAAAATAAGATTTTAATTGAACGAACTCAAGAAAAAATAATTTTTAATGATCAAGAAATGCCCAAGCTTTCTTCACATCAATCAATGATCTATATATTGAGAGAAGATAGTATTATTCAAGAAGCTTATGATGCTTTAAATAAAATAGAGTATCATGATCACACAAGAAGCTGTGGATTCCGTATATTATCTAATAAACCTTTACACTCTCTCACAAATAAATACACAACTTTAGAGAATATAGTAAATAGCCATGAAGATATTCTAACTAAACTATATCTGACTTATTTTCATAAATTAGAGGTTTTTGATAAAATTAAATCAAGATTTATAGATATCTTTCAACAGATAGAAGATATCAAAATTGACATTGAGTTTTTAGGCAAAAACAATCAAGTAGAAAGTTCTCTTACTTATATTATTATCTTTATCAAAGAAAAATCTGTCCCAAAATGGATTAAACAAAATAGAATTTCTTCAGGTATGTTACGGACACTTATTCATATTAGTGAAATATATCTTTCAACTCCGGGAACTGTAATATTAATTGATGAATTTGAAAATAGCTTAGGGATAAATTGTATTGATATATTAACTGATGACTTAATTCATGAAAATAAAAATTTACAATTTATAGCTACCAGTCATCATCCTTATATTATCAATAATATTCCTTATGAATATTGGCAAATCGTTACTCGTAAAGGTGGACACATTAATATTCGTAATGCGTCAGATTATCATTTAGGTAAATCTAAACAAGAAGCATTTCTTCAATTGACTAAAATTCTCGAAAAACAATTATGAATTTCTATTTTGTATTTGAGGGGAAAACGGAAGCGATTGTTTATAAAAAGTGGTTATCTGTACTTCTTCCAAATTTAACGGAAGTGGATAGTTTTGATGCTGTCAGTCAGAATAACTATTATTATGAAAGTGATATGGGTGTTCCTGACTGTTATCGAGTTGCTGCTAATGCTATTCAAGAAATTAACGAAGTACCAAAATATGACTACTTGGTACTATTCACGGACGCAGATAGGTTGACTATTTCCGAGAAAAAAGCAGAAGCATTCGAGAAAATTAAACTCAATTTACAAAATAAACCTTTTCAAACTTTACCAGAAAATTGTCAATTAGAAATTATTATCCAAAAAGTTTGTAAAGTTTGTATTGAAACTTGGTTTTTAGGAAATAGAAACTTTTTTGTTAGAAACCCACAAAACAACGAAATTTTAAAAAAATATATCAAGTATTTTGATGTCAGTCAAAGTGATCCTGAAGATTTAGCAAGTGAGTTTGAACAAAACGAAGAAAATACACGAGAGATTTTTGGATATAAAACAAAAGCTTTATTTCATGAAGGTTATTTGAGAGAGATTTTCAAAGAACGTAATTTATCCTATAGTAAATCTAGACCAAAAGAAGTACAAGAAAAATTTTATCTTGAACAATTATTAACCAGAATTAAAACAAACCCAGATCATTTACATAGTTTTCAAAAGTTCATAGAATTTTGCTCAAAAATAGATGTGCAAGAAAATACATAAAATATAATCCTACACTAATCCTATTCGGTGCAGTGTAGGACTATCATAACTTTTAACCTACCGAGATTATTTGTGGTCGTGTTGCTACTTTTTCCATGGCCGCAAAAACTTCTTTTCTAGCCCATTGATCTGCGTTTAAAATGTCATCTAAAGTGGGATTTTGTTGGTTATCATCTTGATGGCGATCGCAGACAAATTCGATACATTTAGGAATATCTAAAAATTGAATTTTCTCATCCAAAAATAACGCTACAACTTGTTCATTTGCCGCATTTAATACAGCGGGCATAGAACCACCAGCCCTACCAGCAGCATAAGCTAAACGCATACAGGGATATTTTTGATGATCTGGTTCACGGAAAGTTAAATCACCAGATTTGACTAGATTCAATCTTTCCCAATTAGTGTAAATTCGCTCTGGCCAAGATAAAGCATAAAGCAAAGGTAAACGCATATCTGGCCAACCCAGTTGGGCTAAAACTGAAGTATCTTGTAATTCTATTAATGAGTGAATAATACTTTGGGGATGAATGACAATTTCGATGTTGTTATAATCTACCCCAAATAAATAATGAGCTTCAATGACTTCCAGACCCTTATTCATCAAAGTTGCAGAATCTACGGTGATTTTTCGTCCCATTGACCAATTAGGATGTTTAAGAGCATCCGCAACTTTTACCGTTGCTAATTTTTCTACAGGCCAATCTCGGAAAGCACCACCGGAAGCGGTAAGTAATATCTTCCGTAACCCATCTTTGGGAACACCTTGGAGACATTGGAAAATGGCGGAATGTTCGGAATCTGCTGGTAATAATTTAACTCCGTGTTTTTCTACTAAAGGTAAAACTACGGGAGCGCCAGCAATCAGAGTTTCTTTATTGGCTAAAGCAATATCTTTACCAGCTTCAATGGCGGCGATAGTCGGTAATAAACCTGCACAACCAACAATACCAGTAACAACGGTTTGAGAATCGCCATAACGAGCAACTTCTATCACTCCCTGCTCTCCAGCCAGTAAAATGGGTTGGGGATTTAAATCTTTAATGGCTTCTTTGAGTTCTGGTAATTTATCAGCAGCGGAAATGGCGGCGATTTCCGGGCGAAATTGACGAATTTGCGCCGCAAATAACTCCACATTCCTGCCAGCAGCTAATCCAACAATGCGGAACTTATCTGGGTGTTCACAGACGATATCTAGGGTTTGAGTACCAATTGAACCAGTAGAACCAAGTAGGGTAATGGCTTTCACAATTTTTTAAGAATTAATAGATAATTTTAACTATAAATGCCTTGGGACTCGTTGATCAGGGGAATTTTTACAATCATCAGACTTACTGACCAATTGCAAATTGTAGGTATATTTAGATAAATCTACATGATATGATTTTAATCATAATTAAACGCAGATAAACACAGATAAACACAGATAGACTCTGATACATGAATGGATTTCATGATTCCGTGCAGTTTTAGATGAAATTGGTATTAATGCTACATTAATTAATCTCTATGACAACCTTTGCTATTTTCGCCATTAATGCTTAACATTACTTAAAAGTAACATCAAATCAGGAAAAACAAAAGCCTATGGTTAAAGCACAAATAGCGATCGCTTCTCTTCGAGACGCTGCCCGTAGCTTGCCTATAATCGCTACCAGCATCGCTAAATTTATTTGGACGGATAATTTCTTATTTCCCGCTGCTATGTGGTTTTTAAGTCGTCTATTGGTGGGGATTTCTATGTTGCTGATTGCTCCCAATCTCCCCCCATTACCAGATGGAATTACGCCCCATTTGGGCTGGGGGATTTTTAATGTTTGGGATACTGTACATTATCGGGCGATTGTTACTGAAGGCTATGAATTTGTTGATGATGGTAAACAACATAATTTAGCATTTTTCCCCCTGTTTCCTGTCAGCATTTTTATCTTCATGAAATTGGGTTTTTCCTTTGAAATAGCTGGATTAATCATCAATAATTTAGCATTTTTAGGTACAGTTTATTGTTTATATTCTTGGGTAAAAAAACAATCTGGCATCAGTGCAGCCCATTGGACAATTGCTGTCATAACTTGTTGTCCCATGTCTTTATTCACAGGAGTAATTTACACAGAAGGTTTATATTTGTTATTGAGTACAATAGCTTTACGTTCCTTTGATCAAAAACAATATATTTGGACAGCAATTTGTGGAGCAATGGCAACAGCAACACGCCCCACAGGCATGGTATTAATCCCCGCATTTTTAATCACAGCTTGGCGACAGAATAAACCACCAATTGCCTATATAGCAGGTTTATTATCCGCTACAGGTTTATTAGTATTCAGTGTGTATTGTGGGCTAAATTTTGATAATTTTTTAGCCTTCATTGCTGCACAAAAAGGGTGGCGGCCTTCCTTAGGTTTTGATTGGGAAGGTTGGTTAAATATGTTTATGCAAATTCCTTTTGGCAACAATTGGTATTTTGGTTGGGTAGAAAATGATGAAGGTGGAGTTAAAGACTTTTGGTATCCGCTGTTTTTTAGTTTAATTGTCATTAGTTCTTCTTGTTTATTCTATTGGCGTAAATATTTCCATCCCCAGATATTCCGTGCTGCTTATGTCATAGTCATATTATTATTAATAATTGCAGACCAAGGATTAATAAATAATTTGCTCAATCTATCTATGATATTAGGTAGTAGCTACCTCCTATGGTATTTCCGTCAGCAACTAACTCCCATTATGGTAGTTTATGGTTTTTGTGGTATTGGTTTACTTTTAGCTTCTGGTGGGACAATTTCTTTAAGTCGTCTTGCTTATGGCATTGTACCTCTGAGTGCAGCTATAGGTGTCTGTTTGTCTCGCTATCCCCGTCAAGCTTATTTATTGATGGGTATATTTATCACTTTGTTAAGTAAATTAGCAGTGGGTTTTGCCCAGGAAATTTGGGTTGGTTGAGGAGGTTCTAACTATTGTTTTTTGTTTCAGGTTCTGCAATTTCAAATTTGACTTTATTATATATATCCTGCAAAGAAATTGTGAAAGGTACTGTTGTCAGAGATATATTTTCATCTTCTGCATCATATTCACAAAAATTCCATCTTTTTTTCCCAATTTTAGAAAATTGTTCTACATGAATACGGTTTTGATCAATTAATAGGTATTCTTGAAAAGTGGGAATTGTTCTGTAAGCGGCAAATTTATCTTCTTTGTCGTAACTTTTAGTAGATTTAGACAAAACTTCTATAATTACCTGGGGGTTTGTAATTGTATCTGTCCGATTGTTGACAAATTCCGGCTCATCTGCAATAATGATCACATCTGGATAAGTGTATATTAGCTTTTGAGGTATCCATAGACGCATATCACCCATGAAAACTTCGTAATTTTGATTTTTGAAGGCAAAATTCAGTCCAGAGCTTAAATTCAAAGAGATGCGGTTATGATTTATAGATGGACCAGCCATAGCAATGATTTGTCCGTCAATGTATTCGCTTTTGTAGTCAGCAGTTGCTTCTAATTCCAGATATTCCTCTGGAGTGTAATATTGCTTTTGGATTAGTTGCATATTTTTGATTAGAAAGCTATGTATATTAATTTAATATAACATCTTATTTAGGATTCCTATAATCGCTATATCAGCAATTATTATTAATTAACCAGTTTATATATCAATTTTCTTATATTACTCAATTCCCGCATGAAAAATTGCACTAAAGTATGGTACTATTTAGTAGTGATTAATTGATAGTGATTAATTGATAGTCCACAAAATAACCTTGTTTATCAATAGATAAATAACCACCAAAATCCTCTTTTAGGTTAGGTAAAATTCAATATGAATTTTGTTTGGAAACGGCTTACCCAGAATAATATACTGTTTAGCAATTCTTGCACTACTTTATTTTTTTTAATTGGTTTACCTGCTATTCTCCATCATGCTATGTGGCGCGATGAATTAAATGTTTGGCTTATTGTTAGAGATAGTCAATCATTATTTGAATTATTTCATAACATTCATTATGAAGGACATCCCTTTGTTTGGTATATCTGTTTGGCTATTTTAAAACAAATCACAAATAACCCTGTGATTATGCAAATATTTCACCTATGTTTAGCTACATCATCTGTTTATTTATTTACTCGATATTCCCCATTTAATTATTCACAAAAGTTGTTATTTTGTTTAGGTTATATTCCATTTTATGAATATTTATTAATTAGCAGAAATTATGCAATTGGGTTATTATTATGTTTTTTGTTCTGCATTATCTATCCTCAAAGAAAACAGAGTTATCTTAAACTTTCTATTGTTTTATTATTAATTGCTAATTCAAATGCTTATTGCTTAATGTTAGCAATAGCATTTAGTATTACTTTATCGTTAGAGTATATTTTTCAAAAATCTTTACATCAAAACCTTTTAGCGAAAAAACATGACATTATTTTAAGTAGTTTAATTGTTTTAACTGGAATAATTATCTCCTTGATTCAACTTATTCCTCCTCAAGATAGTAAATTAGCTGGAGGTTTATCAGGAGTTATATTAAACTTTGACTTTAAACACTTAACTACTACTTTAGTAAGGCTTTGGAATAGTTATATTATTATTTTAGTTCCTGGTGAATCTCAACAATTAAGCCTCATTTTATTTTCTATTTTATCTATAGTATTTTTCGGATTTTTCACAATATCATTTTTCAGAAAACCACTTGTTTTGTTTCTTTACACTTTTGGAACAATTGAAATTCTTGTCTTTACATACGTTAAATTTTTAGGTAGTCCTCGTCATTATGGGCATTTGTATATTTTATTAGTTGTATGCCTTTGGCTTGCTAGTTATTATTCTCAAACATCTTTATTTTTGCAATTATTTCCCCGAAAGTTGAAAACTCATATTATACAAGTTATTAAATGGACAAAACCTTATTATTTATCTGTGATTATGTTGATTTTATATGTGCAAATGGCGGGAGGAATATTTGCTTTTGGTAGAGACATGATTATTCCTTTTTCATCTAGCAAAGAAGCATCTGCTTATATAAAGGAGAAATATAAATATCAATTAAATGATATGTTTATTGTAGGGAGTAAAGATTATACAATGTCACCAATTGCTGGATATATTAATCGCCAAATTTATTATCCAGAAATTCAAAAGATAAGTAGCTTTGTGTTATTTACTACTAAACGACAAGAAGTTGATCAAATGGAAATTTTAAGCCAAGTCAGTCAAATCAGCAAACAACAATTAAAACCCATATTATTGATTTTAAATAAACCATTAGAAATTAATCATCCTGACTTAAAGATTGATCCTATCAAGGAATTTAAAAAAGGCTTTAATTATGATGAGCGATATTATTTATATTTTATTACACAAAAATCTACATCTAGTGGGATATAATGCCTTAATTCAAAATTAAGTCACGGTTTAAGTTGCATTATCACCAATAAGATGTATACTTTTTTTAGATATTTACTTTATCAATCTGAAAAGGACATAATCCTAATATATGGAAATAATTAACTGTCAAAAGCTTATTAATAATAGTTTATTTTTTCCCATAGTAATGTGGTTAACAAGCAGACTTACTATAACAATAGCAATGCTCGTATTTGCCCCTTTGTTGCCGATACCAACAGATGGCATGAAAGCTACATTTAGCTGGGATATTTTTTATGCTTTTGATAGTCTGCATTACGAAAAAATAGCAACTTCTGGCTACAATTTTTCAATTCATGAGCAAGAATATTCAGTTGCCTTTTTTCCGTTATTTCCTTTATTAATTCATTCATTTATGATGTTTGGATTACCATTTAAAGTGGCAGGAATATTAGTCAATAATCTGGCATTTCTGATAGCATTGCTCGTCTTGTATAGTTGGGTAAATGAGTTTTATAGTAAGAGTGCAGCACGATGGACAACTGCCGTATTTACATGGTTTCCAGCCTCTTTATTTTGTACGGTAATTTACTCTGAAGGCTTATATCTTTTATTCAGTACAGCTGCTTTACGAGCTTTTGATAAAAAACAAAGTGCTTGGGTGGCTCTTTGGGGTGCCATAGCTACCGCTGCCCGTCCAACTGGTATAGCATTGATACCAGCCTTTTTACTTACATCTTGGCAAGAAAAAAGGGGAATAAAATTTTACCTTGCAAGTTTAGCTACTGGTGGTGGTCTGTTTATCTATAGCTTGTATTGTCAGATTAAATTTGGTGATGCTTTGGCTTTTATCCATGCACAAAAAGCATGGCGGCCTTCACTTGGATTTGACTGGCAGAGTTGGTTAAGGATTATAATGCAAATTACAATTGGACCGGTTAACACAGTATCAGGATATTTAAAAGATCCTTGGTATCCATTGTTATTTATGATTATTGTAATTAGCAGTTATTTATTGTGGTACTTCCGTAAAATATTAGGTTCTGTCAAGGTGGATTATGGCTTTTACGCTTTAATTTTATTTTTGTGGTTGCTAGGGGGTGATCCATTGATTAATGCAGTCCCGATTTTAGGTGGTGCTTACTTATTATGGCATTTACGCACTCAATTAACCCCTATTACGCTGATTTATGGATTCTGCGCCTTAGCGTTGATTTTAGCCTCTGGAGGAACTTGGTCATTAAATCGTATTGCTTACGGTATTATCTCTTTAAGTGTAGCTTTGGGTGTATTGTTATCGCGTTATCCTCGTTGGGGATATATGTCTATAGGCTTTTTTGCCATACTGGTAATAACCTTTTCTATTCGATTTGCTCAAAAGCTTTGGGTGGCTTGAACTTAGAACTGATTATAGACAGTACCAGCTTTAAAAATATGTTCAGTCAATTAATTAGGGGTGAAATCAATTTAAAACCTTCTGATTCCCCGATAATTTTACTCCCCCTTAAATTCATTTTCTGCAAAGTCTCATTATCCACCAACAAATAAGATTTATGAACAAACTTATCTTGTAAATCTGCAAGAGATGTAGGAATAACTTGACAATCACTATAAAAGTCTAAACTAGGACGACCATCAGGAAAAGAAGTATAAATTTCTGTTCCTGGTGGAATATTATCCCTAATTAATGCTGCAACTGGTAAAACGGGGAATTTTTCATTTAACTCCCATATCCATGATTGAGAACTCATTAACATTGCTAAAACTAAATACATTCCCGCAAATAAAACCGGGATAAATTGACGGTTATGCTGATTAATAAACCATGATGTGATTCCCATAGTCACTGCTAAAATAATGCTCATAACAATTAACAATGGCTGTTTATCAACTAAACTAAAATAAATACAACCTGCTAAACCAATAATAACTAAAAATGCAAAAAATCCCGTCAAAAATCTAGTTTTAAACTTCTCTTCCTGCCAAATATAACTTAAATTAGCCCCAATTGCTAAAGCTAAAAATGGGTATACAGGCATAATATACCAGGGTAATTTGGTACTCATTAAAGAAACTATGGCAAAATAAACAATTGTACCAATGAGAGTTAAACAACCCCAAGCAGTATGACGATTTTTCCAACTTAAATATAAGCCTCCTGGCCAAAATAACAACCAGGGAAAACCATATTTTATCACTTCCAGTAAATAATACCAAATCGGACCGGTATTACCTTCTACAGCTTTTCCCAGTCTATCAAAAGCTTGAGACTGAAAATGCACTTCTAAGAAAATATTACCATAATGTTGCCATTGAGCAAAATACCAAGCAATAGCAGGGAAATTTCCTAAAAACATTCCTATCCATAGAAATGGATTTTTAAATATAGCTAATTGTTTATTAGCAATGATAAATAAACCTGCTATTCCTGCTAAAACTACTACTAACATTCCCTTTGTCAGAGTAATTAAACCCAAACAAAATCCGATACCAACAGCATATTTTCTATCATGACGCGCTTTAAGAACACAAAATAATAATAATAAGAAAAAGGAAATAGTCATTCCATCTAACATTGCTAGTCTACCATGACGGACTACAGGCAATAATGTTAAATAAACCAAAGCCGAAAATAAAGCTGGTAAAGTTTCTGCAAAAATTAACCTTCCAATTAAGTAAAGTAAAGGAACTCCTAGCGCGGTTAAAAATGCTCCCGGAAATCTAGTAGTAAATTCTTGTATTCCTCCTGCATGATAGCAAATAGCAATTAACCACTGCATTAAAGGTGGTTTTAATAAAAAAGGATCTCCTTGAATGGTAGGATAAACCCAGTTACCAGTACCATAAATTTCTCTAGCAACTATAGCATAAGTACCTTCATCCCAATCTCGTAAAGGTAAATTTCCCAGAAACATTAACCATAAAACCAAAGACGCTACCAATAACCCTAATAACCATTGTTTATTGTTCATATTTTAGAAGTGAATTAAGGGGAGAAATTTCATAATATTTGTCACTGTTTTTAAAGTCTTTAATTCTGGGATATCTGGTTTGATTTTTTCTACCATTATTAACTGCTTTTCGGCTTGTCTGGGTTGAAAGTCATATAAATAAACAACTCCTAAATAAAGCCAAGTATAAGGATTTTGTCCATCATATTTAGTTAATTCTGTTAAATTCTGAATTAATGCTGGTGCTTTGCGCTGTAAAAGTTGTGATAGCACTAGAGTATAACGCCAATTTAAGTTATTTGGTTGATTTTTTAAGTAATAATTAGCAGCAAATTCAATTTGTTTTAAATAGTCTTGAGTCGCGTCATATTGATTAAAATTATCTATCTGTACAAAGATATTATCTAACTTGCCATTTTGTAATTCTACTGCTAATTGTGACATTCGAGAAACTAAATCTAAAGGTGGTGTTTTTGTTAATTTTCCTGTGTCTGTAACATTTACAGTTATCTCAGAACTATTTAAACTATTTAAAGGTGTAATTTTACCAGTAATTCTATCTAAATAGAATGCTGATAGTTGATATTTTCCTAGTGGTAATTCCTGGGAAATAAATGTAGCTAGATTCTCAATGACTCGAAAATTTCCCTGGGGATGACATTTTATACCACAATATAAATTACCTAGACCAATTGCATGATCATGATACCAAGCTGATTGACCATTTTGCCATTTTAATAGTAACAAACCATTTTGTAATTCATCCCATGAACCTGTAATTTGATAAGTAACGGAGTTATTTTTACCTATTATAAATTGATTAGCAGTTATAACTTTTTCTAAAGTAACTGATTTCTGATCATGCTGATCATTATTTAATTTTTCAATTAATTTCTCAACAACTATCTGAGGATTTTTCCGATGATATAATCTTAATTTATCACCATGGGGTAATACCCAATCACTTTGTAATTTTAAATCAGGAGAAGTTTCTATCAAAGATTTTAATTTGCGTTTAGTTTCTCCCTTTTCTCCCGGTTCGTCTGGTTCATTATCTTTGGTAACATACCAAGATAAATACTCTAAATCTTGGTCTACTTGCGATAATTTCATCGTTAATTTTCTCCCATAGACGCGAAAATCAGCCAATGTACCGAAATAATCTAAGGTAAATTCATTAACTTGGGGTGTAGAAACGGGAACTACTCCTAAAGTTGTTTTTAAATATGGGGTAGTTTGATAAATTTTCTCGATTAATTCAGCAAGAGGATATTTTTTACTTTCATTATTTGGTAAATGTTTTCCACCATAAGCCTGAATTAGAGGTAAAGGAAATAAATTATTTAGTAAAACTATACCACTTACTATAAAAGTTGCTAATCTTAATTTATTAAACCAGATATTTTCAATTAAATTAAAAAAGTAAGCTAAAATTAAACTAATTACCGGAAAAGAAGGAAGAATAAATCTAATGTCTTTGTTTGTCCCTAGAGAACAAATTACATAGCTACCAATTAAGAAAATAAATAACCAATTTAAAGCAGACTTAGCTAAATTATCTTTAACTGCATTTTGACTAAATCTAGATTTAAAAAGATAAATTAACAAAATACCAATACTCACAAATAATATCGGAAAACCAACAGTTTCTGGGATAGTTTGCGGATAATATAACCAACCAGCAATGGTTGTCGCAGCAGGATCACCCTCTCCTTTTCCCACATTATTAGCATTTAATGCAGAAGTAATAATAGTTAACCAATTTAAACTATACCAAGAACCACAAATTAACCAAGCTAAAATTAAAGATAAGGCTGTTTGAATTAGTTTAATAAATTTACGTTTGCTGATAAAAATAATTAATGTGTAGATACTAGGAATAAGAATAAAAATAAAACCTGTGGGTTTAGCTAACATAATTAACCCTATTCCTACCCCCAATATCAAAGTTAATACCCATGATACAAAACCAGTATGACTATCTTTCCAAATTGTTAAAATGGTGAAAGTAGCTATGACAATAGACGTTAAACCATAATCTAATAAATAATCAGTTCGCATAATTCCCATAATGGGAAATAATAAGCAAAATATGCTGGCTGTGATGCCAATTTTTCGGTTTTTAAATAAATAATTCCCTAAGTGATATACTGATAAAATCAGTATAGCTGTATATAATAAATTGACTAAACTAGCTTGATCATAGCCTTTACCAAATAATACCAAAAATGGTACAGTACAAATATACACAAAAGGAGCGCGATAACTGGGGGTTAATTCCCACAGAGATAACCACCAATTACCTGATAAAATATTCAGGTTTTGAAAAATTCGATAATGATGCAATGCTGCGGTTAAATGGGCGCTTTGATCATAGGATGGAATAGATTCATCTAAGAAAAACCATGTTCTATCTATCAGTAATCCTATCAACCAAATTGTTAATAGTATGATATAGTCTTTATTGATTTTCAGATAACGGTAATCATTCATTATGTTTTGATTTTCAGGTAATTAAATTTTCAAGATGAATTTTAAAGATCTTCAAGTTTCTCAAAAAATTTTATCATGATCAACCAACCTATCTACTCCCTAATTATTCCCATTTATAACGAATCAGAAAACATCACAGAGATGTATCGCAGATTACATCATGTCATGGCACAGTTAGACGGTGATGCTGAATTAATTTTAATAGATGATGGTAGCCGCGATCGCTCTTTAAGTATGATGCGCGAATTACATCATAGTGACAACCGAGTCCATTACCTCAGTTTAGCCCGGAATTTTGGGCATCAAATCGCTGTTACCGCAGGTTTGAACTTTGTCCAAGGTAAATGTATCATTGTTATGGATGCCGATCTCCAAGATCCACCAGAATTAATCTTAACCATGATTGACAAATGGCATCAAGGATATCAAGTAGTTTATGCCCAGCGGACATCTCGTCAACAAGAAACCTGGCTAAAACGCTTGACTGCATATCTTTTTTATCGCATTCTTCGACGCTTGGCTAAAGTAGATATTCCCGAAGATACAGGAGACTTTTGTTTAATGGATAGACAGGTCGTAAATATCCTTAATTCTATGCCAGAACGTAATCGCTACATTCGCGGTTTACGTGCTTGGGTAGGTTTTCGACAAACTTCCGTACTTTTTGAACGAGATCCCCGCTTTGCTGGTACAGTAAAATATACATTTGGTAAATCTTGGGCTTTAGCAATTGATGGTATTATCTCCTTTTCCACAGTTCCCTTGAGGCTGGCTACCTATATAGGTATATTATCAGCTTTTATTGCCTTATTTATGATATTATTGGTTTTGTATTGGCGTTTATCTGAACCATTCTCCCCCATAATTGGTTACACATTAATTACAATTTCCATGTTTTTCCTTGGTTCAGTTCAATTAATTTGTATTGGTATTTTAGGCGAATATATTGGCCGGATATACGAAGAAGTAAAAGGTCGTCCTCTTTATACATTAAAGGAAACTGGAGGTTTGAGAGAAAAGAAAATTGAAATATAACACGACTATAGTATCATTTTATTCATTGCTGAACAGGTAGACATTGTTTTTGTATTAGCGTTTCCCATTGGCGTAGTCAAGCCTTATGGATTCGTATTTGTGTTCTATATACCATCTCAGGTAATATCCGTGTCAATCCAAGAATTTAGTTTACTGCTAATTTCAGTTATCATTAGTGTTGTTGGACAGTTTTTTTTGAAGATAGGAGCGACAAAATTAGGTAAAGTTGATGCAGGTAACGCTATTAGTCATATTCTTAGTATTGTGACTACACCAGAACTTTTATTAGGACTAACCTGTTATGGTATTGGTGCTGTCGCTTATATTCTCCTGCTGACGAGAATCAATCTCAGCGTTGCTGCTCCCGCTGTATCAATTGGTTATATATTTTCTGTATTATTAGGTTACTTTGTTTTAAAAGAAACTATTCCTCTCAACCGTGTTTTTGGACTAGGTTTAATTGTCACCGGAGTGATATTAGTAGTCTGGAAAAAATAAACTATGTCCTCACCCACTCTAGCAAATCTCCAAACCTCTCCCCTGTCAAGGAAGAAGTTAGGTTAAGTCAGGCTAGTGAATCTCAGTACATAGAGAAATGTGTTATAACCTACCATCAGAACCATTATCCTGATCATTTATTGCTCACCCCTTGAAGGAGTTATGCTGTGGAAAATAATAAGTCATTTTTTGAGACACGGGGAATATTAATATCAATACTTGGCTTAACTGGTGCTTTAAGCATTGCTTTAATGATCATGTTCAAAAATAGCACCTCTGACGCTCAAAATCGCAGCGTCAGCACCAAGGATAATGATACTGCTGTTCTTATGGTAACTCAAGAGCGGTTAGAGCAGTTGAAAACAGAAATGCTCACCAGTTGGCAACAACAAGCACAAGCAAAAGGTGTTTCTACTGATGTACCGACTAACTTTCAAGGAATTGTCATCAGTGAAGCCAAACTTCCCCCAGAAAAAAAAGTTATCGCCCTAACCTTTGATGATGGTCCTTGGCCTAATAGTACAGCAAAAGTATTAGATATTCTCCAGAAAAATCGCATCAAAAGCACCTTTTTTGTCGTCGGCCAAAATGTTAAGAATTATCCCGACTTGACAAAACGAATAGTTGCAGATGGTCATACTATCGCTAACCATACTTGGCATCACTGGTATCATCACATGAATGCACAGGTAGCCGCTGCGGAAGTTGCAAATACCGGAGACATAATTTATCAAACTACAGGAGTGAAAACTAGTCTATTTCGTCCACCTGGTGGCAACATGACCAATGGGGTGGTAGCTTATGCTAAAAGTAATAAATATGCTGTTATTATGTGGTCATCTGATTCCAAAGACTATTCACGTCCCGCTGTACCTCGGTTAATAAATAATATCTTTAGAGAAGCTAAACCAGGTGGTATTGTATTAATGCACGATGGAGGCGGAGATCGATCTCACACTGTCAAAGCATTACCAGAAATCATTAGCAAGTTTCGCAAACAGGGTTATGAATTTGTGACTGTCCCCGAACTTTTAGAAATGCAAGATCAGTATCCATCCTTAATTGCCCATAAATCTCAGAAATCTCAGAAACTTGAGAAAGCTAAGAAACCTTAAAGAAATAAAGTCAGAATCAGGATACCCAGGATTAAAGGATGAACAGGATGAATAAGCTGTTGGGCATTTAAATTGTATATTGCTCACAACTAAAACTCTTGTGAAACAGGCATCCTACCTGTTTTAATTATGCAAATTAAATGTCTATCAGCTTATACCAATTCTGGATAAAGATGCACATAATCTTAATTAAATCCTGTACATCCTCAAATCCTGGACATCCTGATTCAGACAAAAAAGGATTAAAGGATAAACAGGATAAAGTATTTAATTAAATCCTGTAAATCCTCAAATCCTGAACATCCTGATTCAGACAAATTACACAGAACTTAATTGTTTTTCTGCCACTTTAGCCTCTGGACTGTCAGCTTCAGATGGTGGTACTAATTGCCAGAATTTGGGTAAATACTCTGGCCAATTAGCGATAATTTCTAAGGCTTTGGGTGAACCAGTTTTATCAGCGTGAGCTTTAATTAAATCATACAACTGTTTTTCACCCGCATCACTGGCAACCCGCTGGACCTTAACAATAGCATGATTTACGAAATCTGGGAAATTACCGACTTCATCCAGGAAATAAGCCAAACCACCAGTCATTCCTGCACCAACATTCCGGCCTGCTTTACCCAAGACGACAATTACACCACCAGTCATGTACTCGCAGCAGTGATCACCAGCACCTTCAATGACGGCTGTACCTTTTGAGTTGCGTACAGCAAACCGTTCTCCAGCCAAACCATTAGCAAATAATCTACCACCAGTAGCACCATAAAGGCAAGTATTACCGACAATGACGTTTTCCGCTGGGTTGTAAGTCGCATTTGCGGGAGGTTTAATGATAATTTCCCCACCATTCATTCCCTTCCCTACATAGTCATTGGCTTCACCTTCTAAGCTCAAAATCACACCATCAAGATTAAACGCGCCGAAACTTTGCCCGACACTGCCTTGAAACTTCAGGTTAATTTGCCCTTTAAAGCCGTTGTCACCATATTTTGAAGCAATCACCCCAGTTAACCGAGTCCCGACGGTTCTATCGGTATTAACAACGGCGTAGGTTTTACTAACTATCCCTTGTTCCTGGATTCCTTGACAAATATCCGCATCAGCTAGTAATTGATCATCTAATACAGGTCCATTACTATGAACTTTTTCATGTACTAACCAATCACGATTAATTTTTGTATCTGGTAGCTTAGTTAAACAATCTAAGTTCACAGCTTGGGTTTTATTGAGTTTTACATCAGAGCGTACTGTTAATAAATCAGCGCGACCAATTACCTCTGATAAAGAACGATATCCCAATTTAGCTAACAGACTCCGCACTTCCTCCGCGACAAAGTAGAAGAAGTTGACAACGTTTTCGGGAACTCCTGTAAACCGCTTCCGCAGTTCCTCTTTCTGAGAAGCGACACCCACAGGACAGTTGTTAGTGTGGCAAATTCGCGCCATAATGCAGCCTTCCGCAATCATAGCTATCGAACCGAAACCAAACTCTTCAGCACCCATTAAAGCCCCAATTAATACATCCCAACCACTTTTTAAACCACCATCCACACGCAAGATAACGCGATCGCGTAACCTGTGTTTCATTAATACCCGATGTACTTCTGTTAAACCCAATTCCCAAGGAGTACCAGCGTGTTTAATAGAAGAAAGGGGTGATGCACCAGTACCGCCATCATGGCCTGAAATTTGGATAATATCAGCATTAGCCTTAGCTACACCCGCAGCAATTGTGCCAATACCGATTTCTGCGACTAATTTTACTGAAACTTGGGCTTTAGGGTTAATTTGGTGCAAATCAAAAATCAACTGTGCTAAGTCTTCAATAGAGTAAATATCATGGTGGGGTGGTGGAGAAATCAAAGTTACACCGGGTTTAGAACGCCGTAACATAGCAATATAGGGACTAACCTTGGGACCTGGTAACTGTCCACCTTCTCCTGGTTTTGCACCTTGAGCGATTTTAATTTCAATTTGTTTAGCTGTGGCTAAATATTGGGGCGTAACGCCAAACCGCCCTGACGCAACTTGTCTAATGGCACTTGCAGCGGTATCACCATTTCTTAACCCATGCAAATGGGGGAAAGTAGGAGATTTACCAGCAGTATCAACATCATTTAAAGCGTTGTAACGAACCGGATCTTCTCCACCTTCACCAGAATTAGATTTACCACCAATGCGATTCATAGCGATCGCTAAAGTTTCATGTGCTTCTCGTGACAAAGCCCCTAAAGACATCCCCCCGGTACAAAAACGCCGCACAATATCATTAACGGACTCTACTTCTGACAAAGAAATTGGTGTCCGTTCACTGTGGAAATCCAATAAATCACGCAGTGCTGTCACAGGTCGGTTTTGCAGATGCTGTTTATACACTTGATAATGGTCATATTGCTTACCATTAACCGCCTTATGTAGAGCCTTAGCCAACTCTGGGTTATTACTGTGATATTCCCCACTAGGACGGTATTGAACAAAACCTAAATTTTCTAACTTATTCGCTGTCAATTCTGGGAAAGCCTTGCGGTGGAAAGATAACACTTCTTGAGCTAATTCACTCACACTTAAACCACCAATACGGGAAGTTGTTCCCCGAAAACCCAAAGCCAACAAATCACCACCAATACCAATCGCTTCAAATATTTGTGCTGCTTGGTAGCTAGAAAGCAGAGAAATCCCCATTTTCGAGAGAATTTTCAACAAACCCGATTCTACAGCTTGGCGATAATTTTCTATAGCTTTTTCCCAGGTCAAAGTAGCAATTTTCCCCCTAGTCATAAACTGCTGGGTCTTAGGATCATCCCACCAAGCACTCACAGTATCCAAAGCCATATAAGGACAAATAGCACCCGCACCATAACCCAATAAACAAGCAAAATGATGGGTACTCCAACACTGGGCGGTATCCACAATTAAGGACGTTTTCATTCGCAACCCAGCGCGAATCAAATAATGGTGAACTGCACCAATAGCTAACAATGGCGGAATATAAGTATATTCCGCAGCAATACCCGTGTCAGTGCGATCGCTTAATATTAATATCTTTGCCCCAGCCCGTACAGATTCCGCCGCTTGTTTTTGTAAAGATTCCACAGCGGACTTCAAACCATCTGGACCTGTAGATATGGGAAATAAAGTCGACAATTCAGCCGTGGCAAATCCTGACAGTTTAATTGCTTCCAATTCTGCTTGAGTGAGTACAGGCGATTCTAATTTGAGCTTACGAGCGTACTCTGGCTTAGGTTCTAATAAATTCCCCCTTTCCCCCAGTTCCACTGTCAAGGACATAACCAGCTTCTCCCGCAAAGGGTCAATAGCTGGATTAGTCACTTGGGCAAAACGTTGTTTAAAATAGTCATACAGTAAATGAGGTTTGTCCGAAAGCACAGCCAATGGAGTATCATCACCCATACAAAAAGTCGCTTCCGCACCAGTGCTGGCCATGGGGTGAATTACCATTTCCACATCTTCTATAGTGTAGCCAAAAGCGATTTGCTGTTGTAATAGGACTTGTGTATCAATTTTCCTGCTAGTCTGCCTATTGCCATTAGTTAAGCTATGATGTCCATTACCATTTGACTCACCCTTAACTAAGCGATTCAATTCTAAGCGATATTTTTGCAACCATTCCCCGTAAGGATACTGTTTTGCAATACGTTGTTTAATCTCCCAATTTTTCAAGATTTCTTGGGTATTTAAATCTACCGCAATCATTTGTCCTGGTCCTAGTCTACCCTTTTCTAGAACATTCTCTTCTGGTAAATCTACAACTCCCGCTTCCGAAGCCACAACGATATAATCATCTTTGGTAATGACATAACGCGCAGGTCGTAAACCATTGCGGTCTAATGTTGCTCCTACCTTCTTCCCATCACTAAATACTAACAGTGCTGGTCCATCCCACGCTTCCTGCAACCCGCTGTAATATTCATAAAAGTCTACAATTTCTGGATATTCCGCTAAAGCAGGTTGATTTTTGTATGCTTCCGGAACCATCATCATCAACCCTTCTAAGGGGCTACGTCCCGAACGTACCAGTAACTCTAATACATTGTCTAAAGTAGCAGAATCACTATTATCAGTATTTACCAGTGGCTTGAGTTCATCAAAACGATCTTCCCAAATTGGATGACTCAGAGTCGCCTCCCGTGCCATCATCCAATTAATATTCCCCAACAGGGTATTAATTTCTCCATTGTGACCTAATAACCGCATGGGTTGAGCTAAAGGCCATTTCGGCATAGTATTGGTACTAAAGCGGCGATGGTATACCGCAAATGATACTTTAAAAGCAGGATGCTTGAGATCTTCATAAAAATCCCCCAATACAGCCGAACGTACCATGCCTTTATAAACAATGGTGCGACTAGAGAAAGAACATACATAGAAATCCTCAGAAATTCTCCTTCCCGCTTGCATAATGCGTTTACTCGCAATATACAGTTCTCTTTCCAATTCATCACCGCTTTTATCAGCGCAAGAAATTATAACCTGTTCTATACGAGGTTGATTTTCTCTAGCTTGTACACCCAACACCTCTGGACGCACCGGAACTACTCGCCAGCCCAGTACAGTCAATTTTTCCTCTGCTGCTATTTGCTCAAATGCGTTCTTAGCAACTTGAGCCGCTTCCGAGTCTTGGGGCAAGAATATCATTCCCACCGCCTTATGACTCACATTAGCAAAATCAATTCCGTGACTGTTATCTTGTGCTAATAATTCCCAAGGAATTGCTGTCAGTATCCCCGCACCGTCACCAGAATCTTGGTCAGCGCTACAACCCCCTCTATGTTCTAAGCAAGTTAAGGCAGTTAAAGCCTTGTTTAAAATTTCATGACTAGCTATATTCTGACGATGGGTAATAAACCCTACTCCACAAGCATCCCTTTCTTCTACTAACCACTTTTGTCCTAAATAAGTATCTTGACAATTGATATCTGACATTGTAGTTTGCTGACCCTGATTTGATTGATGACTCATACTTTATTCCTGAAATATTGAGGTACAGACGTTGTTACTACTGCTATAGGGAAATTTTCTCATTTATTGGCACTCGATAAAAATACATAATTACCAAAATTTAGGGATAACAATTTCAGCCTTAGCTTGACATTTAGCCAAAGCTGTGTTATCAGTGCCTACTCTATTTTTTATTTGTTTATGCACTCTAAAAAAAATTACCCTAATCTAAAATTTTAGAGCTGTGGGAATTTTAGATTTAATCTCCAAGACTATGATCATAGCCTCCAAGCAGTGTGTATTATTTAAAGCAGTTATCGCTAGTATTTTTAGTGTGACAACTGTTTGCTACTCTTGATAAGAGACAAAAACCCAATATACATATTATCATGATTATTTCTAAAAAAGGTAATTATTTTTTTAATTTTCTGATAAATTTTCGTTAGGCTGGTTTTTGCATAATAACTTTATCAAAAAACACAATGATCTGGAAAATACTCAATTCTCTGTCACCACTGCTGTCAGCAGCACTGTGTTTAACTGCTAGTTATGGCGCATTCGCCCAAAATATTCCTAGAATACCAAATTCCGTTCCCACTGCTGTTAGTGCTGGTAATCAAATTACTATAAATGGCCGAACCTTACCAGGAGCATGGTTACAACCAACAGGAATGCAAACTTATATCAGTGATGGCGCAGTTAAGCAATTAATGGGCATAGATTTACTCAGTAGTAACAATCCTGGTAAACAGCCAATACAGTGGTTTTCTAGCTTGACAAATCCCATAATTCTTAATACTAAACTAAGAGGTGGGTATCGCTATTTAGATATAAGTAAATTAGCTAAAACAGCAAAATGGCAAATTAAAGCTAATGGTAACACATTAGTAATTGCCACTCCCCCTTCTCAACTGAGAAATATTCGTCTTGGTAAACAACCAAAAGGGGATCGGATTGTACTAGACTTAGATAACGCAACTTTTTGGCAAATTAGACAAGAGTTACCAGTCAAAAAAGTAGTAGATCCTGATGAAATTATCCCCAAATCTACCACACCGGCCAACCGCCAATGGACTGTCACTTTAGATACTATTGCTGATGCGGCTTTACTCGCAGTTTATAACCCTAAACCTCCTATAGCACAAAGCACAGAATCACCCATTGAAAAAATAGAAATTGTCAATAATCAAACAATTATCAGTTTGAGTATTCCCTTTGGACAGTCTGTACAAATTAGCACCGTCTCCCAGCCAAATCGTCTAGTAATTGATATTCAACCTGATGCAATGGTCGAAAGAAATATTACCTGGGCGCAGGGGTTACAATGGCGACAACGGCTAGTAACTTTAGGAACAGACCGCTTTCCTGTGGTTTGGTTGGATATTAATCCCCAGACTGTGGGTTTAAGCATTAAGCCTATCTTAACTAAAACTAACGTGCAAACATTAACTGGTACTGCCCCTTTAATCCAAACTGCTCAAAATTACTTAGCCGTAGCGGCAATTAATGGTGGTTATTTTAACCGCAATAATAAATTACCATTAGGGGCAATTAGACGAGATAATCAATGGATATCAGGACCAATTCTTAACCGAGGAGCAATAGCTTGGAATAATAACGGACAATTCTATTTTGGTCGCCTCACCCTCACAGAAACCTTAACTAGCAACAATAATCAACGTTTACCTATTATTTTACTCAATACTGGCTATGTTCAAAATGGCATTTCTCGTTACACAACTGCATGGGGAGATACTTATACACCCTTAACTGAGAATGAAAATATAATTGTCGTGGAAAACAATCAAGTAACTAATCAATTACCAGGGTTAAAAACTGGTATAAATGCTATTCCTATTCCCAAAAATGGTTATCTCCTGATTTTCCGTAATGAGACACCACAATTACCCATTGGGACAAAAATTGATCTTACCAACAACACCACCACACCCGAATTTAGTCGTTATCCCTATATTATCGGTGCAGGACCCCTATTATTAGAAAATCGGCAAATAGTCCTCGACGGAGAAGCCGAGAAATTCGGTTCTGCTTTTATGAACAGTCAAGCAGTTCGTAGCAGTATTTGTACCCTTAATACAGGTAACTTAATGATTGCTGCCGTACATAATCGCGCAGGTGGTGGAGGTCCAACCTTAGAAGAACAAGCCAAGTTAATGCAAACAATGGGTTGTATCAACGCTTTAAATCTAGACGGTGGTAGTTCTACCAGTCTTTATTTAGGAGGTCAATTGCTGGATCGTTCTCCCAATACAGCAGCCCGTGTTCATAACGGTATTGGAATTTTCCTAGAATCAAAGTCAGGACTTACACAAAACAGAAAAAAGAAGTAGATGTAAGTATTAGGTTTTAGTTATAGAAACCAGAGACTCGACTTCCGACCTTGATTCATAATATATTGATACCATCAAAGAAGAACTCAGGTATCTTACCCGTATCTTATCCTAATTCGTGTTTTTGATCAAGATTTTATGTAGACAGATGAGTTTGAACATTCTCATTTTACCAGTCAGTGCTGACTTTTGCTATCTTAATCAAAGTGGCTGAATTTAGTCCCTTTGTCATCAACTGTTACAGCTAAAAACGGGTTTATTATGTCTCCAAATGAGGTAATTATGGCTAAATTATCAGAAACAGTCCCCACGAATACTCTTACTTTACAACCAGCAATTAATTCTAGAAGCGTTGTCGCAGGTGAATTACGTCCTTGGGGATCCTTCACAGTCTTGGAAGAGGGTCGCGGATATAAAATTAAGCGCATTGAAGTAAAACCTGGACATCGCCTGAGTTTACAAATGCACCACCACCGTAGTGAACACTGGATAGTTGTTTCAGGTACAGCCAAAGTAGTTTGTGGCGACAAAGAGATATTATTAAGCAATAATCAATCAACTTATGTCCCTCAATGTACAACTCATCGCTTAGAAAATCCCGGCGTGATTCCCTTGATTTTGATTGAAGTCCAAAATGGCGAATATTTAGGAGAAGATGATATTATTCGCTATCAAGATGACTATGCACGTGAAAAATAGGCAATAGTTACAAGGGAATCGACAGGGGGGATTTTTTCTTTCTGACCACTGACCAATAAAAAAATTCCATGATTAATTTAAGTTCAGCAGCCATTAATGAAATTAGGCGCTTAAAATCCAAACAACCATCAACTATTTTATTTCGTTTGCGGGTGAAATCTGGTGGCTGTGGTGATTGGTTTTACGATTTGGGTTTTGATACAACTGTACAAGCCACAGACCAGGTTGTAGAGTTTGATGATATTCGTCTAGTTATAGACCCAGGAAGCCTAAATTACATTAATGGCTTGTCACTAGATTACGCAGAAGATTTGATGGGTGGTGGTTTTCGCTTTGATAACCCCCAAGCAATATCCATCTGTAGTTGTGGCAATTCTTTCTCTGTTAGTCAGTAGTCAGTAGTCAGTTGTCAGTAGTTAGGAATTACCTGGTTTCTGTTCCCTGTTAAGAGTTCCCTGTTCCCTTCCAAAATGATTGACAGAAAATCAGAAAAAATGATATAATCAGGATTTGTTAAAACTTAGATCATAAAGCAGCTTCACGCGCTGTAACTCATGCCAACAATACAGCAGCTAATACGTAGTGAGCGCGAACTAGCGCGTCAGAAAACCAAGTCCCCTGCTCTGAAAGAATGCCCTCAACGTCGAGGCGTTTGCACCAGAGTATACACAACAACACCGAAGAAACCCAACTCAGCACTCCGTAAGGTAGCAAGGGTAAGGCTTACCTCTGGATTTGAAGTGACAGCTTACATCCCAGGTATTGGTCATAACTTACAAGAACACTCTGTAGTTATGATTCGCGGTGGTCGGGTCAAAGACTTGCCCGGAGTTAGATACCATATTATCCGTGGTACATTAGATACAGCCGGAGTTAAAGACAGGAAACAAGGCCGTTCCAAATATGGAACTAAACGCCAGAAAGCAGGGAAAAAATAGGGAAGAGGCGGTTAATCGCGTTAAATACGGTTAATCGTCCTGACCAAAACTCTGTATCTGGGAGAAAAAGCAAGTTGCATGAGCTTCTGAGAATAATCCTGTAAAAGATAACAGCACTTTCATCTAAATTTAAAAGTAGATTAAGTTGTCGTCTTCTGTGTCTGGTGACAGACAATAAAGTGAATTAATTCAGTCTCTTGACAACTGATAGAGCCATAAACAAAAAATCAGGAAAATTAAGCGGCTGATGAAACCGCTTTTAGTCTCCTGTGTTCTGATAACATATAATTTCGTTGCCAAATTCCCTATTCAAGGATGAAGTATGTCTCGTCGTGGTGTTAGTCAAAGGCGGCCAGTGCCGCCTGACTCAGTGTACAATAGTCGCCTGATCAGTATGATGATGCGACGACTAATGCGTCATGGCAAAAAATCAATTGCCGCAAGAATAGTTTATGATGCTTTGAAAACTATTGAAGAACGCACCGGTGGAAGTCCCTTAGAAACTTTTGAGAAAGCAGTGCGTAACGCTACACCATTAGTAGAAGTAAAAGCTCGCCGAGTCGGTGGAGCAACCTACCAAGTACCAATGGAAGTGCGTACAGATAGGGGTACTACCCTAGCATTACGTTGGCTAGTACAGTATTCTCGTCAACGTCCAGGGAGAACTATGGCAGGAAGACTGGCTAATGAGTTAATGGATGCTGCGAATGAAACTGGTAGCGCTATTCGTAAGCGGGAAGAAACGCATCGCATGGCAGAAGCAAACAAAGCATTTGCACACTATCGTTACTAAACTAAGTAGAAAAGCGATATCGTCTTCCCAGCTCGGTAATTCATATACAATGTGAATTAGCTGATAGCGCGGAATGGCAAAACCATAGTCTTTAATTAAACTATTACTTATGCGAAAACCAAGCAATTATAGTGATAGTTTTTTCAGAGCAAAAAAAAGTGATATTGCGTTTGGCTAAAGCGTGAAAGCTTACTGAGGGATAACCGCTCCCATGCTCCCATTGAAGTAAGAAGTAAATGTCTAGCTTCGTCTAGGATTTATATAGCAGCAGTAATATACAAGATATCATAGGGCGACAACAATAGGAGGTAATGGTGGCACGCACAAACCCGCTAGAGAGAGTACGCAATATCGGTATTGCGGCGCATATAGATGCGGGAAAAACAACGACGACAGAGAGAATATTATTTTACTCTGGGATCATTCATAAAATTGGCGAAGTTCACGAAGGAACAGCCGTCACAGACTGGATGGAGCAGGAGCGAGAGCGGGGAATCACCATCACTGCAGCTGCAATTAGTACCAGTTGGAAAGATCATCAAATTAACATTATTGATACTCCAGGTCACGTGGACTTCACAATTGAAGTCGAACGTTCCATGCGAGTATTAGATGGTGTAATTGCTGTGTTTTGTTCCGTAGGTGGTGTACAACCACAGTCAGAAACAGTATGGCGACAAGCAGACCGCTATAAAGTACCTCGCATTGCCTTTATTAACAAGATGGATCGCACGGGTGCGAACTTCTATAGAGTGCATGATCAGATGCGCGATCGCTTGCGGGCCAATGCGATCGCCATTCAACTACCCATCGGTAGTGAAACTGAATTTAAGGGGATTATAGATTTGGTGCGGATGTGTGCATATATGTACACAAATGACCAAGGAACTGATATCCAAGAAACAGAAATTCCCGCCGACTTACAAGAAAAAGCCACAGAGTATCGCAAACAATTGGTAGAAGCAGTAGCAGAAACCGAAGATGCTTTGATGACCAAATATTTTGATGGCGAAGAACTGACAGAAGCAGAAATCCGTACTGCTCTACGTAAAGGGACAATTGCTGGGACAATCGTACCAGTGCTGTGCGGTTCAGCCTTTAAGAATAAAGGTGTGCAGTTGATGTTGGATGCAGTGATAGATTACCTGCCAGCGCCAACAGAAGTACCACCAATTCAAGGCACACTGCTCAACGGTGATCCCGTAGAACGTCATGCTGATGATAACGAACCATTATCAGCTTTGGCATTTAAGATTATGGCTGATCCTTATGGTCGCCTGACCTTCGTTCGTGTTTATTCTGGTGTGTTGAAGAAAGGTAGTTATATTCTCAACGCCAGTAAGAACAAAAAAGAGCGGATTTCTCGATTAGTGCTGATGAAAGCAGATGATCGGCAAGACGTGGATGAACTACGGGCTGGTGATTTAGGTGCTGCACTAGGATTAAAAGATACTTTGACAGGTGATACCCTTTGTGATGAAGGCTCACCAGTAATTCTGGAATCCTTATTTATTCCTGAGCCAGTGATCTCGGTAGCGGTTGAACCCAAAACCAAGAACGACATGGACAAGCTTTCCAAAGCACTACAATCCCTGTCAGAAGAAGATCCCACCTTCCGTGTTCGTGTTGACCCTGAAACTAACCAAACTGTAATTGCGGGAATGGGAGAATTGCACCTAGAAATTCTCGTGGACCGGATGTTACGGGAATTTAAAGTAGAGGCAAACGTTGGTGCGCCCCAAGTGGCTTACCGCGAAACCATCCGCAAATCCGTCGAAAAAGTTGATGGTAAATTCATCCGTCAGAGTGGTGGTAAGGGTCAGTATGGTCACGTGGTGATCAACTTAGAACCAGGCGAACCAGGCACAGGTTTTGTATTTGTCTCTAAAATTGTCGGTGGGATTGTACCCAAAGAGTACATAGGACCTGCTGAACAGGGAATGAAAGAATGTTGTGAATCCGGTATTTTAGCCGGATATCCACTCATTGATGTCAAAGCCACATTAATACATGGTTCTTACCATGACGTAGACTCTTCAGAAATGGCTTTCAAAATTGCCGGTTCTATGGCAATCAAGGAAGCGGCTGCAAAAGCTTCTCCTGTCATCTTAGAGCCGATGATGAAAGTTGAAGTTGAAGTACCTGAAGACTTTATGGGAACTGTCATCGGTGACTTAATCTCCCGCAGAGGACAGATTGAAAGCCAAAGCACTGAAAATGGGGTTGCGAAGGTAGTATCGAAAGTTCCACTAGCAACCATGTTTGGTTACGCTACTGATATCCGGTCAAAAACCCAAGGTCGGGGAATTTTTACGATGGAGTTTAGTCACTACGAGGAAGTACCTCGGAGCGTGGCTGAAACTATCATTGCCAAAAGTAAAGGAAACGCTTAATTAAAAAAGGAAACTAGTATTCATGGCACGCGCAAAGTTTGAAAGAAATAAACCCCACATAAATATCGGTACTGTTGGACACGTTGACCACGGTAAAACTACTTTAACAGCAGCTATTACTATGACATTGGCAGCTATGGGTCAAGCTGTAGCTAAGGGTTATGACCAAATTGATAATGCACCGGAAGAAAAAGCCCGGGGTATTACCATCAATACTGCTCACGTTGAGTATGAAACTGAAAGTCGTCACTATGCTCACGTAGATTGTCCGGGACACGCTGACTATGTGAAAAACATGATCACAGGTGCGGCGCAAATGGATGGAGGTATCTTGGTAGTTGCGGCTACGGATGGTCCTATGCCCCAAACCCGTGAACACATCCTCTTGGCAAAACAAGTCGGTGTTCCCAGTCTCGTAGTCTTCTTGAACAAAGAAGATTTGATGGATGACCCAGAATTGCTGGAATTGGTAGAACTAGAACTACGAGAACTGCTTTCGAGCTACGATTTTCCTGGTGATGATATTCCCATTATCAAAGGATCAGGTCTACAAGCTCTCCAAGCAATGACCGCAAATCCCAAAACTCAACGGGGTGAAAATCCTTGGGTAGACAAAATCTACGAATTAATGGACGCTGTAGATTCTTATATCCCCACCCCAGAGCGGGCTATAGACAAACCATTCTTGATGGCAGTAGAAGACGTATTCTCCATCACAGGTCGTGGTACAGTTGCCACGGGTCGGATTGAACGGGGCGTGGTCAAAGTCGGTGATAACGTAGAGTTGGTAGGTATTAAAGATACTCGCGCTACTACCGTGACTGGGATTGAAATGTTCAAGAAGAGTCTTGAAGAAGGTCAAGCAGGGGATAACGCAGGTGTATTACTGCGCGGTATCCAAAAAGCTGATATTGAACGGGGAATGGTAATCGCTAAACCAAAATCAATTACCCCTCATACTGAATTTGAAGGTGAAGTTTACGTTTTAACAGAAAAAGAAGGTGGACGGAAAACTCCATTTTTCTCTGGCTACCGTCCTCAGTTCTATGTGCGGACAACTGATGTAACTGGTACAATCACAGCGTTTACCGCTGATAATGGTGATGCGGCAGAAATGGTGATGCCCGGAGACCGGATCAAAATGACTGTAACCTTGATTAATGCGATCGCTATTGAACAAGGTATGCGCTTCGCTATTCGTGAAGGTGGCCGGACTATTGGTGCTGGTGTTGTCGCTAAAATCTTGAAATAACACTCACCTTTTTGCTCTCATGACAAAGGAGCGGAGATAAATGATAAAATCTCTGCTCCTTTCTATTCCCAAAAACTATTTTGGATTTTAAATTTTAAATTCGAGATGACATCTAAAAATCTAAAATCTAAAATCTAAAATCTAAAGTCTAAAATTTACCGAACCTGGAAAACTTTGATATGGCCACTCTACAGCAGCAAAAGATTAGAATTCGCTTGAAGGCATTTGACCGTCGTTTATTAGATACATCTTGCGAGAAGATTGTAGACACAGCTAACCGTACCAACGCGACAGCTATAGGACCGATTCCTTTACCAACAAAACGAAAGATCTATTGCGTACTCAGATCACCTCACGTAGATAAAGACTCACGCGAACACTTTGAAACCCGTACCCATAGGCGCATTATTGACATTTATCAGCCTTCTTCTAAAACCATTGATGCGCTGATGAAGCTAGATTTGCCTTCTGGTGTGGATATTGAAGTCAAATTGTAAATTTGTCATTGGCCAATAAGATCCCCGACTTTGATAAAAATTCGGGGATCTGTTTTTGTAAAAAAATTTGTGAAAAAATTTATGTTGTGGGCTTTTTCTTTAGCGATCAAACATAATGATAAAATATAAACCAAGTCGGGAGAAATTAGAAAACAATATAATATTTTAAGAATACAATTAATTTATACTCAACTAACTAACAATGACATCCTCTTCTAAAATTGCAGTTCGTGAACTACCCCTGTTTCCATTACCTGAAGTAGTTCTATTTCCTACCAGACCATTACCCTTGCATATCTTTGAATTTCGCTACCGAATCATGATGAATACGATTTTGGAGAGCGATCGCCGATTTGGGGTATTGATGATTGACCCAGCTAATGGGACAATTGCTAATGTTGGTTGTTGCGCGGAAATTCTTCATTATCAACGGCTACCTCATGACAGAATGAAGCTATTAGCTTTAGGACAGCAAAGGTTTCGTGTTTTAGAGTATGTGCGGGAAAAGCCTTATCGCGTTGGTTTGGTAGAATGGATTGAAGATCAACCACCAGCTAAGGATTTACGTCCTTTAGCATCTGAAGTGGAACAACTTTTGCGGGATGTGGTTCATCTTTCATCCAAATTAACAGAACAAAATATTGAATTACCCAATGATTTACCAGATTTACCCACAGAACTATCTTATTGGATAGGTAGTAATCTGTATGGTGTCGCTCCAGAACAACAAGCATTACTAGAAATACAGGACACAGTGGCTCGTTTAGAACGAGAAGCGGAAATTCTCACTTCTACTCGTAATCATTTAGCAGCACGTTCTGTGCTTAAAGATACATTTAGTAATATGGGATAAACTGTCCAAATTTTACAAATTTTATAAGTTCAGGGTTTGCACATAGCTTCTAGTTTCTATGTTCCAAAATTTGATGGTATTATCCTCACCAAAGATAATCAAGATTTATTGTCGTTATGACAAAGGAACTCTTAACTCTTAACTCTTAACTCTTAACTGGGAAGAGGTTTTGGGCAACTTTACCTTTCGTTACTTATGTCGGTTTTTTTCCGTTCACCTACTTATAAATTCTTGTTTTTACTTCTTTTGTTTTTTGCCATTCCCTTGATTAATCCTCGACTCTAAGGTAAAATGTGGTATTTCTTCAAGTTCATCTTCATTTAAACTATACTGTTCACAAACAAGACTTAAGCGATTTCCCGCAGTTGTAACAGCATTCACAGAATGAGTTAAATCACCCTGAAAATAAATTAAAGCATTGGTTTGGGGTTTAACTTGTCCAACCTGACGTTTTTGAGATTTTAGCACCAATTCTCCTCCCTGCATATCCTCTGGTACACGCACATAAAGAACGCTTACAAATGCTGGTGGTTCAACAGTTTTACAATAGGAACGCAAAGATCGATCAATATGGGGGTCAACACGAGAACCCGCTTTAAGTAGTAAAGGATTGAGATAAAAAGCATTACAAGTAGGTAAAAGTGCTAAATCTAAATAAGGCTTAAAATAGGGAAATTTTTGGATAACTTCCGCTAAACCCTGACGCTGAAACACCACAGAAAAGCCTTTAGTATTCACAAAATCCCGATTAAGGTTATTAATAGCAAAATAGGGACAAGCTTGGATTTCTCCCCACAAGTCCTGGAGATATTGAAGAGGAAAGACGTGAGGATGTTGTTGATAGTATTTCACAGTCAGTTAAACTAATTTACATTGCAGGAGTTTTCATCTATTTATACCACACTCTCAGTTCTGTATTTTTTTCTTCCTACGATACGGGAATATGGCTCATCTCCATGCGTCTATACGGAAATCTGCAAATAACCTCACAACTCAGAATTAGCCATAAGCAACATAACCACAGTCCAGGATAAGCCTAAAAAATCAATACTAGTAAAGGACTGACCACGATAGTGAATCAAAAGTGCGGATAAAAGGACTTGAACCTTCACTCCTTTCGGAACTAGAACCTAAATCTAGCGCGTCTGCCAATTTCGCCATATCCGCATTATCATTTCATGATTATAGCATAACAAATCATTTATGACAATAGGTAAAAAATTTAAATAAAAATTTAAATTTTCAAATAAACAGGACTTGTGAAACTTCCGTAAGTCCTAATAAATTGAGAATTAGGCTATGGGGTATTAAGCTGTACTCCATTTAATTTGTATGATTCTAGCGGGCAAGATGCCCGTACCACAACATCTAGCTAGATTAGGATTATCAAATTTAAATGCGTAACAGCTTAGTAATTTCTCCCCATATTCCCATCTACATAACAGTTACACGAGGTAGACGATGCTTAAAGCCGCACAGAATTTCCCAAGAAATGGTATTTAGGCAATTTGCCCAATTATCAGCCGATATTTGCTCTTTTCCCTGTTCTCCCAACAATGTAACTACTTCCCCCTCTTGTAAATCCGGTATAGAACTTACATCTAACATCATTTGATCCATTGTAATTGCGCCAATTTGCGGCACACGCTGTCCACGGATTAATACTTGCATTTTGTTGGAAAGATTACGGGGTACACCATCAGCATAACCAATACCAACCACCGCCAGCCGCATTTCCTCAGCAGCAATAAAATGATGACCATAACTAACTCCAGTACCAGCAGTTATAGTTTTAACTTGGGTAACTCTAGCTTTAACCTGTAAAACAGGTTTAAGTTTGATTTGATTTTGTAAGTGAATAGCAGGATACAACCCATAAATCGCTAAACCTACGCGCACCATATCATAGTGTAATCCTCTATCTGTAAGAGTAGCCGCTGAGTTAGCTAAATGTAAAATAGGAATTTTGATACCTTTAGCTTTGATGTGTGCTATTACTTTTTCAAATCGTCTATGCTGTTCTGTCATCATCCTAGCATCAGGACTATCTGCTGTTGCCAGATGAGAATAAATACTAGCAATATGCAAATGGGGTAATCTTTGCACCAACTGGACAAATTCTGCTGCTTCTTGCCAATTCGTGCCTAATCTAGACATTCCTGTATCCAATTTAATATGTACAGGTAAGGGTAAATTATAATTAATATTTTCTAATACGTTAGAAAATTCTAAAGCTTGCTTGGGACTATATAGGGTAGGCTGAAGTTGCCAATCAGCGATCGCCTGAATTTGTTCTGGTGTGTTCGTTGCCCCTAAAATTAAAATTGGGGCTTGAATACCATCTTCCCGCAATTGAATACCTTCGGGAACAGTCGCTACACCCAACCAACTAGCACCGGATTCTAAAACAGTTTTAGCAACTGCTACTGCCCCATGTCCATAGGCATCAGCTTTAACTACTGCCATTAATTGAGTACATGGGGATAAAAACTTTACCAACTCCTTGACATTATTAGACAAAGCTCCCAAATCAATTTCTACCCAAGCCCGCTGAGAAAACCAAGCATAAGCATCACGTTCTTGATGATCAGTAAAAATTGGGGTTTGTTTGCGATTTAACATTGGACTTCACTCCTATCACACCACCGAAAAGCTTCTCCCATCCCCTAGAAGCTATATCAATTTAATCAGGAAGTTTAACTTTTATCCGGTAATTTATACAAGATGGTGGCGTGAGTAATATTAGTGTGTCCGCATATTCAACAATTTTTCTTTAACTTAATTATTTTATGATAGTTCTTCCTTATCGTCTCCATCATAACAAATTTAAAATCAAATGTCAACCCCTAAATACTTCTTTATTGCGATTTTTTTGGCAAATTTGGGAAAATAGTAACCACAAGATACCCCACTTCTGGAAGAAGTCGAGAATCTGAGTTGAGAATAAAAGTATAAATTCCTTTCCTATCCCCAAGAAAGTGTATTTGTGTTAATATATGTAAAACTAATACCTTGAGCGCAGATTCATGGGGAAGGTTTTAGTCCTGAACGCCTCTTACGAACCGCTCAACATCACCAGTTGGCGACGGGCCACCGTGTTGTTGATGAAAGGCAAAGCTGAACGCTTAGAATACAATGGTAAATTCCTTTACACTGACTTTCCGCAGCCAACCGTTATCCGATTGCGCCACTATGTCCGTGTTCCGTATATGGAAGTTCCTCTGACCCGTCGGAATATCCTGCATCGTGATGGACACACTTGTCAATACTGTGGTTACACAGGAGATAAGTTGACACTTGATCATGTGATACCGAGATCACGAGGGGGGGGTGACACCTGGGAAAACATTGTTGCTGCTTGTGTATGCTGCAATGTCAAAAAAGGCAGTCGTACACCCCAAGAAGCACGGATGCCTTTGCGTCATTTACCTCGCCAACCTTATAGCAGTCTTTACTTTGAGGTAACAAAACATCTGAAAAGTGGACTGCACCAAGAATGGCAAAAGTACGTAATAGGCCTTTAACATTATACAGAATCAACTACAAAAACTCAGGTCAAATTTCACCTGTGGATAGAACTGTTTAACCTAAAACAGTGGCTACAAGTGGTATTTTTACTTGTTTTGGGTTAGTGCTAACCAGCTTAGGGTAGAATTGCCATAAGCTGATATTTTTATGTCCGCAGCGTCGCAAATTACTTGTTTTTCAAGAATTGGGGTTATATCCTTTAAGAAGGGATATAGAGGGAGGATTTGCTCTTAACTGATAATTTGCTACAATTATGAGTAAATGATTTGCCACCAAGCCACCAAAGAAATTGAGAAACAAATTTGAACACAAGATAGTAAGCATAACACAAGTCAAATAAATATTCAAGATAATTATCTAATTTTCATCAAAATCTGCATATTTGTTTAGACAAGTCTCGAAATCAAGAATTCAAATAGATGCTAAAAGGAGAGGCTTGCTTGATTTTTGGCATTTATAGGCACTTTTTGACTTGTGTTAATGACAAAAAATAAACAACTTTAGATAGTACCAACAATTAACTTTAGATTATGGACAAGTCTCATGTAGCTTTAGCAGCGCATTATTGCTTGGATTATATCTAAATGGATAACACCACCTTCAACGTTTAGAAATACAGTTCCCTATGTACGCGAATTATCCAGCCTCTCAACTTGAGAACTTATCTTTAGCTAAAGATCCAAATCCAGAGGAAGTAGAAACAGAGAGAGACATTATTGAACCTCCACCTTTAGTCCGGACATCTTTATCACCGGCTAATAGTGATGGTGGTATCTATTTAGTTCAGCGTGGCAGTTCTTTAGCGTCTCAGAAATCGGAAGAGTTACAAAAAACCCTGCTAGGACACCGCCATGAACGTCAGTTAGTGATTTTACAGGATTTTCCTGATCCCGACGCTCTTTCTTGTGCCTGGTCATATCAATTAATTGCCCAACAGTATGATATCAAATGTGACATTATTTACGCGGGAACTTTAAGCCATCAGGAAAATATTGCTTTAGTTAAATTAACTAATTTACCCGCTCAACGCTGGACAATGCAAACCCTGAAAAATAAAGATTTGTCATGTTATCACGGTTTCGTGTTAATTGACAACCAGGGAACTACCTCTCAATTATTACCAGCAATCCAACAAGCGGGAATTCCCTTAATAGTGCTAGTAGATCATCATAGCTTGCAGGGGGACATCAAATCCGAATTTATGGATGTTCGTCCTTATGTGCGAGCTACAGCGACAATTTTTACTCAATACTTACAAGCAGGATTATTGACCTTAGATAATAGTATTAACCAGCACATTAAATGTGCTACAGCCTTAATGCACGGGTTAAGATCGGATACAAATAGGTTAATGCAAGCCCAAGAAGAAGATTTTATGGCTGCTGGGTATTTGAGCAGATTTTATGATGCTCAGTTACTAAATGCTATTTTACAAGCAAATCGTTCTAAGCGTGTAATGGATGTGATTGAGCGATCGCTTAAAAACCGCATTGTTCAAAATAATTTTTCCATAGCTGGTGTTGGTTACTTGCGGTATGATGATCGGGACGCAATTCCCCAAGCCGCTGATTTTCTAGTTACAGAAGAGAATGTTCATACTGCGGTAGTGTATGGAATAGTTCATGATGAAGACGACGAACTAGAAGTAATTATAGGTTCTTTGAGGACGACAAAACTGACCCTAGATCCTGATGAATTTATCAAAGAAGCCTTTGGACAAGATAGCGCCGGGAGATTTTTTGGTGGGGGGAGAACTGGTGCGGGAGGCTTTGAAATTCCCATGGGTTTTTTATCAGGTGGTAATGAAAATTCGGCTTATGCCAAAATGAAATGGGAAGTTTTCGACGCACAAATCAAACAGAAATTATTAAGATTGGTAAATCCGAGAGATAATCCAATTTAGTCTTAAACCGGATTAAAAGACTTGATTAATTTAGGGTTTAGCAGTGCTGAACCCATGCAAATGAATTGGCTTTTGCTGTCTGATAAGCGGGTATAAATTTGGTATAACTTATTATTGCGCGAAGGTGTCATTATTGGTCAAAAGTGTGTTTATGTCAAAGTAAGTGAATCTCAACCATTGGCAGAATACTTATGATGGAAAATACTAAAAGTTTACATGATGAGAAAGTTGAATCTTTGATCAAAAAGTATCGTGATCAAGGATTTACTGTTATACAAAACCCGAAAGCAGATCAATTACCGTTTGATTTGGATAATTATCAACCCGATATTCTGGCTACTAAGAATGAAAATGAATGCGGTTTAATAGGTTTAATAATTGAAGTAAAAACCAGCATTACTCCAGTTTCAGTTGAGCGTTTACAATCTGTTGCAGAAGAAGTGAGTAAACATCCAGGCTGGCGTTTTTTATTAGTGACACTTGAAGATATGGAAGCAGAATCATTACCAGGAACTTGTGAAGAACTGCCATCCTGGGAAGAACTAATTAACTATTTTAGTCAAGTTAGCAAGCTGATTGAAAATAATAATATTGAACCTGCTTTTCTTTTTCTTTGGAGTCTTTTTGAGGGAGCATTAAGAAAAAGAGCAGTTGATGTATCAATTCCTGTTGAACGTTTACCAGCCATAAAATTAATAAAATCAATGTACTCTTTGGGAGAGTTATCAATTTCTGAATTTGATATTATTCAAGCTTGTCTTGAACAGCGCAACCGACTGGCTCACGGATACATTCAAAAGCTAGATTCGGAGGTTTTACATAAGCTTGTAACGTTGGTTGTTAAGTTATTGATAGAATGGACTTCTAATATATCTGAAACTGAAAAAATAGCAGTTATACAGGTTTCCAGGCTTATGGCTAGTATGACAAAAAATATTCAGGAAAACACAGCACAAAGAAATCAGAAATTTCAAGAAATAGTAGTTTCTGAGTTACATAATCACCCAAAAGAAAAAGAAATATTGGCAAAGATCAAGCACGCATTGGAAAAAGGAGAAGGAGGAACTAATTTTTTCAATGAACTTCAACACTTATCTGATGAGTATTACGATACTTCTACTGAATCTAAAAATCAACAGGTAAACAAAAATGAAACAGTTTTAGATGATAACGCACAAATAGCACTTGATGTTTTACCAACTCAAGAGAAAGAAAAGATTAGTTATGCTATTAGTTGTCTAGAAAACTTTCCTGATTGTTCAGAAATTGAAGTTTCTAAACTAAATTCAAGTTCAGATAATGATTTTATTGCCAAGGTAGGCATATATCGAATCATTTTTGAATTTCAATCTAAAAAAGTAACTATTATTGATATAGTTAATTACAAACGGATTGAAATGTTATATGGATTATTAGAAAAGGCTAAAGTATGAGTGGTCTAGATTTTTGTGATATAGATATTAAACAGTGTTTGATTGAACTTGAGGAATTTGAAAATCTACTGCGTGATAATAAGGAATTAAATGAACGGAAGGATATACTTCCTTTTTTCAAAGAGAGACAACATTTATCTGCCTGTATTGGATGGTACGCTCCTGATAACTTTTGCAACCAAATCAAACATGAATTTACATTATTTGGAAATTTTAGAGCCGATTTAGTTGTTGGTGATTCTGTAAATAATATTTACTGTTTCATTGAATTTGAAGATGCTAGAAAAGATAGTATTTTTGTAAACAAAAAAGGAAAAACTACATCAGAGTGGTCGTCTAGATTTGAAAATGGATTTAGTCAAATCATTGATTGGTTTTAGAAACTTGATGATTTTAAGAATACTGGTCAATTTCGTTCTATTTTTGGAAGTGAGAATATAGAATATCAAGGTATTCTTGTTATAGGTAGAGATGAATTTCTTAGCGAGGTTGAAAAAACTAGATTGAAATGGTATTTAAATAGAGTTGTAGTAGACTCACGCAAAGTAATTTGTAAAACATTTGATCAATTAGCTAGAGATACAAGAAATAGACTTTCACGGTATCCAAAGATTTTATGAAATTACTAATTTTACCCTCTTGTTTGCGCTTTTTCGCAAAATAAAAAATCATATAAAAACACCCAACTGAAAAAATGGAACTATACTTAATCCGTCATGGTATCGCCGAAGAACATCAACCAGGACTAAAAGACGAAAAACGACAACTCACCCCGGAAGGAAGAGAAAAAACCGAGAAAATAGCCCAGAGATTAGTCAAACTCGGTTTTAATTTTGATTTAATACTCACTAGTCCCCTAGTTCGCGCTTATCAAACAGCAGAAATACTCATTGCTGCTGGACTGAGTTCCCAGTTAGAAGCATCAGATCATCTTAGCTTTGATGGTAATATTCAAAATTGGTGGCAAGAATGGCTTAAACCTAAAAAATATCCCCAAAAAACCAAACTAGCATTAGTAGGCCATGAGCCTAGTTTAAGCCATTGGGCAGAAATTCTCCTCTGGGGAGAAGCAAAAGAGAGCCTTATCCTCAAAAAAGCAGGTATGATGGGAATAAAACTACCAGATGATGGTTCTCCCTTGGGTCGTAGTCAAATGTTCTGGTTGACACAGCCCAAGTACCTGCTGTAAGAGTTGTTCAATATGAACGCATAGAATAGTTGTAATATCGGCAACTCTTGTAGTGAAAATAGTCTCTGGTGAGTTAACGTGAGCAGATATTTTACAAAGTAAATGGTGTTGCCATGACGGTATGCGAATACAAGCCTGGTTTAGAAGGTATTCCCGCAGCTCAATCGAGTATAAGTCATGTAGATGGGCAGAAAGGAATTCTAGAATATCGTGGTATTAGGATTGAGGAATTAGCCGAAAAAAGTACATTCCTAGAAACTGCATATCTTTTAATCTGGGGTGAATTACCAACCAAGGAAGAACTAAAAGCATTTGAGCATGAAGTTCTCTTCCACAGACGCATCAAATACCGCATTAGGGACATGATGAAATGCTTCCCTGAAAGTGGTCATCCTATGGATGCTCTTCAAGCTTCTGCTGCTGCTTTAGGTTTATTCTATTCTCGCCGTGACTTACATAATCCGGTCTATATTCGTAACTCCGCTGTCCGGTTAATAGCGACTATTCCCACAATGGTAGCAGCCTTCCAGTTAATGCGGGAAGGTAACGACCCCGTTAAACCCAGGGATGACTTAGACTATGCGGCTAACTTCCTGTATATGCTGAACGAGAAAGAACCTGATCCTTTAGCAGCCAAGATATTTGATGTTTGCTTAATTCTTCATGTTGAGCATACAATGAATGCTTCTACATTTAGTGCTAGAGTCACAGCTTCTACCTTGACAGATCCCTATGCTGTAGTTGCTAGTGCCGTAGGTACTTTAGGCGGACCCTTGCATGGGGGAGCGAATGAAGAAGTAATTCAGATGCTAGAAAACATTGGTTCTGTAGAGAATGTTCGTCCTTACGTAGATGATCTTCTCCGACGCAAAGCCAAAATCATGGGTTTTGGACATCGTGTGTACAAAGTCAAAGATCCCCGCGCTACAATCTTACAAAGCTTGGCAGAGCAGTTGTTTGAGAAATTCGGGTATGACGAATATTATGAAATTGCCGTAGAAATGGAAAGGGTAGTTTCCGAAAAATTGGGTGACAGAGGGATTTATCCTAATGTTGACTTTTATTCCGGTTTAGTGTATAGGAAAATGGGGATTCCTACAGACTTATTTACACCAGTATTTGCGATCGCTCGTGTAGCAGGTTGGTTAGCACACTGGAAAGAACAACTGGTAGAAAACCGGATTTTCCGTCCTACCCAAGTTTACAATGGTCTTCATGAAGTCTCTTACACTCCCATAGACCAACGTTAAGTGATAAACAACTCAACTCTAGATTTTGGATTTTGAATTTATGCCCTTCAGTGGACAGATTGATAAATGTCACATCTTCTATTGGGGCTTATGATCCAAAATTACAAATCCGGCTGACAACAGTAGGCTGTTGCAGAAAATCAGACAATTTAGATACAATCGACGTTACCAGAGTGGAAACGGCTATTTGTGTCTCACTGCTGAATGGGTAAACTTTTGCCCATTTCTCCACTGATAAATTATCAATTACCAATCTTAACCATAGAGAAAAGTTGTCTCTTGGGTCTGATGGTAAAAACCATCCAAGGATATACTAAACTCATGAGTTGGTGCAGGGGCTTTCCTGCCGTTCGCCCGTACATTGAACTTCAATCGGGCATCCAAATCTCCCAGGGATAATTACTAAAGCTGAAGGACAAAAGATGAAAATGGGAAACTTAGATCCCATTATTCATAGTTCATCAGGAAGTTGACTTACAAGAGCAGCAAACATGAATCCAGGAATTGACCTTCAAGGAACTTTTATTCAATCTGTTAAGGACTTAGGCGTACCCCCAGGGGCGGCCAAAGCCCTATGGATGCCATTACCAATGGTATTGATGCTCATTGGGGCTACAGTAGGCGTACTAGTTGCGACCTGGCTAGAACGGAAAATTTCAGCGGCGGCACAGCAGCGTATAGGACCAGAATATCAAGGTCCTTTTGGATTGCTGGTTCCTGTAGCGGATGGTCTGAAGCTGGTATTTAAAGAAGATATCATCCCCGCTAAGGCAGATCCTTGGCTATTTACCCTTGGACCTGTTCTTGTCGTTTTACCAGTATTTCTGTCGTATTTAATCGTACCATTCGGACAGAATATCATCATTACTAATGTGGGCATGGGGGTATTTTTGTGGATTGCATTATCCAGTATTCAGCCCATTGGTTTATTAATGGCAGGTTATGCCAGTAATAATAAATATGCCCTATTGGGAGGTTTACGGGCAGCAGCGCAGTCCATAAGTTATGAAATTCCCCTAGCACTGAGTGTACTAGCGATCGCTATGATGTCCAATAGTCTCAGTACCGTTGACATCGTGAACCAACAATCTAATTTTGGGGTTTTCGGCTGGAATATTTGGCGACAACCATTAGGCTTCATCATTTTTTGGATAGCCGCCCTAGCAGAATGTGAACGCTTACCCTTTGACTTACCAGAAGCAGAAGAAGAACTAGTAGCAGGGTATCAGACCGAATATTCAGGGATGAAATTCGCGCTTTTTTACCTGAGTTCCTACATTAATCTTGTACTTTCTGCCTTACTAGTAGCAATTTTGTACCTTGGTGGTTGGCATTGTCCCATACCCCTGGATATGATTACCGGGTGGTTAGGAGTCAGTGAAAGTGATCCTATCATCCAAGTGGTTACAGCGGTGATAGGAATTACCATGACCGTAATTAAAGCTTACCTACTAGTATTTCTTGCCATTCTTATTCGTTGGACAGTACCACGGGTAAGGATTGACCAATTGCTAGATTTAGGATGGAAATTCCTTTTACCAGTAGGCTTGGTAAATCTGCTCTTAACAGCAGCCTTTAAACTAGCTTTTCCCTTCGCATTCGGTGGGTAAGGCATTTTAGATTTTAGATTCTGGACTGAATCTGAAATCTAAAATCCAAAATTGTAAAGAGAGAGACACACAATGCTCAATTTCCTCAAACAAGTTGGTGATTACGCCAAAGAAGCCGTACAAGCAGGTCGTTATATTGGTCAAGGATTATCTGTTACTTTTGACCACATGAGACGGCGACCTGTTACCGTCCAATATCCCTACGAAAAATTGATTCCCGGTGAAAGATTTCGCGGTCGCATTCACTATGAATTTGACAAGTGTATTGCTTGTGAAGTCTGTGTGCGTGTATGTCCTATCAACCTCCCTGTAGTTGACTGGGAAATGGACAAAGTAGCCAAAAAGAAAAAGCTCAAACACTACAGTATTGATTTTGGAGTTTGTATCTTCTGCGGTAACTGTGTGGAATACTGTCCCACTAACTGTTTATCCATGACAGAAGAATATGAATTAGCCACTTACGATCGCCATGAACTGAACTACGATAGCGTAGCCTTGGGACGTTTACCGTATAAAGTTACAAACGATCCAATGGTGACACCATTACGGGAACTTGCTTACCTACCTAAAGGTGTAATGGACCCCCACGGAGTACCAGAGGAAGCTCCCCGTGCTGGTTCTCGTCCAGAAGACCTAGTAGAAAGTGGTAATCAGTAATAGGTAATGGGTAATGGGTAATCAAAATTTTTCCAATTACCAATTACCAATTACCAATCACCAATCACCAATTGCTACTCAATATTTATTAAACATCAATAAGGATAGAAAACAGTGAATCTAGCAGAGGGAGTACAGTCTGTATCACTTGGCATTCTTGGTGTAATGATGATTGGAGCAGCACTAGGTGTAGTGCTATTCTCTAACATCGTTTATTCCGCTTTTTTGCTGGGAGGTGTATTCATCAGCATTGCGGGGATGTACCTATTGCTAAATGGTGACTTTGTCGCATCAGCCCAAATATTAATTTATGTTGGTGCAATTAACGTTTTAATTCTGTTTGCCATTATGTTGGTAAACAAAAGACAGGATTTTTCACCATTACCTAGTGCAGGATTACGAAAAATATTTACAGCTATAGTCAGTTTTGGACTATTTGCTCTTTTAAGCACAATGGTAGTAGCCACACCTTGGGCTAACTCAAGCAACGGGAAAGTCAGTCAAAATTCCATCGTAGTCATTGGTGAGCATTTCTTTAGCGACTTTTTGCTACCTTTTGAATTAGCTTCCGTCCTCTTGCTCATAGCCATGGTAGGAGCGATTATTTTGGCACGAAGAGAATATCTACCCGACCAATTACCAACCTCTGACCTACCACAAACAATTTTAACCCTCCCAGAGCGCCCCAAAGAACTCATATCCACTGGTAGCAGTTCTAATAATTGACAATTGACCACCGACAACCGACAATCATGCAACTTCAATACTTCTTATTACTAGCAGCGGCTTTGTTCTGCATTGGGATTTATGGTTTAATTACCAGTCGCAACGCAGTTCGGGTACTCATGTCAATTGAGTTATTGCTAAATGCCGTTAATCTGAATTTAATGGCATTTTCCAACTTCCTTGATTCAACCTTAATTAAAGGCCAGGTGTTCACAGTTTTTGTGATTACCGTGGCTGCTGCTGAAGCAGCGGTAGGTTTGGCGATTGTTTTAACTATTTATCGTAACCGTGATACCGTTGACATGGAGCAGTTTAATCTCCTGAAGTGGTAATAGCGCGTGCAACTCAAGCAGGTAATCATTGCTTATAAAGCACGAGATCCCCAGAGTAAACGCTGGGCCGAACTCTGTGCTAAACAACTAGAAAATCGTCATTGCCAAGTATTGATGGGACCTAGTGGGCCAAAAGATAACCCCTATCCGGTTTTTTTGGCCTCTGCTAATCAATCAATCGATCTGGCCTTGGTACTTGGTGGTGATGGTACTGTTTTAACCAGTGCTAGGCATTTAGCCCCCGCTGGTATTCCCATTCTCGGAGTCAATGTAGGTGGCCATTTGGGGTTTTTAACGGAGTCAGTAGATGAATTTCAAGATCCAGAAGTAGTTTGGGAACGTCTGTTAGAAGATCGTTATGCTATCCAACGACGCATGATGTTACAAGCAGCGGTATATGAAGGGACTGGTTCTAATTTAGAACCAGTTACCGAGAGTTACTTAGCTCTAAATGAGTTTTGTGTCAAACCCGCTTCTGCTGACAGAATGATTACCTCAATTCTGGAAATGGAAATTGATGGTGAGATAGTTGATCAATATGTGGGAGATGGTTTAATTATCTCCACTCCCACAGGTTCTACTGGTTACACTGTTTCTGCCAGTGGACCAATTATCCATGATGGTATGGAAACAATTACCATCACTCCCATTTGTCCTATGAGTCTTTCTAGTCGTCCTCTTGTCTTACCTCCTGGTTCTGTGGTCAGTATTTGGCCTTTGGGAGATTATGATTTAAGTACCAAACTATGGATGGATGGCGTGTTATCTACCTCTATTTGGCCGGGACACCGTGTGGATGTCCGAATGGCTGATTGTCGTGCTAAGTTTATTGTCTTACGGGCAAATAATTCCTATTATCAAACATTGCGGGAAAAGTTACTTTGGGCTGGTACAAGGGTTCGTTACAACAATAATCACCGCAATTGATTTTTGTCTATTTTCCTGATCTATTTTCCCTTAATTTCTTTATGTTTGGGGAAAATAGTGGAATTTTAACGTAAAACAAAAAAAGTGGGAGATGATAGCGCGATCGCTACCTAGGAATCATCCCCCACCTCAAAAATCACTAATTAAGTAAACTAATTAGTCCTTAAACAAGAGAGAAATTACTAGCAGTCAGAGTGGGAGCAGTAGCGAGAATAGCAAACTCACCAGCAGTACCGAAGCCCGCAGCGGCAGCATTTTGGTTGTAGAAAAGACTACCACTGCTAGAGCTATAAACAATTAGCCCGTTACTAGTACCTGCCAAATCATCATCTTCAACCACAGCAAACTCCTCTGCTAGGCTGAATCCTTGACCGATAACACTAGTCAAACGAGAGAATACAGACTTACTCAACAATATTTGGTCATTACCGATACCAAAGTCTTGGATAGTATCTAGACCTTGACTAACTACAGTGAATGCAGCATCCCCTGCAAAGCCGAAGACATCATTACCAGCACCACCAGTCAGAATGTCATTACCAGCGCCACCAACTAGAGCATCATTACCAGCACCGCTAGTCAAAATGTCATTACCAGCGCCACCAACCAAGCGGTTATCTAGGTCATTGCCGATAATTCTATCTGCTCCAGCGCCAGCAATCACGTTTTCCATGGTATTAGCGGCAGTTAATGTCAGTTTTGAACCATTGGCAACCAGGGTTTGAGTAGTAGTAATGCCTAGATTTAGGCGGATTGCTGTGGTTGTACCAGTGAAGTCAATGGTATCTTGACCACCATCTACTGCTTCTGTAATGGTGTCAGTACCGAGGCTAGTTGTGGTAATGGAGAACAGATAGGTATCATTTCCTATACCACCAACCAAACTGTCGTTACCTGCACCACCATTCAGGGTATCATTTCCCGTATCACCCAGCAAACTGTCGTTACCTGCACCACCAATCAGGGTATCCGCACCAGTTCCACCATTAAGGGTATTATTCCCACCATTACCTGTGATGGTATTATTCAGACTATTTCCAGTCCCGTTAATCGCTGTAATTCCAGTCAGGGTAAGGTTTTCTACATTATCGCTCAGAGTGTAGGTGACAGACGATTGTACTAAGTCTGTACCTCCATTCAACCCTTCTGTAACTACATCAAGTATGTTGTCAACAGTGTAAGTGTCATTGCCCACACCACCAATCAGAGTGTCCTTACCAGTACCACCATTCAGAATGTTATCACCGCTGTTACCCGTGATGGTATTGTTATTGCTGTTGCCAGTACCATTAATATTAGCAGTTCCAGTCAGAGTAAGGTTTTCTACACCCGGTGCTAATACCGTTGACTCCGTAGCCACAAAAGTATCCGTAATTGTAACCGTCGCACTGCCATCAGCAATAGCTACCCCCACAGGATTACTCAAAGAAACAGTAAAACTTCTGTCTGTTTCAATAATGCTATTATCAGCGATCGCCACAGAGATAGTTTTTGTTGTTTCTCCCGGATTAAAGGTAATAACGCCCAGAGATAGGCCAGTGTAGTTAGTCCCTTCTTTTGCTGTACCATCACTAGTGCTGTAATTTACCTTTACCGTTTGACTACTACCACCACCACTCAAAACCACGGTAACAAAAGCTTTTCTATCTAATCCTTCTACTACCTTAACATCGTTAATACTCAATTTGGGGTTAGGATCTACCTCAAATTGGCTAACAATGCGAGGTTGACGGGACACTATATTACTGGGATTAGCTTCCAACTCCCCACGAGAGTAAGCATCAATTCCGTAGGTTGTTACCGTCAGCTTTTGAGTTACTTGGTCAATGTTAAATTCCGTCCAACCGTAGGTATGAGTAGCAATGTAGTCTCCCTGCAATAAATTAGCATTAATCAAACCATTGGCCACAGCAAGATTGTCATTCAAACCAATCGGGTCATAACCTAAAGCATTGATTCCACCATTAACAACCTGTTTGATAAAATCGTCTTTATCGTTGAGTACGCTATCAGCATCATTGGCAATAGGTAAAGAATTGTAAAACGCCTTTTGCCCAGAGTTAAAAAAGAAATTAGCTACAGTTTGCCCAAAGGGTTGATCATAAGCCACAGAACCAGTAATAATTTCCCAAGCACCAGTAGGGATTTGTGCCGTTCCTGGTCCGGTTTGATAGGTGAGATTATTAACCAAAGTTCCATGGAAATCCGCAGTGACAAAAACCACATTAGTGATTTTGTTGTCGTTAATGAACTTGAGAATTTCCGTCCGTTCCGCTGCATAACCTTCAAAGCGATCGCCGGCTATAGCCACACCTAAATTCTGAATTGGTTCGGGAACAATAATAAACTTCCAGGTAGTATTATTCCGTTGAGACTCAAGTAAATCCCGTTTTAAGTCAGCCAACTGAACTCTACCCAACATAGTCCGGCTAGAATCAAAAGACTGATTTAAGAAATTAGCAATCTGGCTTTGGTCATTAAAATTAGTTACATCCGTCAATCCAACATCACGGAAAGAACGAGCATCCAGGACAAAAGTAGCCGCATCACCCCCAAAAGTGTTATAGCGGTAAAGTTTCCGTTCACCCTCCGTGCGAACATCCCCCGTTTGTCCATAGAATTGGTCACTGATGGGATTATATTCTTGGAAAGTTTGCAGACCGTTTTCGTAAAGGTTACTGTCATTAATCAGTGCATTGGGATTATCGTTGGGAAAAGCAGCTAAAAACCGATTATCTTGGCTAACCAACGCCCCACCGGCAAAATCATTTATTACCTCATGATCATCAATTGTGGCCAAAATTGAAGTAGAAGCTCGTAAATCACCCCAAGTATTTACACCGTATTTACTGCCATAAACCTCTGACTGCTTGGCGCGATAATCCCCTAACGTTGTCGCTTGAGATTTTTCACCAACCTCTGGATTTTTCACCCCAGGAGAGGGAGCATCCGCGTAGATAGTATCACCTAAAGCAATGAAAAATTTAAGATTAGCCTCATCCGCATTATTAATAGCCGGATAGGGTGCTAATTCTCCCCGCCAGTCACCAGAAACGCCGAATTTTAAGCCGGTTTTATTCCCCGGAGTGGCCGCTGTGCTAAACTTACCAATGCTGCTTGCACCAGTAATATCAGTGACTCGATAGAAGTAATTAGTATTGGGAGTTAGTCCATTAATACTCACTTTTACAGGTAGACTAACATCAATTACATTGGCCGTTCGTGTGCCAATAATATTACTAAAATCAGAACTGGTAGAATACTCAAATTTAACCTCACCTGGAAAAATACCCTGGCTCCAGAGAACAGTAGAAGTTTGAGTGGTATCCCCACTAGCAATGCTATTAATAGCAGTCAGCGCCGCATCACCAGCTAACTCTAAAATCCCCAACTGCTGAATAGGTGTATTACCAGAAACATTAAAATCGTTGTCATTAATTAACGCCAGGGTATTTGGTGCAACCAACGCCAAACCCTCTAACTTCTCAACACCAGTATAACCAAGTTGGGCGGCATTAACTATTAAACTCTTGCTCACTGGGGTAATCCTAGCTGTAGTTAACTCGGAGAGTGTGAGTTGTTCAATAGTTTTACCAGCAGGTAGAGTAAAATTGGCGGGATTATTGATATTTGTTGCCTCAGCCAAATTAATTTCATAAATTAATTTATTAGAAGCACTTGTCCCTAAATCATCCCGCTCTACTACGGCAAATTTACCATTACCCAAGGAAACAGCATCGCCTATTTTATCTGTCTTGGCGTTACCACTGCCTGTAATATTATCCAAAAGGTAGAGATATTCACCCGTGACTTGTTCAGAAACGATATCAAATTCTAAAATCCGCAAATTACGGGAATTTCTGGATGTTGTATCACCGGCATTATCTGGATTATCAATGGCACTTTGAATAAAGGCGTAAAGTTTGCTACCCTCCAAAGCCACGGCCTCAAAACCGCGATTATTGCGACGTTGGGCATAAACTGCTGGTAAAACTTCTGTACCGAAAGTTCCGGGCGCTGCGTCAGTTGCAGGGGCGATAGCAGTTCCTTGGGGAATAAAACGCTCAAGTAGTTTACCATTAACATCAAAATGATAAATAGCCGGACGGTATTCATCTACTAGCCAATAATCACCATTAGGTGCAATGACAATTCCCTCTAAATCAGCCCCTAATGCCTTGTTAGGGATAAGCTGACCATTCAAATCAACGGCAATTTCATCGGTGTAGGCTGTACCATTGCCCCCAGCTTGCAGATTAGGAAGTCCGGTTAATGGCGTTGTCCCATCTTTCTCAAACAGTCCGGTTCTTTTGGTAATGGCGATCGCCCCTGTTTGTTGATTGAGTTCAAAACTGACTATCTCTGGTTGAAAATCCGGTAAATAGAATGGCCGATTAGCCCCGGTGGAGTCGCCATTGGGTCCTCTATCAGTGTGAGTGACAAATTGCAGATTACCATTGGCCGCTATACCCTGGAAATACAAACCAGAGAAGCCACCTAAGAAAATATCTTGTCCTTTAACGGTTGTGCCTAATTTGGGTAAATTAGTAAATTGGTAATTAGTTAGTCTTGATTGCAGGACGGGATTACGGGGGTCGTAACTAGTAGTATCTATTTGCAGCGCATTAGGTAAAGCATTAGCAATATTTTCCCAGGGTACTAATTTAAAATTGCTGCTGATATTCTCACCATTGACAACAGTAGCAGGATCATTAGACCCATCCTGAGTAACAAAAAGACCTAAGGGGAAATTAGGACCTAAGGGCAAGTTAATTACATCAGCCCCATCAGACTCCTGAACGCTGTCAATCCCCCCATTATTACCAACTCCAAATCGTCCTAAAAAGTTATTATTGCCTTCACGGGTGTAAACTGCAAAGGTATTATCACCTTGACTAGATGCTAAAAGGTAGCCCGTACCGTCTTTACCATAGTAAATGGTTAGCCCTTCAACATCATTGGTGAGGTTTGCCCCACCTTCTGCCTTGACTTTCTCAATTAATCTACCAACGGGACTACCATTGGGTTCAGCGTTAAATTTCCAAATACCTACATCTTCTTGACCAATGTACAGAAAACCCGTTTCTTGGTCTACTACCATACCCTCTGTTTGAGGTGTAGCGCCCGCTGTTGTTGATGAGGGAATTGTGAACTCACGCACCAGATCATAACCAATTTTGCCGTTGCCTCGATTAACTAACTTGAGTTGGGCTACATCTCCAGTTTGACGACGACTAGTAAAAACATAGTAATCATTAGTGAGAGGACTGCGGTATAGTGCTAGTCCATAAGCACTACGGGTAGATGGTGAATAGGGAGCAGTGAAGGGTAAAGCCTGGAAAATTGTAGCTGCACTGCTATCGGTAATGTTTTCTAGGAAGTTGCCACTGGTAGACTGGGGGTTAATTTTGAAGATTGCTAGTTTATCATTATGGCGATCGCTGGCCACAGCTACATCAATTTTTTCACCACCCAAGGTAAAACCATATTGCAAATCAATATTGTTGTAGCGAACATCTGGACTACTAGGGTTAATAGTTTGCAACAGGTTTCCAGCTAAATCATAAATCCGCAAGCCGCCATTTTTGACGCTGGTTAAAACTAGGCTTTTGCTAGAATCTGTAGCATTAACATAAATTGCTGGATCATCCGCATCGGCTCTTTGACTAAATGGTAAACTACCATCATCTAAAAGTGCTGGACGGGTTTCCACAATGGGCGTAACTGTGGGGACTATATCAGCGCTCAGGGTGAGGATTTGAGTAAATTGGGTAGAATTAAAGTTGTTATCACTCACTAAAACGATAGACTGTTTACCATCTGCCAATTTGGGACCAAAGGCTAGACCTTCAATATTATCTGTACCTGTGGGATGATTGTTGTCGCTATTAGGTAAACCCAAGGAATCAAGATTTAATAACAGACGTTTTTGCACAGGTTGAATTGCAGCTAATTGGTCGGGAGTTAAACCACCCAAGGAATTAACTGCCAAAGAATTAACTGTACTAATATCCGTTGCACTTTGAAGGGTGATTTCGTAGATTTTGATTGTGTTTCCTTGCCCGACTGCAAAGGATCGCTCTAAAGCTAAGAGAGTGCCACGATTATCAATTGCCAGTAAATCCACTAAACCGTTATCTGCCGCAGTTCCACCAATAGGGGCTTTAGCAATAGGGTCAGTAATATACAGGTATTCCTTTTCTGGTTGTCCTGTTACCAGATTATATTGAATAATCCGGGAACGGCTGCTGGTGGTAGTTGTAGAAATTGCACCATCTTGAAAGAGGGCGCTTTCCGTAGCTGTGAATAGAGTTTTCTGGTCAGGAGTAATAGTTAGACTTTCATAGGCTAAATTATTACGCACCCCTGATGTTTGAGTATCACCCGTATCCACAATACCATTACCATTAGTGTCTTGAACCACAGGGTTAAACTTATTAGGTACTGCTAAAGAGCGAATTTCTTGCCCGGTGGTTAAGTTAAACTCCTTAATAAAGGGATTTGTAACCCGACTTGCACCTAAATCTGGTCTAACTTCTCCTTCTGAAGAGATAAAAACTGTCCCATTGCTAGTTAAAGCAATACCTTCTGGATCTAAACTATTAGCGGCAAAAGCATTACCATTAATATCCCTCAATTGGACAACATTAGTAAAAGTCACTGCATTAGTAACAGGGTCAAGAGTGAAGGTATAAAAACGGGCATTAGATGAGCGATCGTCAGAAATGGCATAATAGCGATTATTTACCGCATCGTAAGTCACACCAGACAAACCACCCAACGCAACTTGTTGACCATTTAGCGTTCCTGCTGCACCAGTGGGAATAAAACCCGTATTAAAGATTTGTTGTCCCTTAAATCCCACACTAACAACAGATTTCCCCGCTTCCGTCGCGCCAACTTGCACATCTGCAAAAATTAACCGATGGTCGGAACTGGGGAAACCACCGGGAAGACTAGCATTAAAAGTTCCTACTAAAGGGAAATTTGCATCAGTATTATTAGGCCAGTACACCCCTGAGTTAGTAGTTTGTAAATCTGTGGAAGGGAGTACATAGTCTGTACGCAGATTTCCTGGTGCAGTATCGGCAAAGTCTGCCGTGTCAAAAGCAGGATTACCTTTTTGATTAGTATTTGCCCCACGTTGTAAAATTGCCTGTTGAGGAGCGCCTAAACTAGTAGGGATAACATTGGTATTAACACTCGGATTTAGTAACAATTGGCTAATAGCATTATTATAACTATCACCGTCACTAGGATCAGCATTTTGATCGCCCATGATCACAAAACTTGAACCAGCGGGAAGATTGCCTTGTTTACCATTATCATCGTAGATATAATCACCTTTCCCGGTTGTAATATAATCAGCCCAGAAGCGAATTTCATCACTATTACGTTTACCATTGCGGTCTTCTGTTCCGTCAAAAGTGGGTGGTGTGGGGTGACTCACAAGAACATGAATTGTTTTTTCATTTATCTGAATAGGTACATCCCAATGGCTTTTAGAAGATAATCTGAGGATGTTAATTTCTTGAGGTGAATAAAAACCATTTAATTTTTCGTTAGCTATTGTTGCAGGATTATCCACGCTAGGGTCATTTGTCAACAAATTTCCCGGCATATCTTTCCACAGAAAATTTTGGAAGGTGCGAACATTGGCAACATCAATGGGATACTTAGACAATAGAAGCATTCCGTACTGACCGGGGAAATTCCCAAAACCTAAAGCATCATCACCGTATCCAGTTGCACCTGGAGTTGTCACGGCTGTACCATTATTATTCAAATCAAAACCAGAAGCAATCCCGGTATTAGAGGGAGCGATAAAAAAGTAGGGATAGGTGACTGGTAAGGCACTATTTTGACTGATTTCGAGGTAATTTTGCCTAAACAAGTTTACAGCCTGAGTTGAGTAATCAAATTCGTTGATTAGTAGTACATCTGGGTTGTTGCGTTGAATGATTTCGGCGACTGTTTTACCCTGAAGGTTGTTGGGAGTAGCTAAATCAGTTACTAACTGACCTGCTGTATTACGATTTAGAGACGCATTAAACTGGGAAAACCGAACTGTGTAACTCATGACTATTATTCCCTTTTTTTTATAGACGTGCAGACAGCGGGTTATTACTAATGAACCAATATAAAATCATGTCTGTTGACAGGGAGGGATGGGACGCTATTGTTTTATGAAGATGTACTTTATTTGTTGTCATCCACAAACCATCCATCCCATAAAATTGGTATTAGAAACCTATGTCTAAAAGAAAGAATAAAAGATAATAGTTAAGACAGGATTATTTAAGGTTTAAGTTCATATATAAAAATGATAAAATAATTGACTAATCACTAATGAGTAAATATTAAGCAAGTGAACGGAAAAAAAACCGACATAAGTAACGAAAAGTAAAGTTGCCCAAAACCTCTTCCTTCCAGTTAAGAGTTCCCTGTTCCCTGGTCATAACGACAATTTTTAACGCCAACCTACTTATACCTTCTTGAAATAAAAAAAGTGGGAGATGATAGCAAAGCGCGACCTAGGAATCATCCCCCACCTCAAAAATTACTAATTAAGTAAACTAATTAGTCCTTAAACAAGAGAGAAATTACTAGCAGTCAGAGTGGGAGCAGTGACGAGAATAGCAAACTCACCACCAGTACCAAAGCCCGCAGCCGCGCCATTTTGGTTGTAGTAAAGACTACCACTGCTAGAGCTATAAACAATCAGCCCGTTACTAGTACCTACCAAATCATCATCTTCAACCACAGCAAACTCGTTTGCTACACTGAATCCTTGACCGATAACACTGGTAACAGAAGCAAATACAGACTTACTCAACAATATTTTATCATTACCGATACCAAAGTCTTGGATAGTATCTAGACCTTGACTAGCTACAGTGAATGCAGAATTCCCTGCCAAGCTGAAGACATCATTACCAGCGCCACCAGTCAGAATGTCATTACCAGCACCACCAACTAGAGTATCATTACCAGCACCACCAGTCAGAATGTCATTACCAGCGCCACCAACCAAGCGGTTATCTAGGTCATTGCCGATAATTTTATCGGACCCAGCACCAGCAATCAGATTTTCAATGGTATTAGCGACAGTTAATGTCAGTTTTGAACCATTAGCAACCAGGGTTTGAGTAGTAGTAATGCCTAGATTTAGGCGAATTGCTGCGGTTGTACCTGTGAAGTCAATGGTATCTTGACCACCACTTACTGCTTCTGTAATGGTGTCAGTACCGAGGCTAGTTGTGGTAATGACAAAATTATAGGTATCATTTCCTATACCACCAACCAAACTGTCATTACCTACACCACCAATCAGGGTATCATTTCCTGTATCACCATTGAGGGTGTTATTTCCACTGTTACCTGTGATGGTATTATTCAGGCTATTGCCAGTGCCGTTAATGGCTGTAGTTCCAGTGAGGGTGAGGTTTTCTACGTTGGCGCTCAGAGTGTAGGTGACAGATGATTGTACTAAGTCTGTACCTCCATTCAATGCTTCTGTAACTACATCAAGTATGTTGTCAACAATGTAAGTATCATTGCCTACACCGCCAATCAGGGTATCCGCACCAGCACCACCGTTTAGGGTGTTATCACCATTGTTACCTGTGATAGTGTTATTAGCGGTGTTACCTGTGCCGTTAATGTTAGCTATTCCAGTGAGGGTGAGGTTTTCTACGTTGGCACTCAGAGTGTAAGTGATAGATGATTGGACTAAATCCGTACCTTGAGTAGCTGCTTCTGTGACTACATCACCCGTGCTATCAACAACATAAGTATCATTTCCTATACCACCAACCAAACTGTCATTACCCACACCACCAATCAGGGTGTCATTACCCGCAAAACCAGTGAGTTTGTTATTTCCACTATTGCCAGTGATGATGTTATTAGCGGCGTTACCTGTACCATCAATGTTGTTAACACCAGTCAAGGTGAGGTTGGTTTTTGCTGCTGCTAATGTGGTAGTAACACCAGAGGTAACGGTATCAATATCAAGTAGTGATGAGAACAATTGACTGGCATTAAAGCTAATGTTGTTAAAACTTGGATTTAATGATACCAAAACATTCGGTGTTAAACCAGAAACAACTTTTGTTTGTCCTTGAATAGATCCGGGGGCTGATGTTGTATCAACTTCAATGTGCAAAGGTGTCTCTGGAGAGAAATCTGGTTCACTGAGATTGATTGCTGCTACCAAATCCCAGACAGGATTTGGATCATTATTGCTAGCAATAACAGTCAATGCGAAATCTAAAAATTCTGCTGCAAGCTTACTTTCCGAATTTGGTGTTGTTAGCCATGCTTCGTAGTCTTTTCTATTAAACTCAATTTTGTTGGTTGCATCCAGAGGAGTGAGTTGAATTTTCAGTCCTCTTTCTCCAGCCTTAAATACCTCTTGTGCTGCAACTGGATCAACCCAGATATTGAACTCAGCCACTGTATTGGTAGAGAATGGTGGATCAGGAAGTACAGCAAGATTACCGGGAACAAAAACAGCCCCTCCCAAAATTTGCAAGACAGAAATATTGTTGATAATTGAAGGGTCAAGACGCAAAGCTTCAGCGATATTAGTTAGTGAACCAGTTGACAAAACTGCTACCGGTTGAGGTGATTGCTTAATTTTTTCAACAATCAGTTCTGCCGCATTCCTAGTTACAAAAGAGGGGATTTCTTGTGGTAGTGTGACAAAAGGACTCCAGAATGTAGTTGCCCCATCCCGAATAAAGTCTGGAAAGGCGTTATTTCCTGCTAATGGTGTGGATCTACCAATACCAATAGGAATGGTAGTCTCATCCAATCGGTATAGCATTTTGGCCAGATTACTAGCAAACGTTGGAGGATTAGCAATACCTTGTGAGATTGTAACTGCTTGAACATCAAACTTAGGATTGGCCAACATGAAAGCTAATGCGGTCATCCCATCCTGACTACCATCATCATCCACAATTAAAGGAATACGATCCTGAGACATATAGCAAAAGTTATTATGAAATAGTTTTTAACGAGATTATACTTTATGAACCAGATTATACCTTCTTGAAATAAAAAAAGTGGGAGATGATAGCAAAGCGCGACCTAGGAATCATCCCCCACCTCAAAAATTACTAATTAAGTAAACTAATTAGTCCTTAAACAAGAGAGAAATTACTAGCAGTCAAAGTGGGAGCAGTGACGAGAAGAGCAAACTCACCACCAGTACCAAAGCCCGCAGCCGCGCCATTTTCGTTGTAGTAAAGACTACCACTGCTAGAGCTATAAACAATCAGCCCGTTACTAGTACCTACCAAATCATCATCTTCAACCACAGCAAACTCGTTTGCTACACTGAATCCTTGACCGATAACACTGGTAACAGAAGCGAATACAGACTTACTCAACGATATTTGGTCATTACCGGGAGTAAAGTCTTGGATAATATCTAGACCTTGACTAGCTACAGTAAATACAGAATTCCCTGCCAAGCTGAAGACATCATTACCAGCGCCACCGATCAGAGTATCATTACCAGCACCACCAACTAGAGCATCATTACCAGCGCCACCAGTCAGAGCATCATTACCAGCGCCACCAACCAAGCGGTTATCTAAGTCATTGCCGATAATTCTATCTGCTCCAGCGCCAGCAATCACGTTCTCAATGGTATTGGCGGCAGTTAATGTCAGTTTTGAACCATTAGCAACCAGGGTTTGAGTAGTAGTAATGCCTAAATTTAGGCGGATTGCTGTGGTTGTACCAGTGAAGTCAATGGTATCTTGACCACCCACTACTGCCTCTGTAATGATGTCAGTACCGACGCTAGTGGTAATGGAGAACAAATAAGTATCATTTCCTGTACCACCAATCAAACTGTCGTTACCTAAACCACCATTAAGGGTATCATTGCCTAAACCACCATCAAGGATGTTATTAGCCGTGTTACCTGTAATGACGTTATGGGTATCGTTACCTATACCGTTGATAGCGGTTGTTCCTGTAAGAGTGAGGTTTTCGATATTGCTGAAAGTAGCAAGAGCAAGAGCGACACTGGATTGAATGCCATCTGTACCCTCTCCCTGATTTTCCATGATGGTGTCAGTTATGCTATCTACAACATAGATATCGTCACCTAAACCACCAATCAAAGTATCAGTACCTAAACCACCATTAAGGGTATCATTACCTAAACCACCATCAAGGATGTTATTAGCCGTATTACCTGTAATGACGTTATGGGTATCGTTACCTATACCGTTGATAGCGGTTGTTCCTGTAAGAGTGAGGTTTTCGATATTGCTGAAAGTAGCAAGAGCAAGAGCGACACTGGATTGAATGCCATCTG
>NZ_BJCF01000010.1 GCF_005402965.1 Dolichospermum planctonicum
TTATTGTCAGAATCAGGATATCCAGGATTTAAGGATTTACAGGATGTAAACTAATACAAATAGTTTTGAGAAGGATAATATCCCGAATTTCTTTTTTATTCTGTCAATAAATTATAATTGTCTGAATGAGATATTGGGTGGGTTGACGTTAGGAAAACCAAGATTTTCAAGCGTTTGTTGGGTTGCGCTGTTGCTTAACCCAACCTAGGAAAACTATTATGGATGATCTTGTTGATTTAACCAAGTTATTAAATCAGTATCTGCAATTTTAGCAAGATTATTGTCAGAATCAGGATATCCAGGATTTAAGGATTTACAGGATGTAAACTAATACAAATAGTTTTGAGAAGGATAATATCCCGAATTTCTTTTTTATTCTGTCAATAAATTATAATTGTCTGAATCAGATATTGGGTGGGTTGACGTTAGGAAAACCAAGATTTTTAAGCATTTGTTGGGTTGCGCTGTCGCTTAACCCAAGCTACGAAAACTAATTAATATCAGAAGTTGGGGACATGGATAAAGTGATATTATTGAGAACTTTCGATAATTTGAATTTCCTCTGCTGTTAAATTATATAGTTGATAAACCATTTGATCAATTTCTGTTTCTAATGCGGTTGTATCTGCATTGGGATCTGATTTTTTAGCGTTGAGAATTTGATCAACTAATTTTTCTAAATCTAATTTGTTATTAGAAATCTTTATTGGTAAAGAAGAAAGTTCATAAATCCTAATCTCTGGGAAAGTTACATCTTGTCTATTATATTTCTTCTTAAAATAAAATGCAATTAGTTGAGAATTTAGAATCCCTAAAATATACTTTGTAAGCGACTGATTGTAAGGTTTGACTATTTGCAATAATTGACTGGTTACAAAATTATCATTAGTGTAACAAGAAATAAGTTTTTTACCAACAATACGTCTCACTAATATTCTTTCTCCTTCAAAAAGAGAAATATCTCTGGGAGCAGCAAGGTTTGAACCATATTTAAGCCACCTATTTTGCCAAGAAATCGAATATGTATTAACATCTTTTCCTTCCAAATATGGTCTATAGGTATCATCTATCTGGGAATTAGCTTCAAATATTTTATTTTGTGCATCTTCTTTTTTTTGCTTGGGATTTCCTTTTCCTGTTTCGTAAATTTGTATACCCTTTTTTATTACAGCTAAATTTTCTAATAACTGACTGCCATTTTCTATTTTAGTTCTTAAAAAAACATCCTTTTCTGTAATATCAATATTAATAATTTGTAAATCATCTTGTTTCCAAAGAGATTGATTAACTATACACTTACTCATAAGCTGGTAATTATTCTCTAAACTAGGAATTAAAATCTCTGTTTGAGTAGTAGAGTTAATTTTTTTCTGAATTAGTGTAATTATTGGTAAAACTGTAGCATCTTCAAAAACTTTTGTTTTAGAATAATCAGCTATTTTTATGATATTTAATTTAAGGATTATATTTCTAATTAAGAGGTTTTTCTGATTATTTAACCATGTATTTGGAGTTATATAGCAAATCAAATCCTTTGATAAAATAGTAGCTAATTCCCAAAATAAAACATAAGCATCAAATTGATATTCCGCACCTTTATAAGTATTCACATAATAATTAAATTCAGATTTTTCTAATTTCCATTCTCTTCCTCCGATATAAGGGGGATTACCAATAACCACATCAAAACCGATAAAAATACCGTCATCATTTAATACTTCAGGAAACTCAAAACGCCATTCCAAAGCATTTTCATAGATTTTACCATTTTCTATATCCTCAATCTCAACCCGTAACTTATCAATCTCATTATTTAACTTAGCAATTTTTTTCTCCCGCTTAGTTTTCTCAGCTTTAGTTTCTGGAATCAGAAAAATTTGATTTTCCAAATTCTCAACCTCACCCTCTAACTTTCTTAACTTAGTTTTATTAGGATCAATTCCCTGTAAAGTAGTCTTAAAATTACCCTTAATTTCCTGAATTAATCTCTCCATTTTCCGCTTCTGCTCCTTATTTTCAGCATTGCGGTAAGTTTTGACAGCATTTTTATAATCTTCTATAGTGTATTTCTGCTTACTTAAAGCAACTTGCAAATTACCATCTAAGGAAAACCGACTAATTAAAGAATTACCACATTTGATATTAATATCAATATTCGGTAAAGTCTCCAATTCTCTCATATTCCCCTCTCCTCCCAGGAGAGGGGTTAGGGGAGAGGTCTTATAATAAGCATTTTTCAAAAGTTCAATCCATAAACGCAACCGACAGATTTTTACAGAGTTGGGGTTAATATCCACACCAAATAAACAATTTTCAATAATCGTTTGTTTCTCATAAAATAGAGTTTCTTGTACTCGTTGACTTTCCTGATTTTTCGGGTTATACTCAAATAATAAACCATCTTCATCAGTGACAATTAACTCATCATTAGCAACCTCAAAACTATATTCCTTTAATCTCTTACCTTGTCTATCCAGTAAAATTTTTAACTCACTTTTAATCGCAATAATTTCATTTAAAGCAGAAACTAAAAAATGTCCTGAACCCACAGCAGGATCACATATTTTCAAACTGTTAATAAGATCATTAGCTGCTTTTTTATCCTCGATTTGATCATATAAATCATCAATAGTTTTACAATTCCAACCTTTAAGATCATTAAACTTTTGGATAACCGCTCTTCTAATGGTTTCCCGACACATATACATAGTAATAAAACCGGGGGTAAAGAAAGAACCATCTTTATAACCATTAATTTTCTCAAAAATTAAACCCAATACAGAAGCATTAATTAACCTTTTATTTTCTTCCTGAATTTCTTCCCCAATGTCACTACTAAAATTGTAAGCATTGAGAAAAGCAAACAGATATTCTAAGGTATTAATTTCTCCGGTCAGTTTTTTACCATTATTGTCTTTTAAGATCGTACCAGGGAAAATGGGCAATTTTTCATTTCTCAAATTGCTAATACAAATAGTTTCTTGTTCAATGTCTGTCGGTTCAAACAAAGAACTATTCAAATAAGGAACATGAGCAAATCTTTCTTGTAATTTTTGTTGTAAATTCTGACTTCTTTCCTGTGGTTTACGCGCTAAAACACTAAAAAATAGACTATTGAGATCATCATAATTTGCAACTTTTTGTAAATTCAAGAATCCCCAAGACAGGTCATTTTTATGATATCTAATTAATTGAGCTTCTAATAATTTTAAAAACAGGATTCTATTCATCCAAGTAATTGCTAATTCTAAACCTAGATTAAAAAGTTGTTGTTGATATGTTTCTCCAAATAGTTCGGGTTTTTCTAAACGAGAAATTTTATCTAAACTATCAATTTGGGAAATAGCATTTTCTATCAAAGAACCAATATTTCTATCATGTTGTTTTTTGCGTTGAATCAGCTTTTTACCACCTTCCTTAGTTTCTACCAAACCGATAATATGTAATAATTCACTGTAAAAACCTTTATCAAGAGTATTACTATCATTAGTAAAAGGTAATTTTAATAAATGTTCTGGAGAAAATAGTTTAAATAGGGAAATTAACTTATGTTCATCTGGATGTTTACCAGGGTTTAAATATTCCTGATATTCTCGAATATCAAAATGGGTAAAGGTAATTTTATCGGTAATTTCAGTAATCGCAGGTTGAGCAATTTCTTTATAGAAAAATTCAGTTTTTTTGCTGGTTAATCTCCCTGCTTCAAAATCAGTAAATTGTTTAACTAGAGATTTATTACCAATAAATAAGTTTTCAAAGGTCTGAGCATCGAAAATAAACCATTCGTAAATATTAGTAGCGATTAAATATTTAATTTCTAAATTTTTCCCTGTTAAACGTTCTCGCAAGAAATACAAAACTAATTCCTGAAATGCTTTAGTATTGAGATGATCAACCTTCAACATTTCACTTTTATTATTTGGCTTTTTAAATTCTAAAATCACCCCTACACTAGTTTTAGCATCTTTACCATTATAAATAACTAGATCATTGCGTCCCTTAGTATTAATGAAATGATTTGCACTATAAAAAGTATTCTTGAAAAAATCCACAATCAGATTTTTATGAAATTCTTCAGATTCCGATTCATTAATTTTATTAATTAGATTTTGCAGATGATTTTTAAAATTTTCAACATCATTTCTAAAGGGGTTAATTTTCAGAAATGCTTTATTTAATGCTGCTCTAGGTTGTAATTTTTGTAAGTTCATTTTTTCACACTTTGATATTTATTACGGTTGGTTAATTTCTATTATCTCATAAAACATTCTGTAAATCCCTAAGTCCTGTACTTCGACTAGCTCAGTACAAGTCGCTCAGTAACCGGACACCCTGGGCTTGTGTCATGCTACGCTATCAGATAAATTATTATATAATTATTATATTAAGTAGGTGAACGGAAAAAAACCGACATAAGTAACGAAAAGTAAAGTTGCCGAAAACCTCTTCCCTGTTCCCTGTTCCCTGTTCCCTTGTCATAACGACAATTTTTAACGCCAACTGTAATAAATGGAATTGATCAGGCAAACCTTTCTCCTCTGGATCTTCACTTTTGAGATCATACATCGTTGGTAACACTTCTTGGGGTGAAGGAGGTGGATCTGTTTGATACATAGTAGTATTCCTGGAAAATATACTTTATTGTGTGTTCACAGTGTCTTAAAACCCACGCAGATGGATTTTCTCTGTGTGCAAGATGAGTCACTTATGCTAATAAATCATAACTTATCTTTTCCCAATCGCAGACCAGGACATTTTTGTAAAAAACTGGCCGCTTTTTGATCAATATCTGCATTATTAATTTGTAGCTGTGTATTATTATTTGTGTATTATTATTTATGATGTACAATTTAGAGGAATGAATAATATGACCATAGATAACAATACTTTAGATTTAGTCACCGGAGGATTAGCAATCATGATTTTAGTAGGAGGAATGTTGATGATGTTTACTACCATTTTCACTACCAAGAAATAATTAATTACTTCACCGACAAAAACTGAGTGATAAATAGTATCAGCAAACCTAATTTTTTTAAAAGAATGGGGAATTTGGATGATAAGCTTTAAAAAACTCAGTTAAGCAAATTAATTATAAATTAAATCTAATAAAGTGTAAATACAATAATTAAAATACTTTTGAACACGCAACTATATATACATTTATAGTAGAGGTCAGAAACATACAGCCGTTTCCGCTCTTATGAGGTACATCTTAAGCCCCCTTATCGCTTGCGGGGAGGGTTTGGGGGTGGGGTTCTTGTACCTCATAACATTGAGAAGTGCTGTATGTTATGGAGGGAAAACAAGAAAATAACTAAAAAAATCAGATTTTACCAATATTTATTGGTCAATTAGTCAAAGATTGAGTTAGAATAAGGGGTCGCAAACCCAAGCAAAAAACCCGGATATTCCCCGGAGGTGTAATTGACCAAGTTCATTTTAAAAATTCTCTGGTTAGACGAAAACGTCGCCCTTGCAGTTGACCAAGTGGTTGGTAAAGGTTCTAGTCCCCTAACCAAATACTTTTTCTGGCCCAGAAATGATGCCTGGGAAGAACTAAAAAAAGAGTTAGAATCCAAACATTGGATTACAGATGTTGACCGCGTGGAGTTGCTCAATAAAGCCACAGAAGTAATTAACTACTGGCAAGAAGAAGGCAGAAAACGCCCAATGGCAGAAGCGCAATTAAAATTTCCAGAAGTTGCCTTCACTGGTAGCGCCTGATTATTTTCAACTGATAATTGATAATTGACGATAATTAATTATTGTCAATTATCATCTACGCCATAATTTGATTGTATTGTCTTTACTACCACTGACAATTAATTCTGTATCATCGCTAATAGCAAGGCTAGATACTGAGTCTGTATGACCTACAAGGCTGGTAATTTCTGATTTTGTGCTGATTTGCCAAATTTTCACTGTTTTATCCCAACTGCCACTAATTAGCTTTTCCCCATCTGTACTAAAGGCTACAGCTACTACTGACCAGGAATGACCGGAAAGTGTGTTAATTACTTCACCAGTGTTAACATCCCATAATTTAATTGTATTATCACCGCTACCAGTTGCCAATAAATTCTGATTGGTGGGACTAAATGCAACTGTCAAAACTGCCCAAGTATGACCTAAAAGAGTTGTTAATAAGTTATATTTTCCGTTTTGTAGTTGCCAAATACGAACTGTTTTGTCATGACTAGCACTAGCTAAAAGTTCCCTTTGAGGACTAAAAGCAACAGCATTTACTTGTAATTTATGTCCAGTTAAAGTGTGAAGTTCTAAACCTGTATTTATATCCCATATTTTAATGGTTTTATCCCAACTTCCACTGGCTAAAAGCCCATGGGGATGAAATGCTAGAGACTTGACAGCGTGGGAATGTCCACTTAAGGTCTGAATTGTTGTTAATGTTTTTGTATCCCATAATTTGATAGTTTTATCATCACTAGCAGTGGCTAAAATTGTCCCATTGGGATTAAATTTAACTGCTGTTATGGCTTGGGTATGTCCTTTGGAGTTAGCTATTAATTGTTGAGTTTTTAAATCCCATAATTTAATACTTTTATCATCATCACCACTTGCTAAAATTTGACTATCAGGGCTTAATGCTATGGTATTAATAGGACTATGAATTTGATTTGTGATTGTATGATAAAGTTGCCAATCATTCTGGGAAATATGAGATGATAAACGTAAATCATTAGCTTTAATTCCCAAGTTGTAAATAAGTTCATTTGCTGATTTCCAGCGTTCTTGTAAATTGTGTTTTACCAGTTTATCCAGGGTTTGCGCTAAATGTTCACTAATTTGATTAGTTAAATAATCCCGCCATATCCAGCTATGATGAGTTATATTAAATAATTCAAATGGTGGTATGTGAGTTAGTAAATAAATACAAGTTACACCTAAACTATATAAGTCACTTGCGAAAACGGCTTTACCTTGTATTTGTTCTGGAGAAATATATTCTGGACTCCCAACTATATCATCTTTTGATTGATTTCTATGGACAAATTTAACGACTGTAAAATCCGTTAAAAATAGATTTTCTAATAAATTTTGATTTTGGTTAACAGTCGGCCAAATAATATTGTCTGGGTTAATATTGCGGTGAATAATTTGATGATTATGAATAAAACTGAGAACGGGTAATAAACTTTTTAAAACTTGCCAAATTTGATTTTCATCAAAAATACCTTGCTTTTCTAACACAGTAGCTAAATTATCACCTTCGATAAATTCCTGAATTAAATAATCATATTTATCTTCTGTAAAATGGGTGATTAATTTGGGAATTTGAGGATGTTTACTTAATTCTGTTAATTGCTGTGCTTGATATTCAAAATCTTCAACTGTTTGCCCTGGAGACGACAATTTTTGAAGAATACAAGCAAGGGGAGGAAATTGATTTTCATCTACTGCAAGAAATGTTTGATAAAATTCCCCTTTAGCAATCTGTTTGAGCAAACGATAACGGTTTTTAATTAACATCATAAATCGCAGAATTATAGCAAAGCAAAAAGCAAGAGGCAACAGAAAGCACATTGGTAGGGAGCGTCAGATATCAACAATCTGTTTATTTGCAAGATTTATGCAGTAGTAAAGCACCCTACAACTTACAAAATTTCTAGAAGGGTTCATCGTTCCCTGTTAAGAGTCCCCTGTTCCCTGTCCCCTGTCCCCTGTTAAGAGTCCCCTGTTAAGAGTCCCCTGTTCCCTGTTAAGAGTCCCCTGTCCCCTGTCCCCTGTCCCCTGTCCCCTGTTAAGAGTCCCCTGTTCCCTGTTCCCTAAAACTAAAAAACTTTGTACCTTACGAGCATGGGAAATGCTATAATTTATCCAAAAATGGACTAACATCAACCGCTAGTTTTTGTCCTAATTTCAGCAATTGACGACATTGTATGGTTTCTGCTTCACTGTTAATATTCGCAATTCGTGGCAATATTTGGCTATGTAAACAACTCCAATATAGTTCTTGGGAATGGTTTAAATTAATGCCAATATGCAGCTTATAACCAATATCAATCAACCGTTCTAACCGTTGGATATCTGTATCCAAATTGCTATTGGCATCATACAATAATTGCCACAATAACTTAACTATTAATTGTTCTAGGATTTGATTGCCTTCGGGAATATTTAATTGACAACGAAGATGTTCCGCTTCATGAGAAATCGCCTCCAATTCTACCATGAGATTCCAGCTTAATTGTGCTTCATTAATATCTTGTTCTAGCGATAGCTGCGCTTGCTGTAGCGATAGCTGCGCTTGCTGTAGCGATCGCAATGTTATCAAACAACGATGTCCTAAAGCAATTTCCGCTGCTACTTGTAATTCCCGTGGTACTTCTAATCCATCTCGATGAAAAGCCATGATGACACCGTAATTATCACGATAAGCCTGAGTATATAATTGGTCTAATCGCGCCAATGTTTCCTGACTTAACAACCGCATAATCCGATGACGTTCTTCAGCAAATAGAGTCTGTAAACTAAAAGCTTCACCCCCAAATACTTGAGTCATTACCAAAATAACATGAGCTACACTAGCTTGCTGTAAGGCTGTAAGCAGCTTTTCTTTAATTTCACCATAGTTACGTCTGCCAGTAAACTGTTGAATGCAGCAGTGAAAATCCCAACCCCCCAAATGCAGTACAGCAAATATTAAATTTTCACTTTCCCAAGTAATATCTGACACTAGCTGCAAATGTCCTACTACCATAGTTAACGGACCAATACGCTGCTTATAGTAATCTAACTCATGGGCAGTATAGCAATAGACTCGCTGATAATTACCATGGGATTGTTTATCTGTGTCCTGTCCAGAAACAGTATTTTTGCGATGATTAAATAAGGAAGTAATAGCATAATGGGCGGCGACTTGTTTAAATCCAATTTGAGCAGTTAATACCAATTTATGATATATATCTGCTCCATGTTTAAACTCTTCCACATTACTAGGAGCTAACATCAGGCGTTTGAGAAAACCCTTTTCCAATTGTACACCTGATACATCTCCTGCTAATTCTAAAGCACGGGCGGCATAACGCAAAATCTGTGTTCCCTCTGGGCGGGAAATTTCTTCAAAAAACCAGCCGCAACTAGTGAACATTAGTAAAGAATGACGCTGCATTTCTAACAAGCGTAAAGCCTCTACCTGTTCACCAGCGTCTAGTTTATGAGTTTGATGACGAGATAAAAAATGGCTAACATTAGTATGAGAACGATCAGACATGACGTGAATATATTCGTCCCTTGCTTGCCAAGGATTACGGAATAACATACCACCATGTTTTTCATAAACATCAGTTAACTGATCCCGTAACCAATTTAACGCATTTCGTAGTGGCCGCCGCCATTTTTGATGCCACACACCCCCTTCCCCACCACAACCACAATCATCTTGCCATCTATCCACACCATGAGCGCAACTCCAGGCTGTGACGGGCTTTAATTGCACTTCCCAACTAGGAGGATTTAAACTCAAATAATGGGCGTAGTTGGTGACAGTCCAACCATGATCAGGAAACTCACCAATAAAGGCATAGGCCAGAGTCTTCTCCGTGCCTTTTTTGTGGTGTCCAAAAGTTTCCCCGTCCGTGGCTACAGAAATTAACTGGGACCGACGATGATCCCCACGAATAGCCGCCCCCACCCGGCCAGCAAAATGATGGGAATTATAGACAACATCACTAAAACCCATATCCCGGGAAATCGGACCATCATAGAAAAAGATATCAATATAGGCCTGTGATTTTTTTCCAGTTTCCCGACTATCCAAATAACAACGATAGGGACGAGTGGGATCAATCTGATTACCCCCTACCTCATGCCATTGACTATGGGGATCATCCTCTGTCGGGAAAGGACGACAACGCTGGGCTTGAGAAGGTGCTAAAATGATAAATTTAATCTTTTCCGCTACCAATGCCTGTAGGGTGGCATAATCTACGGCTGTTTCTGCTAACCACATCCCTTCGGGATCACGGCCAAAGCGCGAACGGAAATCTTCTTTACCCCAGCGAATTTGTGTGTATTTATCTCTTTCGTTGGCTAAAGGTAGGATAATATGATTATATACTTGAGCGATCGCATTGCCATGACCATTTAACCGTTGGCAACTTTTAGCATCAGCCTCCAAAATCCGCTGATAAACCTCCACATCATAGCGTTCTAACCACGACATCAGCGTTGGACCAATATTAAAGCTCATGTACTCATAATTATTCACAATCCCCACAACTTCTCCACGGTCATTTAATACCCTTGCAAAGGCATTAGGACGATAGCATTCCCAATGAATGCGCTCATTCCAGTCATGAAAAGGCGTGGCGCTGGGTTGACGTTCAATCGCATCCAGATAAGGATTTTCTCTAGGGGGTTGATAAAAATGACCATGAACCGTAACATAAACACCTTGAGCAATTTTCAGGGGATCATGTTCAGGACTGTATTTAGCCCGTTTATCTAATGGTAAGATCGAGACAGAACTACTTGGTATTTCCGCTGCTGAAGTCATATATTGTTACCCAAATAAATGTGCAATTTTGAAGAAGATTCTTGCTATGTCTACCTTTCTACAATTGTTGTCTCACAAAATCAGTTATAAATAAAACATAAGAAACAAAACTAAATCTTATCACAATCTTTTCTAAACAAGAATACAACTATAGATGAAGCCAATTACCCATTACCAATTACCCATTACCAATTACCAATTACCAATTACCAATTACCAATTACCAATTACCAATTACCAATTACCAATTACCAGTTCTGGCAGATATGATAGGTGTGCAAATGTAGATGATATTTCAGGGGATCTGGCACAGATACCCTGAAATTAAGGTAAAAATGTCAATCAAGAACATTATTTTCACCGTACTGCTGCTGTTTATACCCGTATCTCTAGCAGCCCACTTTTTAGAATGGGGAGACTTAATAATCTTCATCACTGCTGCATTAGCTATACTACCACTAGCCGCTTGGATGGGTACAGCGACCGAAGAAATAGCTGTGGTAGTCGGTCCAATTCTGGGCGGATTTTTAAACGCGACTTTTGGTAATGCTACAGAATTAATTATTGCCTTGGTGGCTCTGAATGCAGGACTAATTGATGTTGTCAAGGCCAGTATTACTGGATCAATTATCGGTAATTTACTCCTCGTCATGGGTTTATCCATGTTATTAGGCGGTATTCGTTACAAAGAACAAACATTTGAGTCAGTTGTAGCGCGGGTAAATGCTTCCTCCATGAACTTGGCGGTAATTGCCATTTTACTACCAACAGCAATGAACTATACCTCCGCAGGTATTAGCGAAAAAACGGTACAGAATCTCTCTCTAGCGGTGGCTATAGTCTTAATTCTAGTTTACGCCTTAACACTACTGTTTTCTATGAAAACTCATGCGTATTTGTATGAAGTTGGTGTAGTAGACGTAGAAGGAATAGAAGGTATAGAAGGAATAGAAGAAGTTTCCCATGAAAAACCAAATATTTGGTTGTGGACTGGTGTACTTTTAGCCTGTACCTTGTTAGTTGCCTTTGAGTCAGAATTATTAGTGAGTTCCCTAGAAGTTGCTACATCTAAACTAGGTTTAAGCGCACTATTTACTGGGGTGATTTTAGTCCCCATTATCGGTAACGCTGCTGAACACGCTACCGCTGTCACCGTAGCCATGAAAAATAAAATGGATCTTTCTATGTCTGTCGCTGTGGGTTCAAGTATGCAAATTGCCCTATTTGTGGCCCCAGTTTTAGTCATTGCTGGTTGGATAATTGGTCAACCCATGGATTTAGATTTTAACCCATTTGAATTAGTAGCCGTTGCTGTCTCAGTTTTAATTGCTAATAGTATTAGTTCTGATGGTAAATCTAATTGGTTAGAAGGGACTTTACTTCTAGCAGCTTATACTGTACTAGGTTTTGCCTTTTACTTTCATCCAGTTGCCAATAGTATTGGTTAAACTATTACCCTAGTCAAATCTTGACAATCTGAGATTCCCAATCTAATCTAAATAGATTGGGAATTTTTTTATACTCAAACACATTGCAATCTGCCATAAATATTTTTTTAATAATTTGAACTCCCTTAAGATAGATGACTAAAATTAATAATTCTTATAGTCTTCTTATAGTCTCAAATCAGATCGTCCTTTTGATATCAACTTCTTGAGGATATTTACTTGTAATTTAAATCTTCATGCTTGTGATACATCAATTCTCCTCAATGGCTAGAAAAACTCCATACACAACATTATTTTTGACTATTTCATAGTAGTAATTTTCTTTAACTTTAAATTACGTATAAATATTAGTAGTTTTATATTAGTAGTTTTATACAGTAATTATATTTTGTTTTTCCCTTTTCCCTGGCGAGTAAGTATATCTATAAAATACAATGACTGAAATCGGACTGCTGATGATGGGTGTATTTAATCCAAGAGAACTAAATATTCCCCATTTTCCATTCAACCAAACCCTGTTTCACTTAGAAAATGGTGTGCCATTAACAAATAGTCAATCAACCCAGTTAATTTCCCCGACTCAAATTATACCACCAGAATTTATACAAATAAGTGAACCTTCCCCAACTCATCCCTTAGCCATCTCTTTTCGACGGAACAAAATCTTTGAGCAAATTACACAAAAACAAATGTCTGTCAATTCTTTTGAAGCACAACTTCTTTTGGCTGATGCTGGTGACATAGACATTATAGCAACAACAGATATTAAATTACCAACACGATATCCCACAACCCAGAATAATCCTATGCCCGTGATTAGTTTTGGTAACTCAGGTATATCTGTGAGAGTTTTACAAAAACTTTTAGTTTCTAATGGTTATGGAATACCTGTTGATGGCGTTTTTGGACCAATCACCGAAGCCGCTGTTAAAGCCTTTCAAAATCGTCGAACTTTATCAGCAGATGGTATGGTTGGTCAAAAAACTTGGTGGGAATTAACAATGTAATTAAGTAGGTTGTCTTTTATCCGTTGTCCATTAATCATCTACATCACCAAAATCACCAAAATCACCAAAATCACCTTTAAAGTTGTTCTCTATCAGTGAGAATTTCATAACCAGTATCTGTCACTAACACCGTATGCTCAAACTGAGCCGATAAAGCATTATCAACCGTTACCGCTGTCCATCTATCAGCTAAAATTCTGGTATTTTTAGAACCAGCATTTAAAATTGGTTCAATTGCTAAAGTCATCCCTGAGCGTAATTTTACATTCGGTATTTCATGAGTCCGATAGTTGAAAACCGCTGGCTCTTCGTGCAAATTTCTACCTACACCATGACCAGTAAATTGTTCTACTACTGTAAAACCATGACCTTTCGCATGATCTTCAATCGCACCCGCAATCTCCGTGAGATGTACACCAGCTTTTACCTGTTCAATTCCCTTGTATAAGGATTCTTCAGCTATTTTAATCAGTTTCGCAGCTTCATTTGTGACATTCCCGACAGCGATAGTAATACAGGAATCACCGTGAAAACCTTGATAATAAGCTCCTGTATCAACTTTTAAAACATCTCCAGACCGAATTACCTTTTTAGGGCTAGGAATCCCATGGACAACCTCATTATTAATACTGGAACAGATGGAAGCAGGAAAGCCATGGTATCCTTTAAAACTAGGAGTTGCATCCATTTCCCGGATACGTTTTTCAGCATAAGCATCTAAATCAGCAGTTGTCATTCCCGGCTGCACTAGCTCAGAAATTTCTTTGAGGACGGTTGCTACAATCTTAGCTGATTGCCGCATAATTTCGATTTCACGGGGTGATTTAATTTCAATCCCTCGACGTTGTTGTTTTTCGGGTTTTGGCTCGACTGGTTGCGAAAGCAGGCTGGTGAAAATGTTCATCATTAAATTGAGAAATTACTGGTGCTTTACTAATTGAGTGTGAAGTTGTTGAGATTTATTGCCAAAAATATCTATATTGACGTTAACTTATTTTCGCGCCTCTAGAAAGAGATGATCACTTAATCACAATTTCTCCTTTCATTCCCGCTTCTGTGTGTCCAGCTATAGTACATCGTAAAGCATATTTTCCTGATTTTATGGGGACAAACACCCATTCTGCTTCTGCACCAGGTTTAAGTTCTAGTTCGTGAATATTACCTTTAATTTCTACCTTACCCGCTTCGACTTTTTGTGTCCAAATTCCATCAGCAAAGTCTTTAGCAGTAAAATAATGTTTTTGGGAGCTAGGATTATTTAATTTCAGGTTGTAACGTTTACCAGGGGTAAATTCTAAGTAATTTGGTTCAAATTTTAATTCATTAGCAGTATTACCCAAGCTGACCGTAATTTCTAACTGAGGTTGTTTTAAGAGATTATTCCATAGATTCTCTGCTGTTGCTGGAGATGTACCCATGATTACTATACTCATGAGCAGGGAGAAAATAACAGTCAAAAATTTACTCATAGCTAAATAGATAGTTGTAGATTACACCTTTGACAATGACTCATAACTATACTCAATTGATGTTTTTATGGGCAAGAATTGGCGGACCTGCTGTCACAACAACAATTTTATCAGAGTGAAGTAACTCACGAGCAGCTTGATTGACTTGACTCAATTTAACCTGCTCTATTTTACTAATAAATGAGCGCAATTCTACCTGATTTAAGCCATAAACCTGATTCATGACCATTCTTTCACTGAGTTGTTCTGGACTGGCTAAGGAAATATTATAATTACTGATTAAATTAGCTTTGGCTGTTTCTACTTCCTCTAGGGTAACACCTTGTTGGTGAACTTGTTTGAGCAGGTCACGGGTACTGGAAATCGCTTTGTGTGCGTCTTCTGGACTGGTTTGCATTTCAATTAAAAATGTGCCGACATTCTTACCTGTGATGAAATTACTATAAATTCCGTAGGTTAAGCCTTGACGATCGCGCACTTCTGCCCCTAGTCTACTTGATAATGTATCACCTCCGAGAATTTGATTCAAGACCATCGCCGCATAAAATCGTTTATCTTGACGATTAATCCCTGTATAACCCATATAAGTAATCGCTTGGGGTTTACCAGGAACAACGGGATTAACATTAATTACATTTTTCGGCATCTCCACCTTGGGGTATTTTACCACTGGTGGTTGGCCTTTTACTTGCCAATTTCCTAATTGTGCTTGAATGAGCGATCGCACTTTGTTAATATCAAAATCGCCTACAATTGCTAACACTGTAGTATCTGGGCGATAATGTTGCGCTTTAAAAGCTATCACGTCTTCACGTTTAATGCTCTGAATAGTCTCCGCTGTCGGAAAACTATGTAATGGGTGTTTTTTTGGATAAATAGATTGAATAAAGATACGAGTTGCAATCTTTTCAGGATCATCTAAATCTGAATCTAGGGAGGTTAAAGCCTGTTGACGCGAGAGTTTAAACTCTTTTTCTGGAAATGTGCTATTTTTAATTACGTCTGTCAATGTTAAGAGTAAAATCGGTAAATCTACTGCTAAACTGCTACCTTTGATCCTCACACCTTCACGATAGGCTTGAAAGTCCAAATTTGCGCCTTTTGCTGCTAATTCTTGAGCAATAGTCCGCATATCTTTATTTTTCGTCCCATTCATCAGATTTGCTGCTACTAAGGAGGCTAATCCTCCCTTATTACTTCCATCAAATTCTGTTCCTGCTTTAATATGTCCGCTTAAAGTGACTGTAGGTGTAGTTTTATCTGGTAATAGTAGTATGCGTAACCCATTAGCAAATTTTAACTCCTGGGGTATTTCTTTTGTTCCTGTTTTCGGTAAGATATCTACAGGTGGTAAATATTTCTTTACTTCTGCTGGAACTACCGTAAAATCAACGGCAAAATTATCTTTTGTTATCCCGGAATCAGATTTGATCTGATTTGTACCTGTTTGTTGAGTAGGTTCAAAAAATCCCACTGTCCGCGCTTCTGGTTGTAGATATTTATTGATGACATTAATTACATCCCTAGGTTTAACTTCCCGAATATCTACTAAATGATTTTCTGTATATTGGTAATTATCTGTTGTGATTTGATCATTACCCAATTGCATGGCTTGACTGGTTATATCACGATTATTTAAAATAACTGAAGCTGTTAATTGGGTTTTTGCTCGTTCTACTTGTTCTGTTGTGATACCTATGTTAACAAGGTTTTCCAACGCTTTTGTTACCGCTATATCAATTTTATGCAAATCCTGATTTCTCGCAGCAGTTACTAATATTTCATACCAGCCACCAGCCCGTAAACTAGCGACATTTGCTTTCAAATCACTAGCTAAACCCGATTCTACCAACTCTTGATATAGGTAAGAATTTTTACCCGCAGTTAAGATATAATCCATGACTTCTAAAGCGGGTACATCTGGTTGATTAATTTGAGGAAGCGGATAAACTATCTGTAGTAATGGATTTCCTCCCGGTTCTTGTAGTTGAATTGCTGGTGATGGGGAATAGGATGGAGTTATAAGATTATCGGGTGAATATTGGCCTTTAGGGATTTTACCAAAAATAGCTTGGACATTTTTTAACGTTGGTGCGGTGTCAAAATCTCCTACAATTACCAAAACAGCATTGTCAGGACTGTAGAATTTTTGGTAATATTCTCTTACTTGTTCAACCGTTAATTTCTCTACATCAGCCTTAGTACCACCAATGGGTAAACCGTAGGGATGATTGGGAAAAACCGACTTCATCACAGCGCGTTTTAGACGGTATTCCGGGCTATTTTCGTAACCAAGTAATTCAGAAATCACCACTTGTTTCTCACTAGCTAACTGTTGAGGATCTATAAGTGAGTTTTTCATTCTATCTGCTTCTAACGTCAACAGAGAGGTGAGTTTATGCCCTTGAGCAGTGTTGTAATATGCAGTTTGGTCATAACTGGTAAAAGCATTAGAATCACTACCTAAAGCACTAAATAACTGGCCAAATTGAATCCGGCGATCGCTAGTACCTTTAAACATGATATGTTCTAATTGGTGAGCAATGCCATTTACCCCAATTGCTTCTTGACCAGAACCAAATTTATACCATACTTGTACTGTCACCACCGGAGCATTATGAACCTCCTTCGTGAGAACAGTTAAGCCATTGTCGAGGACTGTTTTGCGAACGTTTGCTGTAATGGCGAAATTGGCTGTTTCTTTAGTAACTAGTGTTTGATGGGATTTTTCCGGGTTGGACTTGTAGAGTGTTGTTGATAAACCCCCTTCTTTGAGATTAAAAGCAGCATCATGATTTAATGAAAATGCGGCTATTACCCAAAGACTCAAAATAACTAAAGAAAAGCGATGTCGTTGTGCTAGAGAAAAAAAAGGCATATCTTTGGCGAATAGATATATGTAACTTAGATTACATATATTGATGGACTAGAAAAATTGAGCAAATGTTTCCTTAGCACCCCATGGAAAATAAAAATGTACCTGAAAGGGAAAAATATTTTATCACCCAAAAGGCATGAATACTAATTTTCGGGCGATTTATGGAGAAACCGTATAAACTCCAGAGGTAAGCCGTCAAAATCAGCGATAAACGTGACTTCTAGGATGTTATCGCCAATTTGCTGCTGTGTAGGCTGCAAAAGAATCTTTAGAGGTGGTAAACTTTCTATTGCAGCTAACCGTGTTTTTAAACTTTCTAACCAAGTGGGTAAATCTGGTGTAATGTGTGTTAAATCAAAAGCCAGATGATAGTAACCCACATAATGTTCATCCTCAAAAGCATCTGGGGCTGGTTTGGGTTGGGGAATTTGGATGAGTTCAATTCTCCCTCCCAAACCTTCCATCCAGCAAGCTAGAGTATAACCGGTGGTGAAGCGATCGCCCACCGTAAACCCTAGTGTTTCATAAAAAGCGATCGCTAGATGGATATTTGCCGTTCTAATCGAAGTATGGTGCATAGAATTTCAGATTTTGGATTTTAGATTTTGGATTAATCTACAACCTAAAACCCAAAAAAGAGAACAGGTAGGAATACAAGAAGATATTTACAATCACCCATTACCCATTACCTATTACCCATTACCCATTACCTATTACCCATTACCCATTACCTATTCAAACAAGCGGAAATATGGGTAACGGACTGGTACACCAGGTTCTTTATCCAAATCAAAATTAATCACTTCCCAACAAGGTTCTGCGGCAGAATCAGGGCTAAAATCTACAGGTAAGCCATATAACCGCGCTCCTGTAGTAGTTTCCCCTTGTCCAGAACGCCAAGGTGTACTACGTTCTAAATAGCCACTCATTAACTCCTGATAACGGTTAGCAACAATTATTCTCGTAGCCCGATAACCTTGAGTATAAAGCTTATCTAAAGCTTCGTGAATTTCAAAACGAATCCCATCAGGATGAGTATGTTGACGATACCATTCGCCATCCCATCTGCGCCAGTGACGACCGGACTGTAAATGAACCAATTCCCCAGTTTTGGGTTCAGCTTCAAATGCGCCATGACGGGGACACAAATAAGTATCCGTCAATGTCAACGCTGAAATATTTTGGCGACAGTGGGGACACTGTATTTCAGGGCCAAATATCGGGTACTGAAAGCCTGGATTTATCATGAAGTGCGTATAAACATAGTATTGTTTTTCTGCCAGCACCAGTAGGTTTAACTTTACACTCCTGCTCCACTACTTTAGATAACTTGCTTACTCCTGCATAAAAGTGAGGATAGTGCCTGAGAACAAGTTTCACAACCGTCTGACCATAGAAGGCCAAAGCCGTGATATTCTGGTTTGACAACCAGCCCTAAAGGTTGGAGTTTCTCCAGTGTTCCTGGGTACAATATCCATATTCTATCGTGTCTATCTCTTCTGACTCAAAATCTCCTGAATTTTCTCAAGCCGCCTTTGTGGCAGCCAACGCTATAATCATTGGTTCTGTAAGCATAGCAGCCAGAGCCAGTGTTTGGTATGGATCTGTGGTTAGAGGTGATGTAGAACGGATTGAAATTGGCAAATATACAAATATTCAAGATGGTGCAATTCTCCATGGTGATCCAGGTGTACCAACAATTTTAGAAGATTATGTCACTGTTGGCCATCGGGCTGTGGTCCATTCTGCTCACATTGAACGTGGTAGTTTAATTGGTATTGGTGCTATCGTCTTAAACGGCGTGAGAGTCGGTGCAGGTAGTATTATCGGCGCTGGTGCAGTAGTTACCAAAAATGTCCCCCCCGGTTCTCTAGTCCTCGGCCTCCCCGGTAAGGTAGTTCGTCAACTCACAGACACCGAAATCACCGAACTCATTGCACACGCCGAAAAATACTATCAATTAGCCCTCCTTCATGCTGCTAATGACAACTGACTAGGGAATAGGTAATTGGTAATGGGTAATGGGTAATGGGTGATTCACGTTTTACAACTGACCACTAACTTTTAATGAAACTTTACATAGAACATTGAAAAAATTCCCCACTTGAGATCACAATAAAAACTGAGAACTGTTGACCGAAAAAAATCGGATACAAGCCCCATCTTTCTAGGACGGCTTTATAGTAAACTAGGTATAGTCGCCACAGGGCATTGGGAGACTATAAACGGACACTCAAGACCGGATCACACTACTTTTCGGTAGCACCAGTCAGTGAAGTGTCAAGGAATCCTCGCTCATGAAAGGACGAGGGGGTATGTCAAAAACTTAAAATTTTTAATTTACAGAGGGTTTCTAAATATGGACATTGATACTCGTGTAGTAATTGTTTTAGCACCTTTAGCGATCGCTGCTAGTTGGGCTGCTTTCAATATAGGCGCTGCTGCTATTAGACAAATACAAAACTTTTTGAGCAAAGAAGCGTAATTTGGGGAATAGGGAATAGGGAACTCTTAACTCTTAACTGGGAACTCTTAACTCTTAACTGGGAACTCTTAACAGGGAACAGGCAAAAGTTTCACCAATTACCAAATTACCCAAATTACCAATTACACAATTCCCATGAGCATAGATTCCCTACTCCAACCCTTTCAGCATTTTGGTGTCAATTTGGGATTATCTCGAATTGTCAATTTATTGGCAACTTTGGGAAATCCCCATCACCGAGTGCCAATTATTCATGTCGCTGGTACTAATGGCAAAGGTTCTGTTTGTGCTTATCTGTCTGCGGTACTTACTGAAGCTGGTTATAAGACCGGACGCTACACCTCCCCCCATTTGGTTGATTGGACAGAACGTATCTGTGTTAATGAACAAGCAATTAATAGTAATGAATTGTGTGAATCAATACTTCAAGTTCAAGCAGCAATTAATCCAGATGAAGAATCTCCTACCCAATTTGAAGTAATTACCGCAGCAGCTTGGTTATATTTTGCCCAGGAACAAGTTGATATTGCGGTAATTGAAGTGGGACTAGGAGGACGTTTAGATGCCACTAATGTCTGTGATCATCCTTTAGTGACAATAATTAGTTCCATAAGTCGAGAACATTGGCAACAACTAGGACCGACTATAACCCATATTGCCAGAGAAAAAGCGGGAATTATCAAACCCGGATGTCCGGTGGTGGTGGGTTTATTGCCAGAAGATGCTCAAAAAGTCGTGCGATCGCGTATATTAGAACTAAAATGCCCGATTTTTACCCCTAAACCATCTCGGAAAATCAATCAAAACTGGGTAGAATATCAAAAAATAGCAAGTCCAGAAACAATAAAATACCCCTTAGCATTACAGGGACAAATTCAATTACATAATTCAGCCTTAGCAATAGCTGCTTTAGAAATCCTGCAAAAACAGAATTGGCAAATTTCTGAGGAAGCTATTATTCAAGGAATGGCTAAAACCAAGTGGCCAGGAAGAATGCAATGGATTACTTGGAGAAGTCAACAAATCCTCATTGACGGCGCACACAACCCAGCCTCAGCTAATGTTTTACGTCATTATGTAGATACACTCAACAGCGAAAACATCACTTGGGTAATGGGAATGCTGGCCACTAAAGATCATGGTGAGATTTTCCAGGAACTTCTCAAACCAGGAGATAAATTGTATTTAGTGCCAGTACCCGATAGCAATTCAGCGAATTTAGGAGAATTAGCTAATTTAGCAGCGTCAATCTGTCCAGACTTGAATTTTTGTAACACTTATACAGATGTATTTTCAGCCTTAGACGCTGCCTATCCCTCCACAGATAATCAAGTTGTATTATGTGGTTCTCTGTATTTAATTGGTTATTTTTTGTCAGTAGTCAGGGGTCACTAGTCAGGTGTCAGGAAACACTTTTATTACCCATTACCCATTACCCATTAGCGATTATCCCACAGTTGAGCAGCATCTTCTACAGCTTTATCAACTGTTTTTTGTCCTAACATTGCTGCTTGTAAATTTTCGTAAATTGATTTTTGCAAAAGTTTAAAATCTTTGAGTTTAGGGGTTAATACCTGAGCTTGTTGTAACTGTGACGCACTAATTACCCGTCCATTTTCTGCGGTAGTAGCATTAGCAGGAACTTCCTTAAAGTAAGTATTAGACAATGCCTTAATTGTAGAAGGTAGGACATTAGCGGCTTTGGCAAAAGCTAATTGATTTTCGTCATTAGTCACAAATAAGGCAAATTTAACAGCCTCATCAGGGTATTTACTATCACGAGGAATGACAATATTCATCACAGCAACATTTTTCTTACCTGTATTACCCGTAATTTGCGGGGCAATAGCGGAGGCTAAGGCAACCTTGGGGGCATTATTAGCAATGGTTTTGAGAAACTCAGGACCGGAAGCTAAAAAAGCAGTTTCTCCAGATTGGTATAAATCTATAGCATGACGATGCCCTTGGGTTAAAGATTCCTTTGGTAACAAACCTTTTTTATACAAATCTACCCAATATTGAAAAGCAGCTTTTCCTTGAGGTGTATTAAAACCGGCTTTACCGTCATTATTAACTAGAGTGACACCCATTTGTACCAGTGATTCCAGAACCTCACCGGAGTCTTGAGGGACAAAAGTAGCAAAAAAAGCGTACTTACCAGTTTTGTCTTTGATTTGTTGTGCCATTTGTCCCAACTCAGCATAAGTGGCAGGTGGTTTAGTGATACCAGCCTGTTTTAATAAATCGGTGTTATAAATAGTTAGTCGCGTGGTAAGATACCAAGGAATGCCAAAACTCTTGCCATTAAGGGTACTTGCTTGCCAAATATTTGGTAAATAGGAGGAACGAACTTGATTAGAAACTTTATTGTCTAAATCTAACCAAGCATTTTTTCCCGCTAATTGGGAAGCAAAGTCTGGGTTAAGGTTAACAACATCTGGAGGTGTTTTTGCGGATACTGCGGTTAAAACCTTGTTCTCCATAGCGGACCAAGGTACATCTACCCATTTAACTTTGATACTTGGGTTCTGTGATTCAAATGTCGTAATTAGACCCTGAAAATAGTTGGTAAATTGAGGTTGAAGCTGCATTGTCCAGAACTCAATAGTGGCAATTCCTTTAACAGGAAGTTTCGGGTTATTATTGGAATTGCTAGAACCGCAACTAACAATAAAACTAGTAAATAAACCTAATAATGCCCAACAAACCAGTTGTTTAAATTTTGGTGATCGAATCATCTTAATAACAGTTTCAATTACTAATTAACTCTACAGCATCTCGTCCATCAATATCTTGTAAATAAACTTTAACAATTTCTTCTTTTGCTGTCGGTAATTTTTTACCAACGAAATCTGGATGAATTGGTAACTCTCGATGACCTCTATCTACTAATACAGCTAAACGAATCACTTCTGGTCTACCATATTCATTGACTGCATTTAAAGCAGCACGAATAGTTCTCCCTTTAAAAATGACATCATCTACAAGTACCACGGTTTTAGCAGTCAAATCAAAAGGAATATCGGTTTTTTCTGGAGTTCTCAAGCCAATTTGATCAAGATCATCACGATAAAATGTAATATCTAAAGCACCTACAGCAACACTAATATTTTCCAGAATTTCTATTTGTCGTGCTAATGAATAAGCTAAAGGAACTCCTCTAGTGTGAATACCCAGAAGTAACAACTGAGATAAATCTCGCGTTCTTTCCACAATCTGAGAAGCCATACGAGTTAATGTCCGACGCAGTTCCTCTGATGAAAGGATTTCAACTATTTTAGTAGACATAGGATTGGTAATTGGTGATTGGTAATTGGTAATTGGTAATTTTTCATTATCTCGTTTCCATACTCTCCATAAGCACGAGATACTGGGAAGCAGATAACTAAGGTATTAAAAATATTGCTAATATTGCTAATCCTAACCACAATAAAAACGCATATCGGGTTAATTTTAAAGCTTTATCAATAGAATCTGGTGTAATGGGATAAATAGGATCTCCTAAAAGTGGTTTATGTTTAGCCACCCCACCATACCAATTTACACCTCCCATTTGTACACCTAAAACCGCAGCATAAGCGCATTCACTCCAACCAGAATTAGGACTAGGGTCTTTAATTGCGTCGCGGCGGCAAATTCGCCAAACATTTACAGGTTTGGTGGATAATAATGATAAAGTTATCACTGTTAGGCGACAGGGCAACCAAGTAAAACCGTCTTCCCACCGCGCACTAAACCAACCAATGTAAGTATAAGGTGCTTCCTTATAACCGATCATTGAATCTAAAGTGCTACTAGCTTTATATGCTAAAGCCAAAGGAACAGGACCGATAACAGGGATAAATGTACCAATAATAGTATAAAAAAGAGGAGCCATTACCCCATCCGTAGCATTTTCTGTAACAGTTTCCAAAACTGCTCGGAGAATTTCCGCTGCGGAAAGATTAGCTGTATCTCTCCCCACATAATTGCTTAAAATTTGTCGTGCTTGAGCTAATTCTCCATTACTTAAAGGTTGTAGAACTTCCATAGCTGCATTTCCTAAACTTTTGAGAGCGAAACAACTAGCTAGAAGAATGCTTTCCACAGTAATTCCTAAAAATGGATGTACCCCCTGGGCGATTTTAACTATTATCCACCCTAGCAACCCACTGGCAATAATGACAGTAATACCCAATATAATGCCCGCGAGACGCTGAGAAAAAGGATTTTGACAATATTTGAGGGAGAAATTACTCAAACGGGAAATTACCCAGCCCATGACCCGGACTGGATGCGGCCAACCCCAAGGATCACCTATTAAGTAATCTAACAATGCAGCCAAAATCAAAACGAAAGCAGATATCATTTATTATTCCTTGTTTCCTGATCCCGACCCCTGTTAAAACTAACGACTAAACCACAAAATTGGCCTCTTCACCAAGAGAAGCTTGCCAACTGCGAGCATCATAATAAAGATCAGCCAGGGTAATATTGTACAAAGCTTCTTTGAGCTTTTGGTTGAGCCTGTTCCAGAGAGAGGATGTTACCCAATCGGCTGTTTGAGAAGGTATAGGATGATTGAGAGGTAAATTAGTGATATTTTCACCAACAGCCTCCAAGATTTGTCCAATAGATATTTGTGCAGGTTTTCTGGCCAACTTGTACCCACCAACGCTACCACGAATTGATGTTACTAAACCAGCGCGACGCATTTCTATGAGCAGCTTTTCCAGATAGGGAGCGGGAATATCTTGACGTTTAGCGATCGCTTTAACTGATTCAGGACCATATTTTGGCTGTAAACTCAAATCTAGCAGAGCCTTCACACTGTAGTGTCCTCTAGTCGTTAGTTTCATCTATAGTATTCCTATTTAATTTTGAAAATGATTGATGAAAAAGCAGAAAAGGGGAAAGGAAAATCCCGGGAAACAACCATCCAGTTAACAATATATTTTTAGGACTGAGGCAAAATATCCCTCAAAGCCTTTTTTATTCGTGTTCTTCGCTCCTTCGTGGTTCATTATTCATTGACCTGTGTGTAAGTCCCGATCTTATAGAATTTCTGGAAAATATTGATGATAGTACAACAATTTTGTCCATGAGTGTAATATACTTGGCTAGAGTGATTGAAAAATTAAAGGAATCCTTTCCTATTAGTTCAATGTCAGCTAAAATAAAATTCACTTAACAACTTCAAAAATTCGTTTTCGACCCAAGTTAATGCCTAAACAGAAAAAAATTGAACCCCTAGTTGGCGAAGAACTGATCACAAAAGTCAGAGAGCTAGAAACCCTCAGCAAAGACGAGAAAGCTAAAGAGTGTGGCTACTATACTGTTACAAAAAATGGTGTAGAGCGTGTCAATATGATGAAATTCTTGAATGCCCTAATTGATGCAGAGGGTATTCAATTAGATAGTTCCCCTGGTGTTAATGGGCGTGGTGGTCGCAGTGCCAGCTATAGAATTAGTGTGCAATCAAATGGCAACTTGCTCATCGGTTCAGCCTACACAAAACAGATGAATCTTAAACCTGGAGATGAGTTTATCATCACCTTAGGCAAAAAACATATTCGACTCCGGCAAGTAGATTCAGAATCTTTAGAAGATGCAGAAGTAGAAGCTACAGTTTAGTTCAAGTTCAGTTCTGAGTTGTCAGTTGTCAGTGGTTAAGTTTTACCCCTGACGGCTGCACACTGATCTTCAATGTCCCTCTATACCTCTATATCGCTAACAGGTAGAACTGGTAAATAGCTATTGAGTGCTTTAGTAATTGCTGTTATATTACAAGTCAATTCCAGTTCCCTAAATTCTAGTAAACCCAGGATAAAATCGGGATTTTCCCTAGCTACCACTGGTAACTGATGTAGACCACGTAATGCCATGCGGTTTAAAGCTTCAGATAAAGGTTCATCAACCCAAGCATAAAGAATATCAGTAGTACAAATATCTATCAGTTTTTGGGTAGATAAAGTTCCGTGAATTTCCGGAGGCAAATTGGCGATATTTTGCCATAGAGAAAGAGTTCGCTTAATATCTTCCAGGGAAAGAATTCCCACCAATCTTCCTCCATCATCAATTATTAAAGCACTGCGTGTACGTTCTTGGGTCATTGCCACCGCTGCCTCTATGACTCCCAGGGTAGCTGATAATTTTTGGGGACGAGTGTGCATCGCATCTGCGACTAACATTTGCTGCCACATTTCCACCTTTTCATCTTTCAACTCTGGCAAACCAATCTGTTGCAGATTAGAATTGGCATCTATTGTTGGTTTAATTCCTTCTACCAACCAAACACTTAGACCCACAGCCGCCATCAAAGGTAGTACAATGCGGTAATCGCGGGTTAATTCAAATAACATGATAATTGCCGTTAATGGTGCTCTGACGCTACCTGCTAAAACCGCCGCCATACCCACCATGGCATAAGCTGGAGGAGCAGCCATATATTTCCCCAGTTCTGGTGCTATCAAAACCAGAAATTTAGCATAAGTAGACCCAAAGGACGCACCTAAAAACATAGCTGGTGCAAATAGTCCACCGACAAAACCACTACCGGAACTTACTGCCGTCATCAGGAGTTTTAATGCTAGTAATATTAGTAATAGATTGAGGGAAAAATCCTCATCCTGTAGCATTGCTTGTACAGTTCCATAGCCAATACCCAAAATTTGCGGGTAGCGCCAACCTACTGCACCAATAATTACACCACCAATGATAGGCTGAATTGACTGAGGAATTTTCCCTAATAACTTTAACCCTGGTAAATTCCCAGCAAAGCCGGCTTTAGCTAAACGAATTGATTCAGTATAAGCCAGAGAAATTAAACTCGCACCCAAACCCAAACCAAGATAAAGAGGTAATTCTAAGTAACTACGAACTTGATAAGCAGGTAAAGCAAAAGCCGGTTGTGAACCCAAGCCAATTTGACCAATTAAAGCGGCCACCACGGCGGCAAGTAAGACTACACTTACAGCCGAGGTAGCAAAATACGTAGTTCCCATGACTACTTCTAAGGCAAAAAATACTCCTGCAATGGGGGCATTAAAACCAGCGGCTAAACCAGCAGCCGCCCCAGCGCCTAAAAGTAACCGCTGGCGTTCCTGAGAGACTTGTAATATATCAGACAATAAAACTCCGAAATTCGTACCAATTTCTACACTTGGACCTTCGGGACCTAAGGACGCACCACTACCGAGAGAAACAGCCGCAGCGATCATTTTTGTCACTGGTCGTAGTGGTTTCTTGGCTTCCTTGCCTTGAGAAACAGCGATGAGAGATGAGAGTCCCGGACCAAAATCCTGAGTGCGCCAACGCATCAAACCAACAACGATGCCACCTAGAGTAGGGACAGCGGCTAAAGTCCAAGCACCCCAGTCCCCAATCTGTCCCAGAAAATTTTCCAGCATCAAGTAGTTAATTAGCTGGATTAAATAGTGAAAGGTGACTATACCCATACCCGTACCACCGCCAATTAATACGGCTAAAAACAGCACTACTGTTTCTTGGGAGGGTTGAAAACGATTAATTAACTGGGTAAACTGAATGGAAGGTGTGGGAAAAGCAGGGGATTCCCTGACCTTCCTCTGGGAAGCAGGAGGCAAGAGAGTCATAGTCATTAACAACGGGGGTAAATTTCAGAAAAAATAAATCTATTTTTTATTTGTTATCTCTTATTGTGGTTCATTATGGGGGCAACTAGCCGATCAATAATTGATTAACTAAAATTACAAAATATGTGGGAAAAAAGAATTACGCCTGGTGGTGCTGACAACTTGAGTTAAGATTGAAAGGAGTATGTCACCTGGACTTCCATTCTCAATCTGATGCTATTCTTCAAATAATTACAAGTAATTATGGTAGAGGTAGTAAATTTTAAGTAAAATTCAATACTGCTATTGTTATATAGAAAATCAAGGGATTAGGCGGACGAGGTAGATGAGTACAAATACTTTTGATAATCATTATGTTACTTGCCCAATTTGTCAAAGAAATAACAGAACAACGCCAATTAGGTCTTACATTGGTTTGTTTACCTGTCCTTATTGTCAAGAAAAGTTAGTTGTTTGCCAAAGTGGACATTATGTACGTGATCCGTTTATTTGGAGACAGATGATGATCTCTTCGGATCTCCGTCGTCAAAGCCGACCTTTAGCCAGGATGATCAGAGATTTTATCTCTATTAAACGTCCTCTTTTGTCTTTGGTGCTGGGAAGTGTGGTTTTTTTGGCTATTATGACTATAACCCAAAACAATACGAGTCAAGATAGCCAAGAAATTACCCGAATCGAAAGCATCAACAAGGTTGAAAAATAGATTTTTGTAGAAGCATGAACTGAATTTTGGATTTTAAATTTTGGATTGAAAACTCAAGATTTGCAAAGCTTTTAAGCCTTCAAATGTAAACACAAGAATAAATCTAAAATCCAAAATCTAAAATCTAAAATTGTTTAACTGCTAGATTTATATGATAGCCAGCCTGGCCTGGCCATCTGAATGTACAGATATATCAGTAGGATACTCACCTCATTATGCCTCATTTACTTGCAATATTGTGTAATTACCACATCCAATAATTAGATCTCATGAATAGAAATAGAGATATATAAGTTCCCCAAATGAGAATTTTTAGAAATTGCTTATCGCCTCGTTCTAGCAAAATTGCAGCTAAAGTCATAGTTAAAGCTACAGCCGCAAAAATGATCTGCAACTCAACTTTGTCTACAGTTCTCCAGCTAAAATAAATACTACCGGCAGAAGCAACCACCGCCAATATTGCTAAACTCGTTACCCAAGCACGGGGATAGCTTGAGAATAAAGGTACATTAGACATCTCTGTTAACCCAAACCCTAAGGCTAAAGCCAAACTAGGATAAATGGGGAGTATGTACCAGGGAAGTTTGACGCTAATGAGGGAAATAATGAATAAATAAACGCCAAACCAGACAATAATCAGTTTTGCCCAACTTAAGTTATTATTCTCCCAGGTGATACGGATAATTTGGGGTAGAAATATCAACCAAGGCCATGTCCACTTACAGATTTCGAGGAGATAATACCAAGGTGGTTCTGAATTGCCATTAGTACCATTAGTACCATTAGTACCATTAGTACCATTAGTAATAGTTTTGATATCGGACGAAAACATATTGATATCAAGTCTCAACGGATAACCATAGTGGAATAGCTCAAACCCATACCAACAAAGTACGGGTAGACAACCAATAAAAATACCCATCCAGAAATAATAACAAGTTAGCAGTCTGGGTGTATCCCAATAGAGAAATACTAAGACAATTGCACCCAAATAAATGCCCGTTATGCCTTGAATTAGACAAATTAAGCCAAAACTAATGCCTATACCTAAACAGTAGCGTAAATCTCGACGCGATCGCAAGACAAACCACATCATCAATATCAAAAAACTGACAACTGGGCCATTTAATATGGCCAACCTGCCATAACAGACAACAGGCAGCATTGTCAGATAAATTAAAGAACTATAAATAGCTACCCAACGTTGGCGAAATATTTCTCTACCAATACAATATAACAAAGGTACAGAAATTGCCGTCAAAATCGCACCGGGTAGCCTGGTTGTCCAATGGTTAACACCACCCAGGGAATAAGCTCCAGCAATTAGCCAGTGTATAAGGGGGGATGTATGATGATAGGGTTCACCATCTAAAGTGGGGTAAAGCCAGCGCATTGAATCTGCTGGGGCTTGCCAAATTTCCCGTGCTACCTGTGCCACAATTGTCTCATCGCCATTTTGTAAAGGCAACCCCCCCAGATTAATGGTAAACAATATTACTGCTGCCAATAGCAATACTAGCAACCAAAGCCAATCAATCTTCTTTTCAACCACACGGTGTTGTTTTTCCAGATGAGTCCAAACAAAACTTCCTTCTTGCATATTTTATTGGTAATATTATGACTGCTGGGGTTCATTACATAGAGATCAGAGGCAATCTCCAGTTTTACCATCCAGAACCTATATTTTAAACAATGGCTATATCCCAAATTAACTCAGTTTCTCAGGAACAGAGATAATTTTTTGGCGAAGATTTTCTTATTAATTTTTTAAAAAAGTTTACAAGCATTTTCCCTATTAAATGATATAAATACTACTATCAGAAGTTAGTCAATTATCCCTAAGGAGAATGTCAATGAACCTACCTTTCATTTTAGATGTGGCACTAGGCCTAATTTTTATTTACTTAATTTTAAGTCTACTGGCTTCAGAAATTCAAGAACTAATAACAACATTGCTGCAATGGCGTGCTGAACACTTGAGAAGATCCGTGGAAATTTTCTTAGCTGGTGATGCTCAAAATTCAGAAAAGCCGGAAGTAATTCAACTAGTTAATAGAATTTATGGCAATCCTTTAATTCAAAGCATTAATCAAGAAGCCAAAGGTTTATTAGCAACTTTACCGCGCCGGGCGACTTGGGTATTTGCTTCATTCTTTAGTCTCTTGAGAAAGTCTAACTCTAGATTTAAAAAAGAAACTGTTTTTGGTGATCAAAAACGTAGTGCGCCTTCCTATATTGGTGGAGACAATTTTGCCAATACTTTTATGGATACCCTACAATTGCCAACTCTGGTAAAAAAGATAACCCAAATCAGGCTAGAGAAATTCAAGAAAGAAAATTTAGATGAGATTATACAAGTTTTAATTACCTTGGAAAGTAGCATTAATAATCAAGAATTATCGAGTGATTTTGCTAAAAGTATTGCTAAAGATTATAAGCAGTTGGAATTTGAGTATAATCGCATTGTTAATGAATTTCAAAACGAAAAATATGATATATACATGAGTATAAATCTGATGAGAGATAGCCTGGACAAATATATATATTGTTTCGAGTCCAATATGGAAAATCATGAAGATATTCTCGATAAACCTTTACGGGAACTAAAATTCCTGAGAAAAGATATTTTTGAAGATCCAGAAAAAGCCATAGTTCTGGGAGGGCTAAAACCTAATATCAATGAAATTGTCAAATCTATTAAAAAAGGTAGTGATATTCATGATGAAGTTATAGCCAACCTCCAAGACAAAGATAGTGAAACTTATAAAAAAGTTAAAGAACTAATTGATATTTTACCAGATTCTGTAGTCAATGGTATTGAAACTATGGCCAAACGGGTGCAAATGAGAGCTAAAAGCACGGAAGAAGGAATTACTCTCTTGCGGAAAGAAATTGAAAATAGTTTTGATAGTTCTATGGAAAGAGCCGGTGGTGTTTATAAACGAAATGCAAAAGGAGTTGCCATTTTAATTGGTATAACTTTAGCTATTGCTACTAATACAGATACTTTTCATGTTATTAACCGTCTATCTAAGGATTCCTTATTGCGGGAAATAATTATTAAAAAGGCTGTAGAAGTAAAATCATCTAATGATTTAGGTATGAATCAACCAGATCCTAATGAGCTTTTAAAGGATGTTGAGTTACCAATTGGCTGGACAATCCCTAACTTAACACAGCAAATTTGTGGAGATGATGTTTCTGCGGAAAATGCAATTTTTTGTGTAAGAGTAAAAAATGGTCAATCAAATGTTTCTGTAACGGAAATTGACTGGAAAAAGTTCCAAGTTAGTAATTCACCTATTTTCAGAGTTTTGATTATGATTGGTGGTTGGTTTATTAGCGGTATTGCTATTGCTATGGGTGCGCCCTTTTGGTTTGATTTATTGAGTAAAGTTATGAATGTGCGCAACGCGGGTAAAAAAGGCAAACAATCATCTAAAAATCAAGATGAATAATCTGAATAACGTAGATACCTGACTTCTTAAATAAGTCGGGTATTTAGTAATTTAGAAAATAAAAATTATCTGTAAATCCCATTCTTGATTTTGGCGAATAATTTGAATTTGTTGGATAAATTCGCGGAAGTAAAATCGTCGTTCTACTTCTGATAAATCCAACCAAAATTGGGGAATGGAAACAGCTTGAGCCACAGAACGCAAATTAACAGGAGGAAGAATGGCTAACTGAGCTTGAAGTTGAGAAATTTCTGTGCGGAGTTTGTAAGCTCTTAATTTTGCGGTTTCTGGATCTAAAATTCCAGTTTCTATAAAAGTGGGTAATTTCTCAAGAATTTCTTGTTGATGAGATATACTATCCCCTAAACTATTTTTAATAGCATCTAATTGGGGAAAATTCATTCCTGCTACAGCTAAAGGTAAATCTCGACAAACACTATCAATGGTTTTTTCTAAAACTACTTGGTAAGGAATAGCACGACATTTTGGTTGTTGAGGACAGTTGATTGCGCGTAAATATAAATACTCTTTATCCTGATGATTTTGGGTAACACGAGTCACAATCATCTGTGACTGACATTGATCACAAATAACTAAACCAGCTAAAGAACGGGGCGCACTAGCAGTGCGTGGTGGTAAAAGGCTGTTGCGTCGCAATAGTCTATCAACTTGCGCGGCTTCGGCTCTGGAAATGATAGCTGCGTGGGTATTAGAGATAATTTCACTATTTTGATAGGCGGTATCACCTCGATAAACTGGATTAGTTAACCACCGTCTCCCCGTAGTTACGGATATATTTTTGCCGTATTTTTTACTTAAAAACCGAACAGAATCGCGTAAAGAACCATAGAGTAAAAAGTGTTCAAAAAAATCTTTGACCACAGGTGAAGTAGTTCGATCAATAATATATTTACCATATTTACCCTGTCCTCTGCGGTAGCCATAGGGTGATTTTCCGGGTGGTGGTGAAGCTTCAAGACGATTACGAGCGTGTCCTTGACGAATGCGGCGACTACGGTGTTGATTTTGAATTTCTTGTAATAATTCTAGTAGTTCAGACCGGATTTGACTAGAATTGGATGTGTATGGTTGTTGTGTCGCAATTACTACGACTCCCATTGTTTCCACTTGCTTGAGGCGATCGCTTACTTCTGTTAAAGTATCACCTAATTCTTCTAAGTGCCGAACTAGTAGATAATGGACGGTTTCTGTTTGAGTTTGACAGTCAGTTAATAAGTCAGTTAATAATTGTTGTAGTTGGGTACGCTTTCCCAAATCCTGATAAATTCTATCTACCTCCCAACCCCAGTCACTGTGAGTGGGAAGAACATCTAATAGTGGATCAGTATAAGTATAAACAATTATTTTCACCATAGTCACGCAATTTTAGATTTGAGATTCCCCACGATTTACCCTTTGGGAACGTTTTGCGTACACCGCTATATAAAACCTACTCAAATCTACCTATCTACTGATAGGCTGATCCTTGAGTGTCGTTTACTTCCTGCTTCACTCTAAAAGTGTCGGCACTACTCAGTTCACAGGCTAAGACTGTCTAGCTGACAGCTTTTGAGAGATTAATAGCTGCGTTTAAATCCCTGTCGCATTTCCATCCACAGCTATGACACTCAAACACTCTTTCACTCAATGACAGAGTTTCTTTTTTGACTCCACAATCAGCACAGGTTTTAGAACTAGGAAACCATCTATCAACTATGACTAATTTTGAGCCGTACAGTTGACATTTGTACTCTAATTGTCTCCTAAATTCATAAAACCCCATATCAGAAATTGCCTTGGCTAGTTTATGGTTAGCTAACATTCCTGACACATTTAAATCCTCTATCACTATCACACCGTGGTTTTTGGCTACTAGCGTAGTTAACTTATGTAATGTATCTTTTCTGATATTCGCTATCTTTCCATGTAACTTAGCTATTTTCAGTTGGGCTTTTTTCCAATTGTTTGAACCAATGACTTTATGTCTGTTTAACCATTGTAATCTCCTGAATTTATCTTCATACTTTTTATAAGATTTAGCACCTGTAATTACTTCACCTGTAGATAATGTCGCTAGGTTTTTTACTCCCAAATCTACACCGACAATATTGGTTAAATTAGATGCTTGTGGTTTTACTTCTATTTTGAAACTAATAAACCATCTATCAGCTTGACGACTGATGGTGACAGACTTAGGTATAACTTGTGGTAATCTTTCATAAGTCTTTAATATTCCTAGTTTGGGAACTTGAATTTTATTATTACCCAAGATTTTTACTGTTCCTTCTAAGGTAAAACTGTCATGTTTTCCTTTCTTTTTAAATCTGGGGACTCCTGAGATTTTTTGAAAACATCTATCCCAAGATTTTCTTAAATTCCTTAATGCTTCCTGTGGGGCTGATTTAGAACATTCATAATACCATTGATTTTCAGGTTTAACTAAAGCTACTAACCATTTATGTAAATCTATTGCTGTAGGAAATTTGATTTTTTCTTGAGGATTATTTTGGTTATGGTGTAATATTTGTTTAGTTAATGATAATCCCCAATTCCAAGCATGACGGGCTACTCCACAGTGTTTTACTATGTTTACCCGTTGATTTTGGTTGAACTTTAACTCAGTTTTAAAGCCTAGTAGCAATATCTTTTAACTCCTCTATAATTTTCTGGTTTTTATGACTTCTCGACCCATAAAGTCTAGCAGAAAATACTGTTATGTCCATTTGGGGTTCTTTCTGGTATTATTTTACCATCTAGTTCCCATCTTCTGAGAGTGGAAATACTCACACCTTTTAATTTTGCTGCCTCTGATATAGTTAATTTAGTCATATCTCAAGTATACAAGTATAGCATACTCATTGATGAGATATGAGTAGATTTAGATATACATTTTGATTCAGTTACTAGCCCCCGATTGTTTATAAACTTGTTCTGGGGTTAGGTATTTCATCTTGCGGTTAAATCCGATTAACCCCAGTATACTACGTTATTTTGAGATTAAATGACCAGACTCCTAATCAACAGCGGTGGAACTCAATTTCACTGCTTCCCATAAAACCATGTTTGGTGAGGTGGTGGGGAGAGGTTGATGGAGAGCAATCAGTTGTGTTAAAGTAGCCTTTAACTGTGTACGGGGGACGATATCATCAACAAACCCATGTTTAAGTAAGTCCTCCGCAGTCTGAAAATCTTCAGGGAGTTTTTCCCGCAAAGTTTGTTCAATTACCCGTCTTCCAGCAAAACCAATTGTTGCTTTCGGTTCAGCGATGATAATATCACCTAACATGGCAAAACTGGCGGTAACACCTCCCGTGGTAGGGTTGGTTAAAACGGGAATATATAATAGTTTAGAATCTCGGTGACGTTGTAGGGCGGCGGATATTTTTGCCATTTGCATTAAAGACAGCATTCCCTCCTGCATTCTCGCACCACCAGATGTGCAAATAATGACTACAGGATAACGCCTTTGGGTAGCTTGTTCAATCATGCGGGTGAGTTTTTCCCCGACGACAGAACCCATACTTCCACCCATAAATCGGAAGTCCATGACCCCTAATGCTATTGGAAGGGTATTAATTTGCCCTAACCCAGTTTTAACTGCATCTATCAGTCCTAGTTTTTCTTGGGTTTCTTTTAAACGATCAATATAGGGTTTGCGATCGCGGAATTGTAAGGGATCGGTTGGGCATAAATCTTCATCTAATGGTTTCCATGTATTAACATCAATTAATTGACGAATACGCTCATCACTATCAACCCGATGATGATAACCACATTCACTGCAAACCATTTGATTGGCTTTCAAATCTTTTGTATATGTTAAAACACCACACTTAGGGCATTTATGCCATAAACCATCAGCAATTTCCCGTTCTTGACGTTCTAAGTTGCTACTTCCCGATTTACGGCGATTTGCGAACCAATCCAATAGAGATTTTAAACCGCGTGATTCTTCGTTATTTGCCATTTTTATCTGAATCTAATTAGGTATGAGGTCAAAAATGATCAATATATTGTGATTGACATTAAGCGACCCGGAGGTGGAGATTGAGAGTTGTAGATTTTGGATTTGAGAAGGTTAGAATTATGACTTTTGTAACTGCTTTGACCTGGATGATTGCTTAGATATTACCAAAATCTAATATCTTCATGGGGTGATCACAACTACAGTCAGAAAGGATAAAGATTTGGATTGATAAAATCATCAGCATGAGATAAAAAAGATTTAAAAGTTTGATGTTAATATCCGGGTAACAATAATCTCATATATTGACACTCTCTGGTCTAAAGACACACAGATTCTTTAAGACTTGCTTAAAAGGAATAGTCAATTATTCCGCTACACGCTCAAAACAACTACCAGTACGACAGGTATTGCAATTGCGCTTACTTTTACGTTTTTTTGCTTTCCGAGTCCATCAAATTTTGGCGGTATTACACTCCATATTTTACCTTTACTTGTTTACCTAGGCTACAGTCAAATGCTGAAACGAGATAAATCAGGGGTTTCTCCTTATTAAAATACTTCTTCGTGTAGATGGTTGTTCTTACTTGCGGTTTAATTATATCTTATGCTCGGCGAATAAATTCGCTGTTGGCACTTTCTCCACTGTCTAAAGCCAAGTGGCTTCCGTGCCTTTCGGCAATTTTCTGGTGAGACAAAATAGTGTCACTGCTAAAGACAGTAATTACCGCACTTAAAGCTAGAAATGGTCCAAAGGGCATTTTTTGACCCATTTGCTGACGGGAGAGGATAATTGCTCCACTTCCTATTAATACACCCAAAATGCAGGAAATAAAACTCGCTAGTAGTAAATAACGCCATCCTCACCATGCTCCCATCATAGGGGACAGGGGACAAGGAGGACAAGGAGGACAGGGGGACAAGGAGGACAAGGAGGACAAGGAGGACAGGGGGACAAGGAGGACAAGGAGGACAGACAAGAGATACAGAGATTAGATTTCTATTGTTTTCCCAAATGTACAATTAATTTTGCCCAGGTAATTAATATATATAGGATTCGATTTGATTCAACGGGATAAAACATTCCTGTGGTAACAGCACTGGGTACTGAGTAAAAATAACTTTCCCCCGATGAGTGACTCGACTGATGGCGACTCCTGTAGCTTTTCCTACTATTTCCGGGTGTACTTCACAGTAGGTATAGTAAATTTGACTAGCGGCTTTAATTATATTAGGGTCAATCAAAGACGGTTGATTTTTTTGTGGAAAGTTTGCTTGTTCTTGTTTTAAAGCGTACACAATTTGCTTTTATATAAGTTATAGATTTGCTGCCGTTTGACAAACTTAGTTTATCTGAAATTTTTAACATTATAGATGTTAAAACTTCCAGATTTATACTTTAACGTGATTTTAACTCAAGAATTTGTATCAGTGCTGCGCCCATAGCCCGACAACCGACAAGCTGCATTCCTGGTGACATAATATCTCCTGTGCGATAGCCTTGTTCTAAAACTTCTAAAACACTATTTTCAATTAAGTCTGCTGCTTCTGGCTGATTTAAAGCATAACGCAACATCATGGCGGTACTTAAAACCTGTGCTAAGGGGTTAGCTTTGTCAAGTCCTGCAATATCCGGGGCTGAACCGTGAACTGGTTCATAAACACCAGGACCATCAGCACCCAAACTAGCAGAAGGTAACATTCCTATACTACCAGTTAACATAGCGGCTGCATCTGAGAGAATATCACCAAATAGGTTTCCTGTGACAATCGTATCAAATTGTTTGGGAGCGCGAACTAATTGCATGGCCGCATTATCTACATATAAGTGAGATAATTCAACATCAGTATATTCTGCGGAAAGTTGTATCATGCGATCGCGCCAAAGTTGAGATACTTCTAATACATTGGCTTTATCCACAGAACAGAGTTTTCCGCCGCGTTTTCGTGCCGTTTCAAAGGCTACGCGCCCAATACGTTCAATTTCTGACTCGCTGTAAACCATGGTATTTACACCGCGTTTTTCTCCGGTTTCCGTTGCAAATATGCCCTTAGGCTTACCGAAATAAATGCCGCCAGTGAGTTCACGCACGACCATGATATCTACACCTTCGACAATTTCCCGTTTGAGACTAGAAGCGTCAATTAACTGGGGGAGAATTTTCGCAGGGCGTAAATTAGCAAATAGCCCTAAACCAGCCCGCAGCCCTAATAAACCTGCTTCTGGGCGTAAATTGGCACTAAGAGAGTCCCATTTGTAACCACCGATAGCCGCGAGTAAGACGGAATCACTATGCCGACACTTATCCAATGTGACAGCAGGGAGGGGTTCACCGGTTTCGTCAATAGCAGCGCCACCAATTAAAGCCGTGGAAAATTCAAAGTTAATATCAAAGGTTTGACTGACGCATTTTAGCACGTCCACCGCGACAGCCATAATTTCTGGACCAATGCCGTCGCCAGGTAGTAGGGTAATGTAGTATTTTTGGGTCATGGTTGGGTTTTGCTGGGTGAATGTTTACAGATATAAGTAGGTTGGCGTGAAAAATTGTCGTTATGACAAGGGAACTCTTAACTCTTAACTGGGAACAGGGAACTTTACTTTTCGTTACTTATGTCGGTTTTTTTCCGTTTATCTACTTATGTTGAGTTTTTGGACTAGTTGACTTTTTGTGGCACACCCACAGTGATCAGGTTTAACAGAGTTTCGTCTTCTGTTGATTAACCTTCTGAGTTAAAAATACTCTTAAACGAGCGCCCATATCTCAATCACTTTACTAGATGTTTTCTTCGTATTTACTTATCTTTACAGATTTTGGTTGTTTCACCCCAACTTACTTGTCAGTAAATCAAAAACAATGTAGGATAAAGGAGAACACGGTCAGTGTGATTATTAATCAAATTTTGGCAATTCCTTATGCACTTAAATAAATCTAGTCAGCGGATTTTATGGCAATCCCAACCGATGACAATGATACCTGAGAAGGGGGAGATGGAACTACCTAAATCCTGGAGATGGCGTGAATGCGATAGCGCAAGCGCTGACTTGTCAGTTCGCTGGTGGCACAGATAGTGATAAGTTGGATCTAATCAAGGTATAAAATAAAATAAAAGTATAATTAATTTTGCTTTATTACTTACTTCTAATAACGCACTTACGAGACTTACCCCCTTTACAAAGCAACGCTAAATGATATTAGACAACGAAAAATATCGGAAAGTTCATGAGTGGATGACAAAATATACAGAGGAAGGTACTGTAGACATTGTTACAGGTTATTTTACTGTTGGGGCTTTAGCTTATCTTTCTCAGCAAATTAATCATAAAATTGCTAAATTTCGACTAGTGCTTGGGGATATTGTTAACCTAGATCAAGTCGAGAATCGTCCGTTAGATTTACTAAACGAGAATATTACGATTGAAGCGGCTCTGAATCTTAGTCTTTTGGCACAGGAAGCCGTTATTTTTTTAAGACAGGACAAGGTTAAAGTAAAAACTTTAGAGCCAAATTTTTGTCATGCTAAGTGTTACTTATTTGAGCCATTGAAGGATGATGATCGCAATAAGTATTTTATTTCGGGTAGTTCAAACTTAACTGAGGCAGGAATTGGCCTAAAGCATACAAATAATTTAGAATTGAATATTGCTGAGACGGGGAATAATCATCAATATAAAGAATTGGTAAAATGGTTTTATTCACTTTGGATAAAACCTCAAGCTCATCAAGAAAAAACTCTCTTATTGAAAGATGGAACAACTGAAAAAGTAGATTTTAAGCAATATCTAATTCATGAAATTGAAAAAATATTTATTAAATATACTCCCAGAGATATTTACTATAAGATATTATTTGAGTTGTTTGGTAATCAAGTTTTGGAAATTGAGAATGATCCAGACTTTAATCGTCAAGTTGGTAGATTAGAAAATACTGCTATTTTTACTGCACTTTATGACTTTCAAAAAAAGGGTGTTCTGAGTCTGATTCGGATGCTACAGAAATATAATGGAGCTATTTTAGCAGATGCGGTGGGTTTAGGAAAAACTTGGAGTGCTTTGGCTGTGATGAAGTTTTTTCAAATGCAAGGACGGGAAGTTATATTACTTTGTCCTAAAAAATTAGAAAGTAATTGGAGACGCTATAAGGAAGATCAAGCATCAAAATTTGAAACCGATAAGCTTAAATTTTTCATTCGTTTTCATACTGATATGAACAGCGATCGCCTAAATTCCTATCATGATCGCGCTGATAAGTTTTTTTGTGATGACAAACCCAAATTAATTGTCATTGATGAAAGTCATAATCTCAGAAATGACAAATCTAATCGTTATAAATTTTTAGTTGATCAAATTTTAAAAAAGAATCAAGATATCAAAGTTTTACTGATATCAGCAACTCCCATTAATAATTCCTTAAATGATGTCAGAAATCAATTTAAGTTAATGGTTCAAGGTGATGTACATGACTATGATAGCAAATTAGGTGTAAAAAATATTGATTATTCCTTTAAACAAGCACAGACTATATTTAACGAGTGGCGCAGAGATACAAAACCTCAAATCGGCAATTTTATTAAAAAGCTCTCAGACAATGATTTTTTTAGGTTAACAGATTCTCTATTAGTTGCGAGAACTAGAAAAAGGGTGGAAGGTCAACAGACAAATTTAGTATTTCCTACCAAAACAAAGCCTAAAAATTTATTTATAACACCACATCAGCTTGGTAATTTTGAAACCTTTGAGGAATTGTTTGATCATTTTCCACCGATGTTATCAGGATATCAGCCAGCTTTTTATTTAGATGATGAATCAAATCAGCAAAAAGACGCTAAGAAAGATATATTACGCGATGAAAAATCACGCGATCGCTTTCTAGTTAAGATGATTTATATCTTGATGGTGAAGCGATTGGAGTCTTCTTGGTTTTCCTTTTACTCAACAGTTGAGAAAATCAAAAACCATCATCAAAATGCTTTAGATAGGATTAAAGCATATCAAGCAAGCAAGGTGAAAACAGCATTATTAGAAAATGATGTTTATGATTTAGAAAATGATGAAAATGATGAAAATGATGATGATTTTACTGAAGCAGTTGAACAATATACCTTAGGTAAAAAACGCCCGATTAGGATCGCGGAAATTGATCAAGCTGGTAATTTGGATAAATTTAAGGAGGATCTAAAAAAAGATTTAGATGCTCTCGATAAGCTGTCTGTCAATTTGCAAAAGTTTCATATCAAAATTGATAAAGAAATTAAGAAGCCCAATCAGTTTAAATCCTGTGATGACAAGTTGGAGAGACTGATTACAGAAATTATCGAAAAGCGGAAATCAGGGGCAAATAACCATAATCAAAAAGTGGTAATTTTTACAGTCTATCGTGATACAGCGATGTATTTGTTTAATCAGCTTCGAGCTAGAGGTTTTGACAAGATGGCGATTGCATCGGGGACAGGCTCATACTCAGATGATAGCGATCGCCAACAGTCTATGGAAGCAATTCTCGAAAGATTTGCACCATATACCAAGCTATTTTGTGAAAAGGAATGGTCTTTTAGCTCTGAGAAACAAGGGTTAGAAGCTTTTGCACAATGGCAAGAATGGGTTAAAGATAATCACCCCCAGACGTATCAAAAGCTGAATAATCCTCTTGATATCTTGATTGCTACGGATGCTCTCAGTGAGGGACAAAATTTGCAAGATGCTGATATGGTGATTAATTACGATATTCATTGGAATCCTGTGCGAATTATTCAACGCATGGGACGGATTGATCGCTTGGGTAGTCCTAATCAACAAATTTTTGGGATTAACTTCTGGCCATCAGATAATATTAATTCCTATCTCAATTTGCAAGGACGGATTGAGCAACGAATGGCAACGATGAAGTTGGCGGGAGCAGAGGTGGATCATCAATTTTCTGATAGTTTTGCTAAGATGGTTCATGATGAAGAGTTTGATCAAAAGATGAATGATTTGATGATGCAGCAAATGCAAGTCACTTGGGATGATATTGAAGTAAGCGATCAAGGGTTAGGCTTTGATAGTTTGTCTTTGGAGCGATATCGTCAGGATTTATTAGCAGAATTTAATCGTGACAAGGATAAATATCGCCAAATGCCCAAGGGTGTCTATACGGGATTTGTAGCAGAGCAGAAATCTGGTGTTAGTGATGATTTGAGTGATGGTATCATTGCTTTGTTGGGGTATCCTGCCAAACCAGCTAAGAAATTAGATCATCAATATCAGGTGTTTGATTTAATTTACATTGATAAATCAGGTAAATTAATTTTAAAAAATCAAAAAGAAGTTTTAGATTTGCTAACCTTGTATAAAGATAATGAGCGTTTTGTACCAGATGCAATTGATCGTGGTGAAGCAGTGGTAATTGCAGAGTTGGTGAACGCGCTTAAAACTTGGTTAAGCAGTCAAGCAATGCAAACTGAGGAAATGGAAGATGGTTCTATCAAAGAAACAATGGGTAATGAAACGCTGGGAATTTTGCAAGGCTTAAAAAAAGGTAACAAGGCTTCTATAGATAGGATCAAGCAAAATGTTACAGTTGATGGTAAATATCAGCTTAATAATTTCGACTTAATCAGTTGGGTTTTATTAACGGTATAAAATTATGCAACTAACAAGATTTAATGAAATAGATTTTTTACCTGCTTTAAAGGAGTTGTTTGGTAAGTCAAATCTAAATATACCGATTAATTATGTAGATGATAAGCCGGTTTCGGCAAAAAAAATATTACAGAATACTTATAAAGATAATGAGGTTTTTAGGTTAATTAATGATGTTTATTTTGTTGGGTTAGTAGATGATGCAGCTTTTAGAGGTAATCAAAGTTTAGCGATTGATCAGATTAAGTCAGATTATGATGGAATTTTGATTTTTGGGGTGACTTTAAATAATCGTGATCATGGACAATTACCAAAGCGATCGCATTTAGCAGAAATATCACGGGCGTTTAATCGGGAATTTTACTATACACCTGTGGTGGTGGTGTTTAAGTACACTGATGCAAATAGCGAATATCTAGCGTTTGCAAATACCGAGAGATTGAAATACAAGGACAATCAAGAAGGTGAGAAACCGGGGAAGGTGACACTGTTACGGGATATTGATATTCGACAACCGCATTCTGGGCATCAACGTATTTTAGCAGAGTTAGCAATTCCAACAACAGGTAAGGATCGAGTTGATTCTTTTGCCAATTTATATGCTTATTGGCAGAAGGTACTTGATGTTAGTTTGCTGAATAAGAATTTTTACAGAGAACTTTCTAACTGGTATTTTTGGGCAGTTGGGCGCGTAACTTTTCCCTCAGAACCAAATTTGCTTGAAGCTCAGGCTAAGAAGGTTAGTCTTGAAGATTTGAAACAAGAACACAAATCTAAAAATGTGATTCGTTTGCTGACGCGATTGCTTTTTGTGTGGTTTATTAAAGAAAAAGGACTAATCCCTCCAGAGCTTTTTAATCTTGATGATTTACAAAGGGATATTCTCAAGAATATCTCTCCCTATACTGATTTAGGACTCTTTAAGCAGGTAAATCAAGAAAGTATCTATTACAAAGCTATCTTACAAAACCTCTTTTTTGCAACGCTAAACTGTCCAATTAAACCAATGGAAAGCCACGATAATCGCGTCAGAGGCTTTCGGAAAATGGATAACTATGGACAGCACCGAGACGCTAACTTTTTGATGCGCTACAGGGAACACTTCCAGAATCCAGAGAGACTTGTGGAAATGGTGAATGGTGTTGTCCCTTTCCTCAACGGTGGGTTATTTGAATGTTTGGACGATAAGTTAAACAAGGTATTTATTGACGGATTTTCAGACAATCTACCTAAAACAGAGCAATTGATTGTTCCTGATTATTTGTTTTTTGGAGCAGAAGAGAAAGTTGATTTAAGTGCAGAATATGGTGCAACTAATAAGGGGACAAAAGAGGCGGCGGTCAAGGGTTTAATCAATATTCTCAAAGCTTACAAATTTACGATTACAGAAAATACCCCAATTGAAGAAGATGTCGCACTCGATCCTGAGTTGTTGGGTAAAGTATTTGAGAATCTTTTGGCTAGTTATAATCCTGAGACAAAGACGACAGCCAGAAAGCAAACAGGCTCTTTTTATACGGGCCGTGAAATTGTTAATTACATGGTGGATGAGAGTCTCATTGCTTACTTAAAAAATGAGTTACTTGCTCAAGAATCTGGATATAAAGAGGAAGATTTAGATCGGCAATTGCGTCAACTGGTTTCTTTTGATGCTGTTAATCCATTTGAAGGAAATGCTGAGGTTCAGAAACGGATTATTAAGGCTTTGGATAAATGTACTATTCTTGATCCTGCCTGTGGTTCGGGTGCTTTCCCGATGGGGATTTTGCAAAAGATGGTACATATTCTATTTAAAGTTGACCCGAAAAATACGGAATGGAAACACCGTCAAATTGCCAGAGTTGAAGCGGCTATTAGTCAGTTAGAGGAGTTAGATGATGCTCAATATCGGGAGCAAAGTATTCAAGATTTGAATGCTCAAATTAAGGATATTGAGGAGGCTTTTGCTAATAATGAGTTAGATTATGGACGTAAGTTATATCTGATTGAGAATTGTATTTATGGGGTAGATATACAGTCCATTGCTACCCAAATTTCTAAGCTACGGTTCTTTATTTCGTTGGTGGTTGATCAAAAGGTTGATCTAAATAAGGATAATTTTGGGATTCGTCCTTTGCCTAACCTCGAAACTAAGTTTGTAGCGGCTAATACTTTGATTGGGATTGAGAAACCAAAGGTGCAGTTAAGTTTGTTTGATACGCCAGAAATCAAGAAATTAGAGGCGGATTTGAAGAAGGTCAGGCATCGTTTATTTAGTTCTAAGTCTCCTAGTCATAAGCGCAAGTTGAGAGATCAAGATAAGGCTTTGAGAGAAAAAATTGCTGTAGTTTTACAAAAAAATGGCTGGGAAACTGATACTGCAAATAAATTAGCAAACTGGGACCCATACAACCAAAATGTTTCTTCTCCTTTCTTTGATTCAGAATGGATGTTTGATATTTCAGATGGTTTTGATATCGTGATTGGTAATCCGCCTTATGGAAACATTTTTAAAGACAAAAAAATGTTCGATCAAATTTTGAAATTATATTTGACAGCAGAATATAAGATCGAGGCGTATTCTGTTTTTGTTGAAAAAGGAACAAATTTATTGTCAAATGATGGAATATTAAATTTTATTACACCTTACACATTTTTGTCAGGAACATACTTTTCAAAGTTTAGACAATTTATTAAGAATAATTGTCTAAAAAAATTAACAGTTTTAGGAAAAAAAGTATTTGAAGCAGCAGAAGTAGATACTTGTATTATATTTCTTCAAAAAAATACAAGTCATAGGTTTTGTTCATTACTCGATTTAAGAAAAAATAATTATCTAGAATCGCTAAATAATATACCTCCAACAAACATTCCTCTAGATGTATTGTTAAGTTCATTTCAAGAAGTTATATGTGTTGGTAGTAAAGATGAAATTGAAATTTTCCAAAAATTAAATCGTCAAATCTTAAAGCTTGATGATTTAATAGAATTTTATCATGGAATACAAACTAGGGGCAACAATGATTCCATTTTTGAGGATCAAATTGATGGAACTTACCCTATCATTAAAGGACGTGATTTTAATAAATTTTATTTGGGTAGAATTGAACAGTATTTTATACTTAAATCAGAAAATATTAAATCGGGAGGTGATCTTAGTTACCACTATACCAATCCAAAACTTATAATAAGAACAACGGCAGATGGCATAATTGCAACAATTGATAGGAATAAAAATCTTGTTCTTAATAGTGTAAATATTGGTATTCTAAAATCAAAAAATAGCTATAGTTTAGAGGCTATTCTTGGAATAATTAATTCCAAGCTAATAGATTTTTGGTATAGTATGGCTGTTCAAGAGTTAGATAAAACATTTGCCGAAGTTAAGATTGTTTATTTGAAGAGAATACCAATTCCAAACTATACGGAAACAAATAATAAATTGATTGCTACTATAGTTGAAGTTATTATTTTTTCTAATTTTCAAAAAAGAGGATTTTACAAGCAACTTGATGATATTTTAGATTCTTTGGTTTTCAACGTGTATTTTCCTGAACATATGAAAAATTGTGGCATAAATGTGTTAGATTTTATCGAAAGAGATATTACAGAAGTTATGCAAGGTAAGGAATTTAAAAATTTATTAGATGAAGAAAAACAAAAAGTAATTGAACAACTTTATGACAAATGGACAGATCCAGATAATGAAATTCCTAACCGCATCAAACTATTTGCTGTCAGAAGTCCTGATATTTTAAAACCCATCTTGGAAAGTAAATAATGAAGCGAATCAAAGAAATTAAAATCAAAAACTTATCTTTTCTTTTGCTTAACTAACTACCCAATTTTTTTTGCCTTTTTCCACTTTTTCAGCAAGCCTTAATTATTATTCCATAAATAAACTCGGTTCTACATGAAAAAAATCTCCTAAATTCCGTGCTTGTTCTGCATTTATCTTTTCTTGTCCATTAAAAATATTATTAACTATATCTTCATTTCCTAAAACTGCTACTAAATCATCTCGACTTCTTTCAGATTCTTCCAATAAAAATAATAACATAGATAGAGGATGATTTTGCTGATTAGGTTGATAATTTTCTTTTTCAAACTTTTCTATTAAAGTAATTAACAACTGATATAATTCATCTTCTTCCGGTGTACGTTTCCGGTGCATTAAATCTTCCACGATTCCTAAAGCTTGCTCATTTTCCGCTTCAGTTTTTATCAACTTGGGAAGATAAGCTGTTAATAATTCCTTGTATTTTTCCCGATTAAAAGTAAGGGTCATTAATTTTTATTATCTATTCGGGTCTGTCAACAAACACCGTAACGCCATTAATACCCGTCTAGGACTTTTGCGTTGCATAGCCATTCTCAACCAATAAGCAGCTTCCTCCTTACCCATAGCCAGGCTTGGCATATTCTGGGGGTGCTGTACCATTGATGTCTAATTTTTATCAATTATAATGAGTTTGTTTCTAGATGTTACACCAGATTTAATTGTAATAGATGATTTAGGAACATCAAATTTTTTGGCTAATAGTTTAATTAGTTCTTCGTTGGCTTTACCGTCTACTGGTGGTGATTTTAAATGTACATTTAAACTACCATCTGCTAATTCTTCAATCTTTTGCTGCTGGGAATTTGGTTTAACTTTTACTATTTTTTGCATTATCTAAGTAGGTTGGCGTTAAAAATTGTCGTTATGACAAGGGAACAGGGAACTCTTAACTGGGAACAGGGAACAAGGAACTCTTAACTGGGAACTCTTAACTGGGAACAGGGAACGAGGAATTTTTTGGCGCTGCTGAATTGAGGTGTGAAAATCAAAAACTCCATTTCTCAAACTCTCACTCTTTATCTACTTTCCCTGTCTCTATTTTTTTCTGGAGGTTTTAAGTAATCCCTAACATTCTATTTACTTGTTGTAATGCTAGGGGTTTGCGTTCGATATTTTGGAAACATTCAATATTTTTTAGTTGTATGTAAGCAGTTTTGAAATTACTCGTTTTTAATAAAACAATGTCTTGATAAACTGCTTCTTGGGGAATTTTTATTTCTATTACCAAGTCTTGTAGTTGATTTTGGCTGATAGCTATATTCAAATATTTCAAAAATACTTCTCTTTTCTTGGAACGAACAGTTACCAAGTACCAGTTATCAATGCTTTTTTCTGATGGGTTTGAATCTATGGTTTCGATTTGTGACATGATTGCAGGTTTGACTTTTTTGAATTTATTTCAAGAGGAATTTCAAAACCTGATTTGTTTGATTAATTGATCATGGAAATCCTAATCAGCCAAATCACAGTTCTGACTTATTTAACCAATATTTGTAAGCTGCATAAGCTAGGGTGACTACTCCTGTCATAATAGCAGATTCATCAACTTCAAATTGTGGATGATGCAGGGGATGATTAATTATTCTCTCTTCATAGCCTACACCCAAGCGAAACATTGCACCAGGGGCGTGTTCTAAATAAACAGAAAAATCTTCTGCACCTAAGGATGGTTCTGGTAAAATCTGTACACGCTCATTAGTCCATGCTTCTTCGGCTGCTGATTGTAATAGCTGCGTTAGCGTATTATCATTTTGGACACTGGGTACACCTTGACGATAATTAACTTGATATTTCGCATTATAAGAATTACAAACGTTAGCTACTATCTTTTCAATCCAATCTGGTAAATTATTACGAGTTTCTGGATGTAGCGATCGCACTGTCCCCAATAATTGTACTCTATCAGCAATTACATTTGGCGCTCTCCCACCATTTATTTTACCAATACTCAATACTACGGGACGCAAAGGATTTTGGGTACGACTAATGGCCTGTTGTAATGATGTAATTACTTGTGATGCAATCCAAATCGCATCTATGGCTTCATGGGGACGCGCACCGTGTCCAGATTCACCAATAATAATAATCTCTAAATCGTCTGCTGCGGCTGTTAATGCACCATAACGAATACCAATCGAACCTGCGGGAATGGAAGGAAAAACGTGCAACCCTAAAATGGCCGCAACATTATTCATAACTCCATCTTTTACCATCCAATTTGCACCTTGAGCTATTTCTTCCGCTGGTTGAAATATAAACCTCACTTTTCCCCCCAATTCTGAGGCAATTTGGGAAAGTATCATCGCTGTTCCCAAACCTACTGTAGTATGAATATCATGTCCACAAGCGTGCATGACTCCGGGAATGCGAGAAGCATATTCTAAACTTGTACGTTCTTGAATGGGTAAAGCATCCATATCAGTACGAATTGCCAGTATATTATCACTATATTGTGTCCCTTTTAATTCACCAATCACACCTGTTCTGCCTATTCCCTCTTCTACGTGCAGTCCATTGGCGGATAATACACCAGCAATAAAAGCAGCGGTTTGATATTCTTCTCCGCTCAATTCTGGATGTGCATGAATATGTCGGCGGATTTCGACTAATCGAGATAATATACTTATTGATAATTCTTTGATTCTGTTGAGCATGGAAATAATTCTAAATTAATTGGGACTGAATTACCACAATTATTAGTATAGCATTTTATGAACAAAAATGAAATCACGGCGAATTACGATGAATCCTGGAAAGAAGCATTAAACGAATATTTTGATAGTTTTTTATCCTTCTTCTTTCCTGTAGCTTATAAAGCAATTGATTGGACAAAACCACCGGAATCACTAGATAAAGAACTGCAAGAAATTACGGCTTCATCAGCAACTGAAAAACGCATAGCCGATAAACTTTATAAAGTTTGGTTATTGGATAAAACACAAGTATGGATTTTAATTCATATTGAAATTCAAAGCCAATATGATGTTGACTTCCAAGAACGGATGTACACTTATAATTATCGTGCCTTTGACCTTTATCACCAATTTGTCGTGAGTTTGGCGATTTTAGGTGATACGAGTTCCACTTGGCGACCTAACAGTTATCATCAAGCAATGTTAGATTGTGAATTAAGTCTGAAGTTCCCCATTGCTAAACTCCTGGACTATGAATCACGGTGGAATGAACTAGAATCAAGTGATAATCCCTTTGCTATCATAGTAATGGCGCATTTGAAAACCAAAGCCACCACAGGTAATTTAGCAGAACGGGAACAGTGGAAATGGACATTAGTTAGGGGACTTTACGAGCGAGGCTTAACAAAAGAAAAGATTGTTAACCTTTTTAAGATAATTGATAAAATGATGACATTGCCCAAAGAATTGCAACAGGGATTAGTCGCTAAAATTAAACATTTGGAGGAGGAAAATCAAATGCCTTTTATTAGTCCAACAGAAGAATTAGCAATGGAACGAGGGGTAGAAAGGGGAATAGAGCAGGGAGAACAACAACTGATTTTCCGGCAACTAAATCGGCGAATTGGTCGAATTGAATCATCATTCATTGAGACAATTCGGACATTGACAATTGACCAATTAGAATTACTCGGTGAAGCACTCTTAGATTTCTCCACTGTCACTGATTTAGAACAATGGTTAGAAAATAACTCAGAGTTTTAGAAAACAAAACCCCATGGTTCACTAATTACTGTGGGGTAAAACAACTTTCTAGAAGCCGAGATTCTTGGGAGAAATTAAATTAGGACTTACGCAACTGTCACCCCAAAAATCTCTTGTAGGGTGCGTCAGATATCAACAATCTGTTTATTTGCAGGATTTATCCAGTAGCAAAGCACCCTACCAATGTGCCAGTTGGGTAAGTCCTGGAAAAGTTAGAAAATTTGCTACTTAGGTAAATCTCAAATATAAAGAAATAATTAAGAATATCCAAAAATTATATAAATTGTTATTACAGAACTATGCAAATGGGAACAAAGACTGTATATTAGTGTCAACTTGAGTATACCGAAAGATTTATAGTCTACCAATTATGAGATACCTCTGGTTCACCACAAAATGAACCGGGGGTATCTGTGTTTTGGGGCTAATTAACAGAATTTACCTCCAACCTAACCAACGTAAACAAGGACTAATTAAGTAATAGCTGATACTTAAAGAAAAACTAATTAAGATACTCACAAAACTAAAAAAACCCAGAGGTGAAAATATATCAAACCCTTGTGGTTCTCTATAAAAATGAAATAAATGTAGTCTTAATCCTAAGTTAGTGAAAACACCTATCAAATTAGCACTACCCAAACCAGCAATTACAGCATAAGCGATTTTATGAGTGCGAATACCTAAACCTAATGTCAGTATGGGAAGTGATATCAAAATCCATATTACGAAGTTTTCACTACTATTTTGAGTGGGAATGAATTGACAAGCTATCCAGCCTAGACTATAACCAATCAAACCCATAAAAGCGGAAACCAGAAACCGTCGCTTTTGTCCAAAACAACCTGACAAGCTTAGTCCCAAACCTGTTCCCAAACCTGCAAAAGCGTAGACTATGGTTTCTGCGGCTATGTACGGTTGATTTTTGACTAATGTTGGTAATAGATAGGCTAGTAATTCTAGCCAGCGATCGCCTAAACTGGTATAATCAGCCAGAATAAAACCGATGATAGTGGCTATTCCCATGCAAATACTAGTCAAAATCATTACCCAAATAGTCACCAAACCAGCAAATAAAAACTTAAATACTCCCCGAATAATAAATAAAGTTGTATTACCTATAGCTTGGAAAAATTGAACAACTAATTTTACTAAATACTTGCCAATGCGGGTAAATAATCCTTCCCGTGGTAATGGGGAAGCAATCTTTAATAATCTTTTGTGAATAATACCTGCGTGTGCTGGACGCGATCGCGCGTCATCCTGTACCATTTCATCTAGCAAGTCTGCTAAATCTGGTTTAATCTGACAATAATTACGCCACCGTAATTTTCCCGTGAGACTGTCTTCCAATTCAGGTGGATATTTACCCGTTAGGAGTTGAATCATCGTCCGTCCCAAAGCATAGAAATCTGCCCCAGGACCGACATTACTACCATGAATTTGTTCTTGAGGACTATAACCGGAGGAGTATAAGCGGGTGGAGGTAGAATGGGATTTTAAAACTGAACCACTAACTTGTTTAGCGCCCCCAAAATCAATTAAGACTAACTTATCCTCCTTGAGGGGTTTAGCGGGTGTAGAGGTTCGTAACATTAAATTAGAAGGCTTTATATCTCGGTGAATAATTTGGCGCTTGTGTAACTCCTGCAAAATCTGTACAGCTTGAATAAACCAACATAAAACTAAATCTTCTGGACAACCTTGGGGGGAATTTATTAATACTTCCTCTAAAGTATAGCCATGGATTTTTTCCATCACCAAACATGGTAATTGAAGGGGTTGAGGATTGATCAAATTAACTTGAAAATACCCATCATTGTCCACTTTGGGGACGGCATTACTACGGAAATTACTTAAAAATTCCGCCTCTTGCATGAACAATTCAAGTGCCTTCGCTGAAGTCTCTACAAGCACCTTGAGGACTTTTTCTGTTTGTGTCTTTTCATCCCAAATTGTATAAATTTGAGCAAATCCCCCTGATCCTAGTGGTTTAAGAGGGAAATAACGTTCTAACAAATGCAACTGTGCGCCACAACTGTTACAAAATTTGTTTCCCCAGGGTTGGGGATAAGGACGTTGACAATGAGGATTTATGCAGTGAACTGCACTCTGAGTTATCTGGGTCAAAACCACGAAAATACAAAGGCTGGATTGATTTTAGCGTCTCTTGAGGGTTGTGGATAGGGTTAAATCAAAATCAAGAAAAAAATTGGCACAAACACAGACCATTCAAATCAATTCAGATCAGGAATGATGGGTCTGACCCCCTATTAATTATCCGGTAAAAATGTAATTAAAAAAGATTAATAATCAAGAATGAAAAAATTTCAGAAAAATGCCAAATTGGCAACCATGGTTAAATAAACCAGGCTAAATTATATGAGACAAGCAAAAACAAGGGATTGTTAAGAGGTTAAATCAACTAACATAAAGCTCTTGTGGAGATTGTCTAAAAAATCAATAGAATTAGTATTTGCTGCACAGGAATACCTGCTAAATATAGACGTGATCGTTAACCTGCAAATTACCCCCCTAATTAACGGGTTTCGTCTATATGAATAAATTCCTAAACGCTTCAGCAGCAAATGGTAGAGTGGGAGAGAAAGGCGCTTGGTAATGCCTCCTCCCACTCTCTTTTTCTGGGGAGTTTTTCCTCACATAGAATTGGTATGACCCAACAACCAATTTAAATGCTGTGGTAATAATGTTGCTAAATCATAGTTATTGATTATAGTCTTTCTGGCAGCGGCACGAATAGGAATCATATCTGGGGAATTATCCAAAGCCGCGTTGACTTTGTTAGCAATTTGTTGGGGAGAAAAGAAATCTACCAACAGTCCATTTTTACCATCTTCAATTACTTCTAAAACTGGTGGAGTATCAGAAGCTATTAATAAACATCCTGTAGACATGGCTTCTAACATTGACCAGGATAAGACAAAAGGACGGGTTAAATAAATATGGGCTGAGGAAGCTTGTAAAACTTGGAGATATTCACTATAAGGTAGTCTACCGGTAAAGTGTAATCTGGATAAATCCAAATCTAACTTTTCTAACATTAACTGTTTATAGGTTTTACCATCTGGTAGAGTTTTTCCATAAGCTACCCTATCTTCCCCCACAACTACAACATGACAATTTGGCCGTTGTTGTTGAATTAATGCTACTGCTTCCATGAACTGAGGAAAACCGCGATAAGGTTCCATTCCCCTGCCTACATAGGTTACTAATTCTGTAACCTGGGAAAGGTCAAGATTAATGCGAGGTAAAACTAATTTAGCATCTGGCTGGGGTTGAAAAAAATTAGTATCAATTCCATCGTGACAAACACTGATTTTACTATGATATTCTGGGGGAAATTGCTGCCGTTGCCAATTAGTAGGAGAAAGACCACGATGACAATTATATAAATCAATTAAAATCGGGGCATTTTTCACACGAATACGACATAAATCATCTGCATTTAGTGGTTCACTGGGATCAAAATCAGCATCAGAACCGCGACCATGATAAAACCATTCAAAGAAACACAATAATTCTGCTTCGGGGAAAATTTCTTTCATAAATAATGTCGGACCCCAACCCGAATGACCGTAAATTATATCTGGGATAAAACCCTGTGTTTTCAGATTTTCTGCCATTCGATATACAGCTTGTCCAGTAATAACTGCATTTTCTAAATTGCGGACATAATGATGGGTTTGGGGTGCTGCTTGACGGGAAGGTTGATAAATAGCTTTAAATACACCAGGTATAGTTCCTTCCTGACGATTAGTGCCAAATACAATTTGGTAATTGCTATCTTGGGCTAAAGCTGCGGCTAAATGGCGAAATTGAGCGGGAAAGTTGGGATGTAAGAATAAAATCCGTTTGGGAATTGTCGCAGCATTTTTCATATATGTAAATACTTATCTTTGAGTCAATGTGATACTTATTTTATAATACATTACAGCCATTTTATTTTGAGGGTGATATTATTGACGCTCCCCGCCCTATAGAGGGACGGGGATTCTTGTTTCAATGAGCAACCTTACTCAAACTTGTTACCAAGTCTGAGCAGAGGGTCATCTCTCCACAAGGGTTAGAAGTTCCGGTGCGCCCCACCGTACTTAGATCATAGCCAGTTTGTTTTAGTGCTTTTGCTAGAATGTTAATTGCAGCATTGTGGTCACGGTCAAGTATGCACCCACATTTACAAACATGAGTTCTAACTGAAAGTGACTTCTTGACGATTTCTCCACAATTAGAACAATTTTGAGAAGTATATTGTGGTGCAACAGGTACAACCACACGACCATAGACTTTACCAAAATATTCTAACCATTGAGTAAACAATGACCAAGAAATTTTAGATTTTAGATTTTAGATTTTAGATTGGGAATTTTCGGTATAAGTAGGGGGCAACGGCCGTTGACCCCTACAATTTCAGGGCGGAACTAATCCAAAATTGCTAATCTAAAATCCCCAAGATCCACACTTGAGGGTGGAGTCAATCCAAAATCCAAAATCGTAAATCCAAAATCCACTGACCACCCCGCATCACTAATTGACTTGGCTAATTTGCTATTCTTAACCATATTTTTCACTTGCAGTTTTTCAAAGACCACCAAATCGTTAGATTTGACCACGCACAATGCTGTTGTCACAGCCAAGTCTTGACGCTGACGTGATACTTGCAAATGTTTTCAGGGATTTTATCACCCATTACCTATTACCCATTACCCATTACCCATTACTAGTCTCAACTAGATAATTAGCAACTTGAGTTATTAATAAATTTATAGAACAAAATACATTATTGCAAATATAATTCACTACTAGACAAATAAAGTCCACACTTTGATAAACTCTGTTATCATCTGCATGGACTAATGTACATTTGCTGAAAGTTAACTATGGAACATCCCTATATTCTTTATTACTTATTTTCTAGTCGCCATTTTTTCCTCAAGAGGTTTAAAAGTCTTTTTAGTAGCGCCACAAATAGGACAACTCCAATCATCGGGAATATCAGTAAAAGCTGTACCCGCTGCAATTCCCGAATCAGGATCACCGATAACAGGATCATAAATCATGCTGCATTGTCTACAAATCCATTTTTGAGTGTGAGGGTCTTCGCTTATTACTCTGGTGATAGTTTCTCCACCATTTAATACTTCTAAAGCCTCAATATAGCGATCTGCATGATAATTTTCAATGAATTTGAGCAACCCAAAACGGTGGGCTGCGGTGCGAAATGTGTTAGCATGATCACTAGATTCTTGAGATTGGTTGAGAAATTCTGCCGCTGCTAAATCATCTCGATCTTTTTGGGCAGCCGCCGCGAATTGGGGATACATTGTAGTGTATTCATAGGTTTCACCTTCAATGGCTAAAGATAAACAACGAGAAATTATTTCCCGTTTTTGTTCATCATTTAAAGCAGCAGCATTTTTAACTACAAGTTCAGGATGTAATAATTCAAAATGTGCGAAAGCGTGTTCAGTTTCTTGATCTGCTGTTTCTTTAAAAAGTTTCGCTAAATCGGAAAAACCCAGTTGACGCGCTACCGCTGCAAAAAATAAGTATTTGCGATTTGCCATTGATTCACCAGCAAAGGCAGATTCTAAATTTTGTAGTGTGGTAAAATTTGATAAATCCATAATTTTGAATGTCTGTGAAGTATTTTTTATGTCGTGGTACAGGATTTGAAAATTGGCTCTTTTAACCAATTTCTCAAGTATTCATAGAATAGTGATCAGCCCATTTTTAATAATCCAGTTTTTTGAGCTATTTCAGGATAATTATCCAACTCAAAATCTTTGATAGTGGTGTAATTGGTTGAGACGGTTGAGGGAATTATAAACTGGGATAATCAATATATTCTCTGGCTTCTGAACCATAAATCTTTTCAGGATTTAGTGTATGCAAATGTGGGTTAATTTCTAAGTCTTTTGGTAAATCTGGATTGGCTATAAATAGCAGACCAAAAGATACTAAATTGGTATGATTACTGTTTATAATTGTATGAATTAAAACCCATTAAAACCAGATGCCAAGGCGTTTTTTGCCCCTTTGATTTCTAGTCACCAAGAGATTTTCAAGAGATTTTCAAGAGATTTTATTTTTCTAAGCGCACCGCATACCACTGTAAATATTTTCCTGGTCCAACATCCAAATTACAACTTGTATTTAGTAAATATCGTGCTTTTTCGGTGACAGACTGGAATTTTTGTACATCTGGCGGTAAATCATGATCAGGAAGTTGTGATACAATTTCCTCTAGTTTTGTTAATAACTCAGCCGCTGTGAGAAATTGTTCTGGTTGATTTGTTTCCAAAACCACGAAATCGTCCTCTTGATACATTAATGAATTTGGCATTTTTGGTAATGGGTAATTGGTAATTGGTAATTGGTAATGGGTAATGGGTAATAGTTTTACCACTGATAACTAACTAATAACTAATAACTACGATGGATATACTGGCAAAGTAAAATGAAACCATGCACCACCGTGGGGAGATGAATCCACCCAAATTTGACCGTAGTGAGCGCGGATAATGCGTTGACATAAACAAAGACCAATTCCATATCCATCTACGTTTTGATCACGTTGGAGACGGAAAAGATGCTCAAAAATGCGATCGCGGTTTTCTTCAGGAATACCAGGACCGCTATCACCAATACTAAATTCCACCTTTTGCGTAGTGCGATGTAGTCCCGACAAACTGATAATACCACCAACAGGTGTATATTTGATGGCATTATCTAAAAGATTAATTAATGCTTGCCTAATTCGGGCTGGATCTGCATACACTAATGGTAAATCTTGAGGAATATCTGTTTCTATAGTTTGGGATTTGCTAATATAGCGATCGCTCAATTCCTCTAACACCTCTAAACACAGTTCCCCTAATTGTAGTTTTTGGGGTGTAATTGGTAGTTCTGTGTCTTGACCAAACCCTACTTGTAAAAGTTCAGCAATCATCCGATCAATAATCCGTGTTTGTGCGCGGGCTTGTTTTAATAAATGCAGTGCCATGGCTGGTTTTAAGCGGGGAAATTCCCCTGTTTCTGGATTGTAATGAGATTGAAGAGTTTCAATAGCGATCGCCGCAGCCGTGAGGGGATTGCGGAGGTCATGGGCTAAAATGGCAATGACGCGGTCTTTAAACTGTAGCTGTTCTTGTAGTTTTTCCTTTTCCTGCTTTAGCCGAAAAATTTCATCTGAGAGTTGAATCAATGCAGATGAAGTAGCAACAGAATGAATAGTATACTTAGGTGATATTACTTGATTCTTTTCATCCAGACGTTCTTGTAAATCCTCCTGTAATTTCAAAAACGTATCTACTGTGGTTTGCCAACGCGGCCACCAAGTTTTTAACTGCGGGATGATATTAGTACCAGCGATAGTCTGTTGTGGTTCTGGATGAATTTTCACCAAAGCAGGAGTTGCTATTAACTTAAAGTGTTCCGCTAAATAAGGCTGTTGTTCAACATCAATAAGTTGTAGTTCAAAACTATACACAGCCTCTAATTCTTTTAAGTAAGCGCGAATTCGCTGTACTTGTTGTCGAGACTTAGGTCGTCCATCAACAAACAGCAACAATTGGAGTGGAGCCTCAGAATAGTTAGGCTGATCCTGGGAAACTTGCATGACATCTTGTTTCAGCACTGGTAACAACCTGGCGACGCTTTACAGAAAATAAAATGGACTAACTAACGTTGGTCGATGGCCGTTGTTTTTTCCAATTTAATATCTATTTTAGATTTTTCCTACTGTAGTCCGATTTAGGTTTTTGACATCAGACGAATTTTTGCGGAATTTTGCCGACTTTTACCTGGATTTTTACACCTATTAGCCCGAATTTGCCACTAGATGCCCATCAAATCGAATTTGTCTTTTACCTGTTGTTAAAAATGCTAGGGTAGAAGGTGAAAATCAATTTGTGATTTCTTTGTGTTTTTCCGTAACTACCCTGCTGCTTTCTTGAGTTTAGCTGTTTTACTATCTTCCTTAACAGCTTGTACCAACAGTCCATCTGCCAAAAACCTGGAACAATCATTGGCTGCTGATCCTCGGCTGCAAAATACTCCTGTTCCCTTTGCTAAACCGACTAGTCAGCAAGTAACACCAGACCCAAACACATCAACAATTAAGTTACCGGCTGATTTTCCCCCAGATCTTCCGATTTATCCCAATGCTGAATTAAAAGAAGTTACACCAGCTAATTCTGAAAATAAAATCTCAATTCGTTGGCAAAGTGCTGATCCTAGTAATTTAATTACCAGTTTTTATCGTCAACAATTTCAGGCTCAAAATTGGCTTGTCCAACAGCCGGAAGACGATGTGCAGGGTACTTTTACAGCCCGACGTAATGATTTACTCATTACTGTGACAATTCAGCCACAAACCCAAACAGCGACGAAATTATTAATTGAATATTCGTCTCATTCCCAAACTACAGCTACTAATCCAGTCACCTCCCCAGATCATCCCCAATTTATTGGTCCGCTATTGCCTAAAACCAATAATACCAAAATAGTCACCCAACCAACTAACAAATCGGAAACTTTAGCCACCCCAGAATTTATTGATCTACAGAAAGCACCCCCGGAATGGCGATCGCATATACAAGATTTAGCATTATTAGGCGTATTTTCTATCGAACCCAAAACCACTCAAGAATTTCTACCTAATAAAATTATCACCCGTCGAGAATATGCTCGCTGGTTGGTTAATGCCAATAATACCATGTATTCTAATAATCCAGCCAAACAAATTCGGTTAGCATCCCCTAGCACTCAACCAGCTTTTAGGGATATACTGCCTCAAGATGCTGATTTTCCCTTGATTCAGGGATTAGCAGAAACGGGTTTAATTAATAGCACTTTATCAGGAGATGCAACAGCGGTTTTATTTCGCCCTGACGCGCCTTTAACGCGAGAACAATTACTATTATGGAAAGTTCCTTTAGATACCCGTCAAGCCTTACCTGGTGCTAATTTAGAAGCTGTTAAACAAACTTGGGGATTTCAAGATGCAGGTAATATAGAACCAAAAGCATTGAAAGCCATTTTAGCTGATTTCCAAAATGCTGAACAATCAAATATTCGCCGCGTTTTTGGCTATACAACTTTATTTCAACCGAAAAAACCCGTAACTCGTGCAGAAGCAGGTGCAGCTTTATGGTATTTCGGTACTCAAGGTGAGGGAATTTCAGCGACAGAGGCCTTGAAGTTGAAAAACTAAACCAGTCAGGACTTTCCAGAAATCAGATTTTGTGTGTTTTTTCCTGGGTTTGACAATTCTCGTTACTGCATTGATTCTAAATAACGCCTTAATTTACTACTAAACCAATCAATAACTGTCACTACTAGCAATAGCACTAACATCATAGTTGTCGCTTTAGTATATTCAAATCCATCTATATAGCTTTTCAATTGAAAGCCTATCCCCCCAGCGCCAACCACTCCTAAAACCGAAGCCGCACGGATATTATATTCAAACATCCATAAAGTATAACCTAGTCCTAGCGGTAATATTTGCGGTAATATACCATATTGAGCAATTTGCATTCTTGATGCACCAATAACTTGTAAAGACTCTAAAGAACGATGATCTACTGATTCTATAGCTTGTTGATAAAATTTGGCCAGATATCCAATAGTATATATTGATAATGCTAATGTTCCCGCAGGTGCGCCTAAACCAGTAGCAGCGACAAAGATTAAACCTAAGATAATTGAGGGTACAGAACGAACAGCATTTTGGAGTAAATTTGCTATCCATCTTAACCATAAAGGAGCGATATTATTAGCACTAGCCATAGCAATTGGTAATGATAAAATTGCGCCTATAGTTGTTCCCCATACAGACATTTGTACAGTTTCAATTAATCCTTGAACAGCGATATCTAAAACTTGCCAATTTGGAGGAAATAGCCGAGAAATAAAATCCGTAATAAAAGGCCAACTATCTTTTAATAAGTGAAAATCAACCTTTAATCCTTGTAAAGACCAGATATAAACTTCAATCATCAACAAGAAAATAACTAAAGGAACAAACCAAGGATAACGATGAAGAATTTGTAACTTAGCAAAGGGTTTCATTTTTTTAAACAAAGTAAAATTTTCTATTTTGAATTTTTCGTAAGCATTCAGCCGCAAATATTAAGTAGATACATAAGGTGCGTTACGCTGGTGCTAACACACCCTACTGCTGACAATTTATCAAACTCTTTCTCTTTGGATATTTGCGTCTTAGCGTGAGATCAGGTTATACTTTTTTCAAGAAAATTGAGCTTGTAAATTTTCACATTTACCATCATAAACTACTTCACCTTTATCTAAAATAATAGCTCTTTGAGCGTATTCTGTAGCTAAAGTTAAATCATGTAAAACAGTAATAATAGTTAAACCTTGTTGATGTAATTCGGATAAAGTTGTCATTACTTGTTGTGAAGCTATTATATCTAAACCTGTAGTAGGTTCATCAGCTAAAAGTATTTGGGGAGACTGCATTAATGCGCGAGCAATTGCTACTTTTTGTTGTTGTCCACCACTCAATTTACTGGTTTTTTGATATATGTGTTCTTTTAAGCCTAATTGTGTTAATAATTCTAAGGCTAATTTACGATCGCTTTGAGGAAATCCCAATAAAGTTTGTCGGTTTTTTCTAACTCCTAATCTTCCACATAAGACATTATCAATAGCTGGTAATTGTCGAATTAATCCCCCTCCTTGAAATAACATTCCCACATCTCGACGAATTTGTGGTAATTTTTGTTGAGAGCAAGAAACACCATTGATTTTAATTTCTCCTTTGATTAAAGGTACTAAACCCACGAAAGATTTTAACAATGTTGATTTACCCGCACCATTCAATCCTAATAAAGCCACAAATTCACCTTGATTAATTTTGCAGTTAATTTTATTTAAAATTGGACGTTTTAGAGATGAAATATAATCTGTCTCTAAATTGGAACATTCAATGCAATTCACGTTACTTCTGGATAAATTTAATGAGTGGGAATTGGTCTTTTTTACTTGATAAATAGTCATAAATAACCTAATTACAAAATTTCGTAATCAAAGGACTAATGGAAAACCAAAGATTTTTAACCTGCGTAAGCAGGTTTTGTCTGTGTAACGGCGTTTTCTAATCGCTTGTGTATTTATTCTCTCCTATTTATGGTTCTATTCCTGTATTTTTTAATGCTTCTCGCACTGGTAGCAGATGACGATTATGATCAATTCTTACCAATTCTGTGGAATTATATAAACCAGTTAATAATTGATTATTTTCTGATTTATTTAACTTTACAAAAGCATTAATCAAATTTTCTCTGACTACAACTGGTACATCATCATCAATCGCAATTCCATGAGCAGGAACACCAGATATTTTGTGTAATACTCTAATTTTATCTCTATTTTCCGCTGCTAAATAAGGAGGAAAAAGAGCATATTCTGATACTACAGCCACATCAGCTTGACCTCTAACTACAGCATCTAAAGCTTTACTATAATTCCCACCATAACTAACTTTACCAAAAAAACTATCTAAACGGTCACGATTAGGAACAAAACCCTGTTTTACTAGTTCACTAACTGGAAAAATAAATCCAGAACCAGAGGTAGGAGAAGTGAAAGCCATGGTTTTTCCTCTTAGTTGTTCTAGGGTTGCTTTCCCGGAATTTTTACTTTTTAATTCACTATTTTTAGGAACAACAAAAATAGAATTATAAGTGTATCTTCCAGAGTAATTTTTGCGAACTTCAGCCAAATATAACCGAGAATTTGCTAATTGTTCTGCTTTTAACGCGGAACGACTGCTTAAAAATGCTACATCAGCCCTATTTGCTCTTAAAGCCTCTACTGCGGCTGTTTCATCACCTACTTGCGCTTTGACAGATATTCCTAATTCTTTTGATAAAAATTTGGCCACACTATTAGCTTTATTTTGCAAGTCAGTAGAATCAGAACGGCTAGGAAAAATTATAGTTATATCTTGCATTTTTTGAGCAATTAAGCCTGTTTTTGCTTGTTTTGTGGGATATTGAGCGATCGCAATTGGCAAAAACCCTGAACTAGTCCAAGCCATTCCCATTAACGCTAATAACCCTCCAGAAAGGCTATACAGACTTTTTTTACACACTTTCATCTTTCTACTCCATTAAGAATTATTTTCAATATTTTTGCAAATTTATTGCAACTAATTTCCTAAAGAGACTTTATCTTTTTTAGAAATAAAAGTCAATAAGGTGAAGATTTTTTTCACATTTAGGATGCTTTGTCAATAATTAATATCTATTGTAGATAGATTATATTTAATTAAATATATCTTAATCAAGATGATCTAAAACTCATAAAAATTTAAGCGTGAAGTATATATATTAAAAGTTAGGTAAATTACCAGTGAGGATAGTCAAAATTATCTGCATTGAGGAAGAATTATGGTATTATTATAAATAGACAACAGCTAGAAAATTAGTTTTCAAACTGATGTTATTGTATGCCATAAACTCAGAATTTACTATATATAAAAACTATATATAAAAAATGATGAACAAATTAAGAATTTACCAGCCAAGAAACCTCTGGTTTGAAAGATTAATGGCCATTACCGCCAGTTTGAACTTAATATTAGTTTTATTGGATTTAAGTTACGTACCCTGGCGAGATTTTTACTTCCGCAGACTTCCTGGAATTACTCGATTTTATGACCCCATTAAAGGTATTGAATCTCATCGTGATACCAAACAATATTTACAAGCAGTAGAGGAATTAGAAGCACAGATAACTCAAACAGGGTTAAACTCATTGCCAGTCAAAACTAAGTTAGAAAACCTCCGTTTTCTTAGTCAAGAGATGATTGAAACTAATCCTTTTGCTGGAGCAGGAAAAAGTGGAACTCTGGAAAAAATTAAAAACCGAATGCGGGAACATATCGGAGAAAAATCTGCAAAAGCTGCATTTAATACTTTTTGGAGTCAGGAATATTTATCTAAACATGATTGGAATCAAGAAATAGATTTTTTCCGCGAGAGAATTAGCCCGGGAATTGCGATCAACTATTATCGTAAAATTGATGAAAATGGGGAATTTCTGAATAATTTTTGGAAAATTGATTTACCTTTTGTGGTTCTATTTACTATAGAATTATGCGGACGGACTTTTTTTATAAAACGTAGATATAGTCATTTAAGTTGGTTAGAAGCAATTCTCTGGCGTTGGTATGATTTATTATTAATAATACCAATTTGGCGCTGGTTACGAGTTATTCCAGTGACAGTGCGACTTGATCAAACAAAGCTGGTTGATTTTCACTTAGTCAGAAGACAAATTCATCAAGGTATTCTGGCTAATTTTGCGGAAGAAATTACAGAAATTGTCGTAGTTCAAGTAATTAATCAAGTTCAAGGTTCAATTCAACGAGGTGAGATTACACGCTGGATATTAGAATCAGAAAATGTGCGTTCTTACATAGATATCAATAATATCAATGAAGTAGAAGCAATGACAGGATTATTAATTAAAACACTGGTTAATCAAGTATTACCAAAAATCCAACCGGAAGTAAATGCTATTTTAGTCTATAGTATTCAAATTGCTTGTCAGCAATTACCTGGCTATAATAACATTCTCATGTTACCAGGATTAGGTAAAGCTCAAACACAAATTAGTGAACAAATAGCTACCCAAATTACTAATAATATCTATGGTGCTTTATCTAATACTATTAAAGATCCTATGGCGGCACAACTTTCTACTCAGCTAATAGAAAAATTTACAACTTCATTCACTTCAGAAATTCAGCAAAAGCAAGTTTTAGTAGAAATTCAAAGTTTGCTAAATGACTTTTTAGAAGAAGTTAAAATTAACTACATTCAACGTTTATCCCAAGAAGATATAGACAAAATACTCGAACAAACCAGAAAAGTGCGAGCAGAATCATCTAGTCGTTATGACAAGGGTACAGGTGACAGGTGACAGGTGACAGTTGACAGGTGACAGGTGACAGGGTACAGGGTACAGGGTACAGGTTTTGGGCAACTTTACTTTTCGTTACTTATGTCGGTTTTTTTCCGTTCACCTACTTAACTAAAAAATTAGGAATACAGCAGTTGCCAATATTGGTACAGACATTAATGATATTGTAGAGACTTTCCTGGGAACGTCTCTACATTCTTATAATTTCTGCTGTTTGCCCTCTATTACTGCATTTCGTCGTATTCTGCGGTTTCTACCCTTCTTGCTTCCATACGCGAAGAAGGCAAAAACTCAGCGCGACGAACAGGTGCTAAAGGCGGTGTAGATCCATTGTAAGGATGAATTACTTGGACAGTACGCACAGGACGCTGTTTTGGCGCAAATAAGGACAATACCCCAGCCACCACAATACCCCCACCAATGGTTAATGTTGCACCGCCCACAGCCCAAAGCATGGGGGAATTTCGCCAATCATTTTGCTCCGGTTGTGGTAGCGCGGCTATTTTTTGTTGTTGACTAGCTAATTGGGCTTGCCATTGTTGTTGAGTAGCACTTTGCAGTTGTTGTTGGAGTTGTTGGTTTTGTAACTTTAGTTGTTCATAGTCACTTTTAAACTTCTCAATCTGCATCTTCTGCTTTTCCATTTCTAGACGCTGATCAGAAGTGGGGGCAGTTGGCGGTTGATTAGGATATACTGGTTGTCCGTAATTAGGCGGATACTGCACAGAAGGCTGCATTACCTGGGGTGCCATTACCGTTCCTGGCATTTGTGGACTGACAGCAAAATTTGATGATATGGGGGTATTTGTCCCTTTAAGCAAGACTAGAGCCGCTAACCCAGCTACAGCAACTCCGCCAATAAATGCCATACTTTCACTCATTGCTGTTATCCTCCGAATGCTACTAAACAGTAACTCTTATGTAACCGATGTACTCTCACACCCATAATTTTTACCTACTTCGTATTATATGTAAAACTCAAGTTTTAAAACAGTGTATCAGTTAGTTTTTGGTCTATTCTAATATATGCTGTTATTATTTAACGCTATTACAGTCAAATTGTCCAGTAGAAAATCACAAAAAAATACACTGTTTTTATTTTTGTTTAAATGGGATTGTTGAGGGCTGTCTTGAGACTTTGGCAAAACTGACCAATGGCCTCTAGTCCCTGTTCTGGTGTTCCTTCTGCTAGTCGCTTGACCACAGCACTACCCACAATTGCTGCATCTGCGCCCCATTCCTTTACTTGCCGCGCTTGTTCAGGTTCGGAAATACCAAAACCCACACCAATGGGTTTATCTGTAACATGACGAATTTCTTGGAGTAAATCAAAAACCCGTCCTTGCATCTGGGTTCGCATACCGGTGACACCAGTAACACTTACCAAATAGATGAAGCCCCCGGAAGCACGAGCGATCGCTTTTATCCGCTCATGATCACTGGTAGGAGCTACCAATAGGATTAAATCTATCCCCCTCTGGGCGGCAGGTTTTATTAGCCCTGCTGACTCTTCTAGAGGCAAATCAGGAACTACTAACCCCGCTACTCCCGCCTCCTGAACTTGCTGGAGAAATTTATCAATACCTCGATGTAAAATCGGATTGTAATAGGTAAATAAGATAATCGGCGATCGCAAGCTTGGGCTAATATATTTAAGCATCTCTAATACCCGCTCTAGGGTTGTTCCCCGTTGCAAGGCACGAGTAGCAGCGGCTTGAATCACTGGACCATCGGCCAAAGGATCAGAATAGGGTACACCTAACTCAATCATATCAGCACCAGAACGATCTAGAACCTGCAAAGCTTTAGCTGTAGTTTCTAAATCTGGATCACCAGCGGTAATAAAGGGAATCAAAGCGCACTCCTGATTCCGTCTCAAACTTTCAAAGCAACGAGAAATAGCAGTCATTTCACCTAGTCAGTAGTCAGTAGTCAGTGGTCAGTGGTCAGTGGTTATTTATAAAGAAACATAAAGAAACAACTGACAACTGAACAATGATAACCTTAAACCTGAGATTCTTTTTCTTGTTCAATTTTCGCCTGTAGTTTGGCTAATTCTTCAGGAGAAAGTTCATCAAGACGCTTTTGCAAAAAAGCTGTTTCATAAGCCTCTCGTTGTTGATGGTAGGTCATTTTATTCCCCATCGCTCGGAAAATATAGGTGCATAACCAGCCAATTAGACCCGCTATCAAGAATACCTGGCTCCAGATCCCAGCATTTTGACTATCTAAACCTACTAGCTGCAAACCCACATAAGCCAAACCACCGGCTACGAAAACGCCGAAACCAATACCAATCGCGTCAATACGTCGCATGAGTTTTATGACCTACCAAATCTTTATTTAAGCAATTTTGCGCGGACGGGGGTTCAAATTTACAAATGGTGAGAGAACGAGTAAACCCGGAAAGAAGAAAAACACCAAAAAGTACATAAACACCCGTTCCACAGAACCAGCCGTATACCATCTTAAACTCAAGTAGAAAAAGACAGCAATTGGTATCACTAGCAGATAAGCGCCAGCCAAACTCAGATACAGTAGTGCTACAACCATATTCCTTACCGCAATTTGAGAAAACTATATTTGGTGTATTCACTTCATAATACGCTGAATGCCGGGATTAAGGGAATCAGTAATCAGCAATTTAGTGTATCAATCTCCATTTATCAACACGGAAAAAATTTAATTTGCTCAAAATCTCAAATTTATGATATAGTCGTCTAAAGCCATTAAACTGGAAACTTGAGCAAGCAAAAGCCTAACTTTCTGTTTTGTTTGGGGCCAAGTCCCAAATATTCAAGTTAGGAAAATAAAAACTAAATTTTTTAGAAATTTTTTTCAAAATCTACTTGCCAAAAAAAAGTAATTAGTGGTATAACAGACAAGCAGGCGAAAAACTGCACAAAAAACTAAAAACCCTTCGGGAGTGTGGCGGAATGGTAGACGCTACGGACTTAAGGAATTGAGCCTTGATAGGGAAACCTTTCAAGTGGAAGCTCTCAAACTCAGGGAAACCTAAATCTCATAACCTAAATTTGGTTTATAGATATGGCAATCCTGAGCCAAGCCCGGAAAATCTAAAATTTGAGATGAAAATTTCTCAAGTTAAAGACCATGGGAAGGTGCAGAGACTCGACGGGAGCTACCCTAACGTCAAGACGAGGGTAAAGAGAGAGTCCAATTCTCAAAACTTAGAATTGCTTGAGCAACTGAGTAGTAGTGAAAACTGCAAGAGAATGAAAATCCGTTGACCTTAAACGGTCGTGGGGGTTCAAGTCCCCCCACTCCCATCTGAAAACTAATTAAAGGCACAATAATACAGAAGTACAGAAATCTATTTATTTGCGTCTTCCTATTACCTGTTACCTGTTACCTGTCAATAATGCAAATCCAGTCTCCTTGTACAATGGCTGTCACACCACCAGGAAAGGGGTCTGTTTGAGAACGATTGGGGGCTGTAATTAAAGCTACCAACTTCTCAATGTGTTCAAAGTTGGGGGACTCAGGTAATATTTTTTGAAGTACCTGACGCATTACCCGACGTTGCAGCGCTAAAGGTAATGTTTTTAAAATTTGACGATTTAGCTGTAAATCCTGTTTCTCACCCTTTACTGAGGCTTCTAGCCGCCAATGATCGGCTGTTTGTTCTAGATATTCTACCTCAGCTTGAAGCAGTTCCGCTGTTTGGGCTAAATTTGTCTCTACTTGGGAGTGGAAATTTACCTTTAAGTATGGTATCAATTCTTGGCGAATGCGGTTGCGCGGATATTGTAAATTTTGATTGGTGCTATCTTCCCAAATGGGTAAATTAAAATCTTGACAAAACTGCTCGGTTTGGGAGCGGGTAATTTCTAACAATGGACGGACTAAGATAATATGATCAGTTAGTGGCCGTTGCCAAGTTAAAGCTTGTAAACCATCGGCACCAGTACCACGAATTAAATTATATAATAGGGTTTCTGCGCGATCGCTGGCGGTATGTCCGGTGATTATATATTGATAATGATGAGTTTGGGCAATTTTAGTTAAAGCTTGATATCGCCAATTTCTGGCTGTAGCTTCACTATTAACAGGTTCATGGGCTGTTTCTAGATAAAAGGGTATATGCCAACTTTGTGCTAAATTTTCCACATGATCAGCATTGTCCTGGGAATCTTCGCGCCAACAATGATCACAATGGGCTATAGCTAAATTCCATGCCCATTTAGGTTGTATATCTAATAATAATTTAATTAAACATAAAGAATCTTGTCCACCAGAAACTGCGACTAATAGCCGTTGGTCGCGCTCAAATAGATGACGGCGGTGGATGGTACGCTGTATTTTAGCGTGAAGGGGAGTCCATGTCATGAGAGTTTTCAATATTTGATCATACTTTAATCGGACTTACGGATTTTGAGAGATATTTTGGGCAAATTATCTTTAAAAAAGATATTTAATCAAAGGTGTAACCAAAAAACCACCAATCCCACAGATAATCACGAGGAATAAAACTTTCCACCCTACAGTTAATGTAACTCCCATAGCTAGTAAAGTCAAAAAAACGAAATTGAGAGTAAAGCTTAAAAACACAATTGGTGGGGGAAATGGCTTTTTATCTTCAAGTTTTTTGATTAACCACAAAATTTCTTGGGTATTTTTAGGTCTTTCTTTGGGGTTATACTCCATTAAATTATCAATGAGATTTTTGAATTGTTCGGAAAATCCTATGGCTTGATCTCGCCATAATAACTCTTCATTCTCAAATAGTAAATTTGGTTTTAAATTTTGATCGCCGGGAAAAATTGCTGTTAGCAAGTGAACAAAAGTACGACCCAAAGAAAAAAAATCGGATTTATAGTTTAATTCCCATGTTCCTTGTCGTTGTTCTGGTGAAGAATAGCCTAGTGTTCCAATTATTGTATTGGCTATAGTTTGTCTTTGAGTTTTTTGGATAGATTCTTTAACAATGCCAAAGTCAATCAAGACTAATTGACCATTAGGTTTTAACATGATGTTATCTGGTTTAATATCTCGATGCACATAATTCTGACTATGAACATGATCTAAGATATCAGTCAATTGTTTTAACCAATCAATAGCTTGTGCTTCATTGGCAATTTTTTGATTTAATCTCAGCCATTTGCCCAAATCCTGCCCCTCGATTTTCTCCATGACTAAACCATGTAAAATTTCTTGAGTGTGAGGACATGAAAATTTAAGATATCCATCAATTTCTACCTTGGGTATTCCGGGATGATTTAAATTACTTAATACCCTATATTCCTGTTCAAATAGTTTCAGGATTTTGGGATTACTGGAGTAATCCAAATTTAAAATCTTGATGACTTTATGATCACCATTCACGCAATCATCTGCTTCAAATGTCTTAGCAAAACCTCCGTCTCCTAGTTCTTGAATAATATAATAACGACCGCTGATAAAATCTCCTGGCTCAATCATAGTTTTTCTCTCTTGTTTATTTTCATAGTTTATCATTTTATAGACAATCTATAGCTTTATTATAGTTAATCGGCACAAAAGTAGCCCCAAAGGTTGAACATTCGGTAGAGACAACACGGATGATTTGGGAAATGTTTTCTTTCCTATCTCCATTGTCATCAAAAGAAATAGTTCCTGAAGCTCCTCCCGTCACTTTTAAGGTGGTTAATTGCTCCCGTATATCCAATCGTTGTTTTTGCAAAGAATTTTTTATAGACACCTTTTCTAGAGCCTTTGTTAAAACCAAGGTAGCATCATAGGACATTGCGGTTTTATCATTTATAGAACTTGTTCCCCAAACTTCTTTAGCTGTGCGAAGCATCTCCTGATTAGGACTGGTTAAACGATGCCAATGAGTGATGACCAAAAGCTTTTTAACAATATTTTTTCGATTGAGTATTTGAGTATCATAGAGAACCGATTGACCTGCCATTGGTAGTTGATCTTGATTAACATCAATTAAGCTTAAAGTGTTTTTAATACTGTTAGAATTTACCCGACCATCAGGAATGAGAATAAGTGCCTTAGCTCCTTGTTTCTTAACGTCATTTAAGGTATTATTAGCAATAAAAGTAGAGATAGATATATCTCTTTCAATGATCTTATTTGCACCCAATTGATTACGAAATTCTTCAAAGGCAGATTTACTATAAGTGCTAGTTGGTGTGTAAAAAATAGCTACTTTTTCTCCCGTATTTAATTGGGATAATTGCAATTTCTCAATTAACATGGGAGTCTGAACCTTAACACTAGAAACAGTCCGAAAGAAGAAATTTTTGGGATATTTCTTACCATCTAAAATAGTTTCGCGTAAAGCTGTAGCAGATGCAGAAATAACAACAACTTCCTGGTGTTGATAAACAGGTAAAGCTTCTTTAGTGAGTTCGGATGTATAATGTCCCATAACTGCCACTATGTCATCTTTAGATAGCAGACGTTGAGCTAAGTCATTAACTGTTTTAGGATCATTTGCATCATTAACAATAACGATTTTTAGACCGGGATAATTAGTATTTTGGTTAAAATCTTCTTGAACTTGTGCAACACCTCTTAAAATAGATTCTGCGAAATCTCGAGCCTCCTGATTAATAGGAATAACGACAGCAATGGTGTAACTTTTTCTGCCTTTCTGCATCAATTTGGCATTATTCAGGTAGATCAAAGTTTCCGGGTTATTTTGATCTTTTTTTCTCTCATTAGTAAAAAAATCAACAGCTTGTTGAAATTTACCTTCTAAAAAAAATGGGAATTTTTCTTGAGTGAAAAGACTTTCTTCTCCACAGGAGAAATTATCATTTAATTCAAAATTTTTGCACCAAGTGGGAGTAATATCTAATATCTCTACTATCTGTTGAATAAATCTTGGGTTAATAATCCAATATCCCCAAGCAACAAAACCGATCAGCAAAATTAATGATAATCCTCTGATCAAGATTGAGCCTTTACGAATTTTTATGCGGAAATTTCTCATTGAACTTAGCCTTTTAGTGATAACGTCTTTTTATATATTTTTTAATTAAAGGATTTAGAATCCAAAGGGCTTCAGATTCTTGTATTTCTCCCTTTTCGATTAAACGAATTTGCCATAACTTATTGACAGCTTGAGTAATTTCTGCTTGAGGGATAGAGGGAAAATATTTAAATATTTGATGCGTTAATTTTGGTTCTGGTTCAGCAGCTAATTTTTTGATAATATTTCTTTCTAAATTTAACAAATAAGAAAATTGTTTATCTAATATACCAAGCATGACATCGTGCATAAAAATTGTTCCTTCTAGGAATTTAGGAATTTGACCATTATGGATATTTTTAATCATTTCAGCGGCCAAATTCAAAGCTAACGGATGTCCTTGGCAGCATTTAATCAGTGCTTGAATTCCGGGTTCAAAAAGTCCCAAGTTTGTCAATAGAGCTTTGGCTTCTTGATTTTTTAATCCAGATAATGACAACTCATTAATATTTTTTCTGTTCAGAAGTAAATCCATGATACTAGGTTTGTGTATACTCATAAAAATCAAGCAGCTTTTATGTTTTGATTCCCCAACTTTTGACAAAAATTTTTCATAATTAGAGTAATTTTCTTGTTGTTGTGCCGATGCTTCACCATTTCCTGTTACTGCTTCCCATTTATCAAAAATTAGCAAACAACGATGCTGATTTAAGTGATTAATTAGATGACTAATTCTATTATTTATATTTGTTTCTGGATTGTGGGCTGGGAAATAACGTTCTATCTCAGTCAAAATCTCTTCCAACCCGGGGGAATACTCAAGACTCTTCCAAATGACATAATCAAAATGCCTGTAAATATTTTCAACTAACTCTCTTACCAGTGCGGTTTTACCAATCTTGCTCATCCCCAAAACCCCCACCACACGACTGTTTTCTGTGACTATCAATCTTTGTAAATCACTCAGTTCTTGAGAACGTCCATAGAAATCACCGAAATCTGGTGCTTCATGTAAATTTAGATGTGATCTATGTAATATCTTTGAAAGATGGTTATTTTTTCCTGCTATAACTTCTTGATTATTTTGTTCTAAAAGTTGTGTTAAAACTAACTTGCAATTCTTTTTGTTAATATCTGTGTCTGTGACTTCCCGCAAGCGTTTGAATAATTTGGGGGCTTTTATATTCGCTATAGTGCTTAATTCGTAATTCGGAATATCATCACTCATCTTGCTGTAAGATTTTCCTGCCAAAGAATATTTTAAAATTGCTTCTTCACAAGGATCTAAATTTAGATCTATTCCTTTTAAGCGCTGCACCCAATCTTTTAATAGTATGACCAGTTCATCCATAGTCCAGTTCTCCCTCCACAGAATATTCTGGATTGTATCTTAATTTGCATTAACTTTATTAACTTTATTAACTTTATCACTGAAGTAACTTAGTGATGACAATCAAATGGCCGTCATAGATACTTTTTTATGTAAGGACAAAAAAAGAGGTTACTATGGTTTGCCAACAGTTAATGACTAATCTTGATGATCGCGGAATCTTGGCTTCCCAGGTTGCGAAAGTCAACAGAGAAGATGATACCTTCAGAACTATACAAGTGCAATCACGATTATTATACAGAATTTCGTCATCCCTTACTAATTACGCAGGGGATGATGATGATCCTATTGTCCCACCTAGTTAAATTAGACCTTCGCTATGAGACTGGGAATTAATTCCCAGTCTATTAATCCTCAGAACCTTCTACCACTTCCAATAAACTCCGCAACATCCAGTAAGCGGAAGTACCACCGGGATCTTGATGTCCGATACTGCGATCGCCTAAATAACTCGCTCTACCCTTTTTTGCTAACATCGGTATAGTCTGTTTTAATCCCTGTTCTGCCGCTGTGACAGATGCCTCTAAAGCGACAACAGTATTTGAGTTATCTCTGATTGCCTGTTCAAAAGCTGTAACAGCAGGAGATAATACATCCACCATTGTTTTATCTCCCAACTGTGCCTTACCACGCTCAATTACACCATCTAAACCAGATTTTAGTAATTCCAGCAGATCCGCTGCTGTTAATTCTTTTTTCCCATTTGTGACTTTACTGGCTCTTAAAAACCAAGTTCCATACAATGGACCACTGGCACCACCAATACTAGAAATTAAGGTCATACCCACAGTTTTCAAAATACTGCTAATATCTTGATCGGCAAAACTGGGTAAAATATTGGTAATTTTTTTAAACCCACGATCCATATTAATACCGTGATCAGCATCACCTATGGCTGCATCTAATTCTGTCAACTGCTCCTTATGATGCTCAATTACATGAGCAAACACTTGTAACCAGGCGATGATTTGCACCTGAGTAACCATTTTAAACCCCCCAGCGTAAACTTGGCGTTTTGACTGGTCTATCCCAAAGACGGATCATCTCATCATCCAATTTTAGCAGTGTGATGGAGCAACCTTGCATATCTAATGATGTCATGTAGGGTCCAATTAGATTTCGCACGATTTGCAGTCCTTCCAATTCACAGATTTCTGCGAGTTGACGATAGACGAGATAGAGTTCCGCAATGGAAGTCCCACCCATACTATTAACATAAGCCAAGAGGCGATCGCCTTTTTGCAATGGTTTATTTAATAGTTCCAAATCTACCCAGCCAATTTTATCATCCCACTCCCGGACTATCCGACTATAATTTGTATCTCTAATAAGAGAATTTACTAAAATCTCCGTAATTTCATCACCTGATTTCCGGGGAACTCGTTCTCTTCCTGGTTCTCCATGAATACCAATTCCTAATTCTATTTCATCGTCACCTAAAATAAAAGTAGGTGTTCCTCTTTCAGGAACTGTACAGGAACTCAAAGCTATACCCATACTTCTACCATTGACATTCACTTTTCTACACAAATCTGCCAATTGATGTAAATTATATCCTTCTGCTGCTGCTGCTCCACAAATTTTTTCTGCTAATACTGTTGTGCCTACACCCCGTCGGCCTTGAGTATAAAGACTATCTTTAACAGCTATATCATCATCAATTAAAATATTGGCAGTGCGGATACCTTGACTATGAGCTAATTCTATAGCCATTTCAAAGTTCATCACATCACCGCTATAATTTTTAACAATATAAAGAATACCAGCGCCACCATCTACCTGTGTTGAGGCTGCTAACATTTGGTCAGGGGTGGGTGAGGTAAAAATCTCTCCAGGACAAGCAGCATCTAGCATTCCTTGACCAACAAAGCCGCTGTGCATGGGTTCGTGACCACTACCACCACCAGAGATAATAGCTACCTTTCCCTGTATGGGAGCGTCGGCTCTATAAACAAATGTCGGCTCATAGTTGATTTTAATTAAATCCCTATGTGCTAACATCATACCCTGGAGACTTTCCCGGACGAAGTTTTCTGGCCGATTAATCAGCTTTTTCATAGTTTGAGTCTACTGAAAAAATTCTTAAAATAACTATACCTCACGGCGGAATTTAAAATTCTCGAAAATTCTTACCCATTACCTAATTTTCGTTGTAATCGTTGACAAAATTGATATATTTCCGGTAATCGGCTATAAATTGCCGATGCTTTCAGGTATATTTTGTGGGATACCGCTGGAGTACCAGAAACAATTTCCCCCGGTGCTACGTCTTTGTGGACACCACTTTGAGCCGAAGCTATGGCTCTGTCTCCAATTTTTACCTGATTGGCAATTCCCACTTGTCCAGCTAAAATTACCCCATTTCCAACTTTTACACCTCCAGCCATACCTGCTTGACCTGCTATGGCGCAACCAGCCCCGATTTTACTACCATGTCCTATCTGGACTAAATTATCAATTTTGGTATTTTTACCAATTCTCGTTTCTCCCACTGCGGGACGGTCTATGGCTGTATTACAACCTACTTCGACTCCATCCTCTAAAACAGTATAACCAGATTGTTCCATTTTTAACCAACCTGTGGGGGTAGGAACAAAACCAAAGCCTTCTGCACCAATGACAGCGCCGCTATGAATGACGCAATCTGCACCAATTAAACTTCGTTCATGAATGGTACAATTAGCGTGTAGGATGGTATGATTGCCTATTTTCACTTCTGGATAAATAACGACATTGGGGTGAATTATGGCCAAATTGCCAATTTCCACACCTTGAGAAATGACGACATGAGGACCAATATAAACATTATTCCCGATGTGGGCTGTGGGGTGAATAACTGCGGTAGGATGAATTTCTGCACTAGGATGGTATGGTTGATAGAATAGAGCGATCGCTTTGGCAAATAGTAAGCGTGGTTCTGTAGTTGTTAACCATGCAATACCCCTGGCCGTTGCTTGGATTTGCAATTTTTCATCTTCTGGTAAAATCAAAGCACTTGCACCGGTAGAATCAATCAAAGACGCGAATTTTGTCCCTTCTACATAACTCAAAGTACCAGATTTAGCTTCATCTATGGCAGCAACTCCAGTAATTTCTAAATCCTGATCTGGTTGTATAGTCAGGTTTTCGGCTTTAACAGCTTGGCCAAGTTGGCTGATGATTTTACTTAATTTCATAATTATTTACTAAAAATTTCTACAGATTTTTGTCTCACGCAAAAGCCCAAAGCCAGAAATAGGTTAATTGTCTTGTGTTGTTTTGATCATGGACTGACCAGCTAAATATGCGGTTGTCCAAGCACTTTGGAAGTTAAAGCCACCAGTGATGCCATCAATATCTAATATTTCCCCCGCAAAATGCAAGCCCGGTACTAATTTACTTTCCATTGTTTTAAAGTTAACTTCTTTGAGGTTGATACCTCCACAAGTGACAAATTCTTCTTTAAATACACCTTTACCTTTAATTGCGTATTCTCCCTGAGATATTTCCTGGACTAGCTGATTTAAAGTTTTATTAGATATGGCTGCCCAACGATCTTCTGTGGTAATATTGACACGGTTAATCAGATATTGCCAAAGACGATGAGGTAATTCTACACCACGATGTAAGGCGATCGCTTTTTTTCCCCATGTCGATTTTACATTTAAAAGTTTTTCTCTCACTTCCTCCTGTGATAATTCCGGCAACCAATTGATTAATAATTGACATTGATAGCGGTGGTCATGGAGAATCCTCGCACTCCAAGCGGACAGTTTCAACACTGCTGGACCACTTACACCCCAATGGGTAATTAATAAGGGTCCTGTTTGTTGTAATTGGGTTTTACCTGGAAGGGATAACCGTAAATTTACAGAATTAACGCTAATTCCTGCTAATTCCCGTAATTGACTATCTGCAATATTCAGGGTAAAAAGAGAGGGTACAGGAGGTTCAATTTCATGACCTAATTCCCTAGCGATTTTATACCCAGCTAAACTACTACCTGTAGCCAAAAGTAAGCGATCGCATTTTTTACTTTCTCCTGATTTGAGGAGAATTTCAAAACTGTCATTTTTGCGAGTGACAACAGTTACAGGTGTACCAATGCAGATTTCTATTTTAGCCGCAAAAGCAGCTTTAATCAAACATTCCGCAATAGTTTCCGCTCGATCTGTAATGGGGAACATTCGGCCATCGGCTTCAGTTTTTAAGTTTACCCCATGAGCCGCAAACCAGGCAATAGTATCTAAAGGTTGAAAGCGGGTAAATGCACCTAATAAGGCTTTACCACCTCTAGGGTAATTCTGGACTAAACGCTGTGGTTCAAAACAAGCATGAGTAACATTACAACGACCTCCACCGGAAATTAGCACTTTCGCCAAGGGTTGACGACTGGCTTCAATTAAAGTAACATGAGCTTGGGGATTAGCTTCAGCACAAGCGATCGCACCGAAAAATCCCGCAGCCCCACCACCAATAACGACAATTTGCAAGGGTAACAAAATCAAAAATCACAAGTTTCCGTAATATCCAGATCCCCAACTTCTGCAAGAGGATGAGGATCTGTCTCCATATTACTCTTCATATAACTCAAAGTCATCTTTTTGGGCGGCACAAACCGGACAAACCCAATCATCTGGAATATCTTTAAAAGCTGTTCCTGGTGCTATACCGCTATCTTCATCACCTATTTCTGGGTCATAGATATAACCGCATAAGCTGCATATATATTTTTGCATCTTCTTTGCCTATAAACGCCACCATCTTTTTGAAGAATAACTTAAAATTGCCAATGCGATCGCCCCAAAAAACAGTAAAGTAATTAAACCACCAGGAAAATTAGTAATAATACCAAAACCTCTGAGTAGAAATAGGGCTACACTTATACCCAAGAGAATACCAAAACCCTGGATTAATTTGCCACTTAAGGAAGATTGACTCACGGTGTTTTCCTCTTAACTCCAATTTACGCGCTGATGCAGAAATTATGATCTGATCATTTAAAATCAACTTTAGACTAATTGTCTGCGAAAAATCCATGAATTTGACTGTAATTAAAATCAAGCGACGTAAATTCAATTAAGCCCAAATAAAAAATCGGTGAAAAAGTCGCCAAAATTACTATATCTGCGAGAATATCATATATGTCAAACTCCAATCTTAAAAGTATAGCTGATGCCAACTTACCATTATCAGATATACTCTGGAATCAAGATCAGCAGAGATTATTGATTCAGGGTGAAGTATTACTACAAACGAAATCCCATACTAACTGGGGTGGTGCTGTTACCGCTTGTATGTATATTCCCCTAACTAGATCTCATGTTTGGCAACAAATTACAGATTACCCCCGTTGGGTACAATATTTTCCTGACATTACTAAAAGCGAAGTTATCTCTAAAGGAGATATTAAACGTCTGTATCAATCTGCACAAAAAGCTTTTTTATTTTTCACGGCTCAAGTAGAAATTTATCTGCGTGTGGTGGAAGTAGTGGGACAACAGGTTCAGTTTCGCATGGAAAGAGGCACATTTACAGATTTTCATGCTAATTTAGAACTTAAAGACATGGGTAATGGTACCCTATTAGCTTATACTGTACAAGCCACCCCCAATATTCCCATTCCCTCAATTTTTATTCAACAAGCCATGAATTTGGAATTGCCAGCAAATCTCTGTAAAATGCGACAAGTGCTTTGTAATTATAAATAATAGCAATGTCCCAGGCAACTACCATTTTGGATTTTTGGTTTGGTCATGCAAATGACCCCAACTATGGGAAAATTCAACCATTCTGGTTTGATAAACAACCAGATTTCGATAGTAAAGTCCGCAACCTGTTTCTAGAAGCTTACCAAAAAGCGGTAGCAGGATATTTGCATGATTGGATGAATACACCCCAAACCTGTCTGGCTTTAATTCTATTGCTGGATCAATTTCCCCGGAATATGTTTCGTGATAGTCCTCAAGCCTTTGCAACGGATTGGGAAGCACTGTCATTAGCAAAACAAGCTATAAACAAGGGCTATGATAGACAACTATTGGCTGTACAACGCTGGTTTATTTATCTACCCTTTGAACACAGTGAAAACCCAGATGATCAACGGAAGTGTATTAAGCTGTTTCAACAACTTAGTCATGATCCTGATAGTGCTGAAGCGATCGCTTCAGCTTTTCGACATAAAGAAATAATTGCCCGATTTGGTCGTTTTCCCCATCGTAACGCCATTTTAGGGCGTATTTCCACCCCAGAGGAGGAGGAATTTTTAGAAGAACCAGGTTCTTCATTTTAAGTTGCTTAGTAGTCAGTAGTCAGTGGTCAGTGGTCAGTGGTCAGTAGCAAGAAAAATACTTCTCCTCTGCACCCCTGAACCCCTGGCTCTAAACCGTAAACACTTCTGCGGGTAAGCGATTAAAGGAAAGACGCTCATTTTGCACATCTACAAAAATAGTGTCACCGTCACTAAAATCACCCCGTAAGATGGCTTTGGCTATTTGGGTTTCTAATTCCCGCTGAATAGCCCTTTTTAAGGGTCTTGCACCAAATACTGGATCATATCCTACTTCTGCTAAAAAGTCCAGGGCAGAACTCGATAATTTCAAAGATATTTTTCTGTCAGTTAATCTTTGTTTTAACCTATCTACCTGTAATTGGACAATATGCCGTAATTCTGATTTTTGTAAACTGTGGAAAATAATTAATTCGTCCAGACGATTTAAAAATTCTGGACGGAAACTATTTCGCATCGCTTCCATAACCCGATTCCGCATTTCGTCGTAACGGGTGTCATCCCCAGCTACATCAAGGATATATTGAGAACCGATATTACTGGTCATAATGATGATACTATTTTTAAAGTCCACTGTGCGACCTTGGGCATCTGTCACCCGACCATCATCAAGAATTTGTAGGAAAATATTAAAAACGTCAGGGTGCGCTTTCTCGATTTCGTCGAATAAGATCACCGCATAAGGACGACGACGAATGGCCTCGGTTAATTGTCCTCCCTCTTCATAACCAACATACCCCGGAGGCGCACCGATTAAACGGGAAACATTATGTTTATCCATGTATTCGGACATATCAATCCTTACCATGGCTTCCTCGGTGTCGAACATATAAGCCGCTAAAGCTTTAGCTAATTCAGTTTTACCAACACCTGTGGGACCTAAAAATACAAAACTAGCAATGGGACGGTTGGGGTCAGAAAGTCCAGCGCGAGAACGTTGGATAGCGTCAGCTACAGCGGTAACAGCTTCCTGTTGACCGACAACACGATGATGTAATTCATCTTCTAAATGTAACAGTTTTTCTTTTTCTGATTCTACTAATTTATGCAGGGGAATGCCTGTCCATTTAGAAATAATTTCCGCAATATCTGCTTCCGTGACTTCTTCCCGTAATAGTGATTTTCCGGTTTTTTGGGTTTGGGAAAGTTCGGTTTCTACCGCTTGTAATTGGCGGTGTAGGTCTGTTAATTTACCATATTTTAATTCCGCAGCCCGGTTAAGATCATAGTTTCTTTCCGCTTGTTGAATTTCTAAATTTACGCGGTCAATTTCTTCTTTAATTGACTGAATTTTAGTGATAATATCTTTTTCAGATTGCCATTGACTGCTGAGAGTTCTTTGATCTTCCTTTAAGTCAGCTAGTTCTTTTTCTAATCTTTCCAAACGTTCACGGGAAGCAGGATCACTTTCTTTTTGTAAAGAGAGTTTTTCCATTTCCAATTGCAGAATTTTCCGGTCTATTTCATCCAGTTCTTCAGGTTTAGAAGTAATCTCCATTTTCAGTCTAGCAGCGGCTTCGTCTACTAAATCAATGGCCTTGTCAGGGAGAAAGCGATCGCTAATATAACGATTAGACAAAGTAGCCGCAGCCACAAGAGAACTATCAGAAATTCTCACCCCATGATGGACTTCATAACGTTCTTTCAAACCGCGTAAAATGGAAATTGTATCAACCACATTAGGCTGATCTACATAAACTTGTTGAAAACGTCTTTCTAAAGCCGCGTCCTTTTCCAAATATTTGCGGTATTCATCCAAAGTTGTCGCCCCAATACAGCGTAACTCACCTCGCGCTAACATGGGTTTTAATAAGTTCCCTGCATCCATCGCCCCTTGGGTAGCACCTGCACCAACAACGGTATGAATTTCATCAATAAATAAGACAATATTGCCACCTGATTCTGTGACTTCCTTTAATACAGCCTTGAGACGTTCCTCAAATTCACCTCGGAATTTAGCCCCCGCAATTAAAGCCCCCATGTCCAAACTAATCAGTTTACGATCTTTGAGAGATTGAGGAACATCACCCGCAACTATGCGCTGTGCTAAACCTTCCGCAATTGCAGTTTTCCCCACCCCAGGTTCACCAATTAAAACCGGGTTATTTTTGGTTCTGCGGGAGAGAATTTGTACTGTACGTCTAATTTCATCATCACGACCGATTACCGGGTCTAGTTGACCTTTGCGGGCGGCTTCCGTGAGATCCCGACCGTACTTCTCTAGTGATTGATATTTACCTTCTGGATTTTGGTCAGTCACCTTTTGTTTCCCCCGAATTTCTTTAATAATATTTTTGAGTTTGTTTTCGTCTAAACCAAATTCTTGACAAAGACCCTTGCCAAAACGGTCATCTTTGGCGTAACCTAGTAATAAATGTTCAATAGAAATAAATTCGTCTTTAAATTCTTGACGATATTTTTCTGCCCGGTCTAACAATGTATCTAAACTGCGTCCTAAATATACGGAAGTGCTAGAACCGGATACCTTGGGTTGACGTTGAATAAACTGCTCAGTCCGATCACGGACTTTTTGCAGGTTTGCGCCGGCTTTGGTGAAAATCGCACTGGCCAGTCCTTCCTGTTCCAGTAACCCTTTCATCAGATGTTCACTTTCTAACTGCTGTTGCTGATACTGTTTGGCCACATCGGGGGTGTGAGCGATCGCTTCCCAGGCTTTTTCTGTAAATTGATTGGGGTTAGTCGGCTGCATAAGCTTTTAGAATAACAAACTACTGTTTAATAGGATCATTGTAAAAATATTTGGCGGAATAGCTAGATCGGTCTTCACATCTTTAAAATGTAGTATTATTGCCCAATGTGGAGTAATAAGTCGTCAGTTGTCGGTGTTTTTTATCTGTAACCTGTAACCTGTAACCTGTAACCTGTAACCTGTAACCTGTAACCTGTAACCTGTAACCTGTTCCCTGTTCCCTGTTCCCTGTTCCCTGTTCCCTATTCCCTATTCCCTTTTTTTGTAATTAAGACTTAATTACCAGATTGGACTTCTAGGTTTTTCAGAGGTGGATTTTTCCAATCTAAAGGATTTAATTATCGTGTCTTCCACAGTTTTCGCAAACTCTGGATAGGATTTGTCTTCAGCGCGATAGGTGAGAATATAGGCTTTTTTATCATTAACAATCCATACTTGCATTTCTTGGAAACTTACCTTGTGGATATTATCTCTGAACTCATAAACTACTTGATAACCTTGTGTTTCACCAAGTTGTATTTGTCCAGATTTGATAATTTTCGCATTTTGTCCTAGTGCTTCAATTTGTCTGATAGAAAACTTAGTATAATCTGCCAAAGTCTCCGACTGGAATAACTCATCTATAGTGATAAAAAACTCTGGAGTTAGAGAAGATGAGATCATATTTTTGGGAATAATTCGCGTTAATTTATCTATGGCTGGCGTTTCTTGCCAATTTTTAGGATATTTAAACTTAATCCCAGATTTTGCATATTCTACTACCTCTACTACTTCTACTACTTTAGTTGATGATTGCAAATAACTATTAACACCTATCACACCCGCAATTATTGGAATTATTAAAAACACCGATTTGATCAGTAAAGGTTGTAATGTTTTAAGTTGTTTAGGAATAATTGTCGTTGGTTCAGTCCGTGGTGTAGTTATTCGATATTCATTTACAGCCGTCATAACTTCTGCTGCTGACTGAAAACGGTGTCTAGGGTTAACCTTGAGCATTTTATCTAAAATATTATCTAGAGAAGGGCTAATAATTTTACTAGCTTGTTGTCGCCAATTTCGGTAATTATTGTTAAGGTAATCAACGGGAGTTGTACCTGTGAGTAACTCCAGACAAGTAACAGCCAAACTATATAAATCACTAGACGGATAAACTTCTCCTATTCTTCCTTCTTCCCTTTGTTCAGGAGAAGCGTACACCTTTGTAAAAATAGGTAGAGATTTTTTTATATTTGTTTCACCAGAAACAACTTGTTTCACCGCCCCAAAATCAATTAAAAATAGTTCTTGTGTTGCTGTTTCCCTAACAATATTACTAGGTTTAATATCTCGATGGATAGAATTTTGCTCATGAATAAATTGTAAAACCGGTAAAATTTGCTTTAAAAAATTTAAAATCTCTGTTTCGGAAAAACGACCTTTTCTTCTGAGTTCCTGAGATAGATTTTCACCCTCAATATACTGTTGTACTAAATATTTAAACTCAAGTTCTTCTTGTTGACCAAAAGCAGGAGCGGTAAAGGAAAAATAATCATATAAACTGGGAATATTCCCGCTCTTATCACCTAAAACTTCTAAAACCTGAGCTTCTCGTTCAAAAGCTGCTTTGATTCCTTCAACAATTTTGTCAACAATTTCCGGGTTCTTATATTCTTCTCGAATTTCATCAATTTTAATATTCAGTCGTTTGATTACACATTGACGCTGATTCACAGAATCTAAATCAATAGCTTGAAAAGTAGCACCAAATCCTCCTTTTCCCACAGGTTTAATAGTTTGATAATGTCCTCTTTTCCCCCTTAATATTAGAGGCATTCCACAAGCTTGACAGAATATTCCCGACGTAGTGTGAGGGTCTGGAGAGTCGGGAAAACGGTTTTCGGGACTAGGGCAGTGCGGTCGGGTACAATAGTACATGATAGAGGTACAGGATTAATCCATCAAGTTGGATTGTATCATAAAATTAACTTCCGAGTAAATATCTGAATATTTTCAAAAGATTAGTATATAATCAATTATGTGTGTATCAAGTAGCCTTGCTGAATTGAGACATGAAAATCAAAAATTCCATGTCTCAAACTCCCCGTCTCCGCGCCTCTGGGTGAGGAAAATTCATATTTTCACTCACCAACACCTATAAAGTTTAAATAAAAGTAGCACCATAATCACCAAAATTCAGTAATCAAAGGTCAAACATTATGCAACTACCAGCATTAACTAATACCTTAGCATTCACCGCATTAACAGTTACCCTGAGTGTTAACCCCGGTTTGAGTCAAGAGATTCCCAAGCAAGAAGTTAGTTTTGCTTGTCGTTCAATTTCTTACCAAGGTAATACGGAAAGAGTTCCCACTACCATGGCCTTCGTTCCCGACAAAAAACCTAACCCTTATGTACCCATAATTGCTTGGAAATCTGACTCCTTTCCCAGTAGCGAATGGACTCCTAAAAGACGCTGTGAACAAGTAAGTAAAAAATTCCAGCAATTTTACGAACAAGGCCGATTAGATTATTTAACTACCGGTAGGTTGAATGGTTTGGGAGTTATCTGTGCGGCTAAACCTGGTGAATGCAATAAAAACAATATTTTATTTAGCGTCAGACCAGGTGTAAATCCCACTACAGTTCTAGCTGAACTTGAGGATATCAGAGAAGGTAGAACTTCAGACCTAACTTGGCAAAATTCAGGTGAAAATACTTACTTAAATCTGGGTGAATATCTCAAAAATATCTCTAAATAACAAAATACCCCACCCTAACCCTCCCCTTGCGAAGGAGAGGGGACAGGATTCCGGTTTCCCCCCTTTACGGGGAGTAAACTCCGGTTTCCCCCTTTTACAAGGGAGGATTAAGGGGGGTAAATCACTACTGATAAAAACACTATTTAACTAATCATGAAACGTCAAATCGCTATTATCTCCTGCTTACTGCTGCTACCTTATCCAGTGTCAGCAATAGAAACCCAAACCAAGACAACAAAACTACTTACACAGACCTCACAAAGGTGCAAATTACGACCAGCAGACCCAGAAAACGGTATTTATTCAGAACCACAATTACAAACCATTGCTAAACAAATTACAGTTAGAGTCAGAGACAAAGAAAGAGGCGCTTCCGGGACAATTTTCGCTAGAAAAGGTAATTCTTATTTAGTAGTGACTAATTCCCACGTTGTCAGAAGAATTAATAACATCAATATTATCACAGCCGATGGTCAAAAATATGCAGCTAAGATTTTACCTAATACTAACTTTGATAAATTCGATTTAGCCATAGTAGAATTTACATCTAATCAAACATATTGTTTACCATCAGAAATTGCTGACAGAATCGCCTCCTTTGATATTAACTTAGAAACACCGGTTATAGCCGCAGGTTATGCTGTATCTGAGGATAAATTAGTATTGACAACAGGAAAAGTACAACAAATAATTTCTCAACCGAGTTTAAAAGATGGTTATGAAATTGGCTATACCAGCGATATTCAACAAGGAATGAGTGGCGGTGCAATTATTAGTAATACAGGAAATTTAATAGGAATTAATGGCATTAGTTCCTATCCTTTGTCCAATACTGCTTATATTTATACCAACGGAAAACGCCCCACAAATCCAGAAATTCAAGAATTTAGAAAACTCAGTTGGGGAATACCCATTAAAACCGTTTTAGCTCAGGTCAAACCAGAAATTCTCACCGCTTATAATTTACCTATACCAGATATTAAACAGACAATAGCAGAAGTACCATTAACAGGGTGGTTAGGAGAATTAGAAGCAAAAGCCAAACAAATTACCGTCAGAATTGATAGCAGTAGCGGTAGTAATGGTTCAGGGGTTATTATCGCTAAACAAGGAGATATTTACACCGTTTTAACTGCTGCTCATGTAGTTTGTAAACCACCAGATAAAGTAGGACCATGTGAGCCAAATACTTATAAAATCCTCACAGTAGATGGTAAACAATATCCCGTAGAACCAAGCACGATTAAATTAGAAGCAGGGGTAGATTTAGCAGTAGTTAAATTCACCAGTCGGGAAAATTATCAAGTTGCGACTTTAGCAAATTATCCCACCAAAGATTTTGAATATATGTTCACTGCGGGTTATCCCAGGTTAGGAGAAAAATCACCTTGGCGGTTCACATTGGGACAGATTTATAGTAAAGAAAAAGGATTATTACAAACTACCCAATCAGATTTTAACAATAACAGTTCTGGTACAGCCCAAAGTGCAGTTTCTTTAACAGGAGGATATGAATTAGTTTATAGTAGTATCACTTTTGGCGGTATGAGTGGGGGACCAGTTTTAGATTCCCAAGGACGAGTCATTGGTATTCATGGCAGAACTGATGGAGAAACTGCTATTGATAATAATAGTAATAGTCAAGAAACTATCCAATTAGGTAATAGTTTGGGTATTCCGGTGAGTACATTTTTGGCATTAGCTACCCGACTGAATACCCAAGCCCAAAAGATAGAAACCACCCCACCACCAGAACTAAATCAACAAAAAGTTAAGTCTATTCAAACAGCGATTTTATCAGTAGATGTTTCCCAAGGCAATACTACCGCCAGTCAATGGTTAGAAAGGGGAAATCAACTGTGGCGCTTAGGTCGTTATTCAGAAGCAATACAGGCTTTTGAAGCAGCAATTAACCAAAAACCAAAGTTTATTCACCTGGCTTATTATGGTAAGGGTTTGGCGTTATATTGGAGTGGAAAAGATCCAGAGGCTATAACTGCATTGCAGCAAGCGGTGCAATCTCAACCTGATTTTGTTCCTGCTTGGATTTATTTAAGTGTAGTTTATAGAGAATCAAACCAACTGGATAAAGCCTTAGCAGCCATAAATCAAGCCATTCAACTCCAGCCTAATAATCCTAATTTGTATAATGAGAAGTGGGCAGTTTTAAAGGATTTAAAAAGATATAGAGAAGCAGAGGCAGCGATAAATAAAGCCATTGAACTCAGTCCCCGTGCAGCATTTTACATCAACCGGGGACTTGTCCGTGCTGATTTAGGAGATAAGCAAGGAGCAATAGATGATTACAACCTAGCTATCAAGATTAATCCTAACATTGCCCAAGCCTACTACAACCGGGGAATTGTCCGTGATGATTTAGGAGATAAGCCAGGAGCAATACAAGATTACAACCTAGCTATCAAGATTAATCCTAACGATGCCTATGCCTACTACAACCGGGGAATTGTCCGTTATGAATCAGGAAATAAGCAAGAAGCAATAGATGATTACACCCAAGCTATCAAGTTTAATCCTAACTATGCCAATGCCTACTACGGCCGGGGAATTGTCCGTAATGAATTAGGAGATAAGCAGGGTGCAATAGATGATTACACCCAAGCTATCAAGTTTAATCCTAACTATGCCAATGCCTACTACGGCCGGGGAATTGTCCGTAATCAATTAAGAGATAAGCAGGGTGCAATAGATGATTACACCCAAGCTATCAAGATTAATCCTAACGATGCCTATGCCTACTACAACCGGGGAATTGTCCGTGATGAATTAGGAGATAAGCAGGGTGCAATAGATGATTACACCCAAGCTATCAAGTTTAATCCTAACTATGCCAATGCCTACTACGGCCGGGGAATTGTTTATTATCAACTTGGTGACAAACAAAAAGCCAGAGAAGACCTGCAACGAGCAGCGCAATTGTTCAAGGCTCAAGGGAATACTGCCCTTTATGAACAAACAATGGGTTTATTAAAAGAGTTGTAGGGAGTTTCTTTGGTGATGTTAATTGTGATTTTGTCAGAATCAGGTGGTTATCGAGTTTCGACTACGCTCAACTACCGCGACTTGTACTGAGCAGTTCGACAAGCTCACTGTAACACTTGTCGAAGTAAGTCGAGATAATGTCCAGGATTTGAGGATTAACAGGATGTGATTGTGAGATTTTCCCTCTTTCCCTGGTTCTGCTGGGGAATGTTCACAGGAGGCTTTGGATGATAACAATAATATTTTGTCAGAATCAGGTGGTTATCGAGCGAAGTCGAGATAATGTCCAGGATTTAAGGATTAACAGGATGTGATTGTGAGATTTTCCCTCGTTCCTTGGCTCTGCTGGGGAATGCTCACGGGAGGCTCTGCCTCCACTATATTTCCCTCGTTCCCTGGCTCTGCCGGGGAATGCCCACGGGAGGCTCTGGATGACAACAATAATATTTTGTCTGAATCAGGTGGTTATCGAGCGAAGTCGAGATAATGTCCAGGATTTAAGGATTAACAGGATGTAATTGTGAGATTTTTGGTTTGTCTTTGCGTTTTTGGGTGAGATAAACAGGCCAGCAGAATTGATTGTATAAAAGATTTGGATTTGATGTAGGGGTAGCGCCCCCGTGCTTACCGCTGTTTTTGGGGCAACTACGGGGGGTTGCCCCTATGGAATTTTGTCTGAATCAGACAATTTTAATTTATGCTATACTGAAATTAAACTCAATTAACATATTCCTCTGGAAAGCTGCCAATTACCACATCCCACGTAAAAACACAAATATATTGGTGATTTTTAAAGCTATTTCATCTGTTATATTATTACTCAATAGTTATACCATGCCAGCGAAAGATATATACCATAATGAAGTCAAGAACGCATTGATAAAAGATGGTTGGACTATTACAGATGATCCTTACTTTATTAAATATGAAGATGCTGAACTTTACGCTGACTTAGCAGCAGAAAAACCAATTGCGGCAGAACGTCAGGGACAGAAGATTGTTGTAGAGATCAAGAGCTTTGTGGGTAAGTCTCTAATGTATGATTTTCACAGTGCCTTGGGACAATACATAGTATATCGGAAACTTATTCAACTTACTCAACCAGAATATAAACTTTATTTAGCAATTGATGATGTTGTTTATGATAAATTTTTTCAACGTCAATCTGTACAAGCAGTCATCCAAGAAAATCACCTTCTATTGATAGTTGTAAATACAAAAAAGGAGGAAATTCAAAAATGGATAAACTAGAACAGTACCGTAATATCATCAAAAATATATTGATGGAATATTACAAAATGAGTAATCCTCAAAATGTTAAAAATGGCGAAAATGGTGAAATTGAGGCTACTGAACGGTTAGCTTTTGATGACCAAAGAGATCAATATATTTGGTTTCGGTTTGGTTGGGATGACAAAAAACAAATACAACATATTATCATTTATCTTTGTATTAAAAATGGTAAAATTTGGGTGGAAGAAGATGCAACTAATTTATGTGTTGTTGATGATTTACTATCAGCAGGAATACCCCAAAGTGATATTGTTTTAGGTTTCCATCATCCCAGTAAACGCAGTTTAACAGAATTTGCGTCGGCTTAAAGAGGTAAACTTGAAGCCCACCCGGCCAACATAATCCTCTGGAAAGCTGCCAATTACCACATCCCACGTAAAAACACAAATATATTTCTGTATAATTTAAAAAACAACAACTTTGCATTAAACTATTAGAAAAGTGCAGTCAAAGTGGTGATATGGCAATTCAGTCAACAGCAGAAACTTTATTTCAAACTGCTTATGAAAGTCGTTACACTTGGGATGAGAATTTTCCTGGCTATGCTGCCAATGTGCAACTGCTACAGGAAGGTGAGGTTTATAGTGGTAAGATTCAGATTGACCCCAGCCTGAATATACAAGTTACAGAAGTCGCAGATCAACAAATAGCAGCAGGAATTGATATTCAGTTACAGGAAGTAGTTACCCGCTGTCAAAAAACCAGTTTTTTAGATTCCTATGGTCAACATGAGTTTATTTTAGGTGAGTCGGTAGAAAATGATGGTGTAATGGTTTTTGTCAAGGGTGGGAATACTGATTCTCACTATCAAATCCGTAACCAAAAAATATATCAAGAGGTTCGGGTTATGGGTCGTATGGCCTTGGAGATGAATTATGATGATTTTCTAGCTACAGACTGCGGTTATATCCCTTCTGCTTATCATGTGGTTTTTCGTAATTCGCAAACAGGTGATGTTAATAGCATTCTCAAATTTACGGATACATATCAAAAGTTTGGTGATTATTACATTTTGACAAACCAGGTAGTAGCAGAGTATGAAGACGGAAAAACTGAAACTCCCCAATCAATTACTGAGTTTGTTTATTCTCAGATTCAGTTAAGTAACAACTGAAAACGGACAACGGACAATTATCAGCCTAAACTAGATCATTAGCAACTCGGATAATTACCAATTTATCAAGAAGTAGGACAGGAACAATGCAATTAACGCTAGAAAATGTAGAAACCGTACTAGATGAAATGCGCCCTTATCTCATTTCTGATGGTGGTAACGTAGAAATTGTCGAATTAGATGGACCAATTGTTAAACTCCGGTTACAGGGTGCTTGTGGTTCTTGTCCCAGTTCGACTATGACTTTGAGAATGGGTATTGAACGTCGTCTCAAGGAAATGATTCCTGAAATCTCTGAAGTAGAGCAAGTTATCTAACCCGTGAGTAATTGGTAATTGGTGATTGGTAAGATATTCCTATTACCCATTACCCATTACCTATTACCTATTACCTATTACCTATTACTACTCTTTTATAAATCTTATGTCTCATCCTCTCCACGTTGCATTTATCTGGCATCAACATCAACCTTTGTACAAGTCTCCTGAAAATGGCAGTTCTCTGGTGACTAGTCAACAGTATCGCTTGCCTTGGGTCCGTTTACATGGAACTAAGGATTATTTGGATTTAGTATTATTGTTAGAAAAGTATCCTAAGTTGCACCAAACGGTAAATTTAGTACCTTCGTTAATATTACAACTGGAGGATTATGTTGCGGGTACGGCTTTTGACCCCTATTTAACTGCTAGTTTGACTGCTGTGGAACAGTTGACCCGGGAACAAAAAGAGTTTATTATTCAACATTTCTTTGATGCTAATCATCATACTTTGATTGATCCCCATCCTCGTTATGCCCAGTTATATTATCAAAGACAGGAACAGGGACAGCAATGGTGTTTAGCAAACTGGCAATTGTCAGATTATGGTGATTTATTAGCTTGGCATAATTTGGCTTGGATTGATCCTTTGTTTTGGCATGACCCGGAAATTGCTGCTTGGTTAGAACAAGGACGTGATTTTAGTTTAGGCGATCGCCAGCGCATTTATTCCAAACAGCGGCAAATTCTCAGTCAAATTATTCCCCAACATCGGAAAATGCAGAAAAGTGGTCAACTAGAAGTTACCACGACTCCCTATACTCACCCAATTCTGCCTCTATTAGCTGATACCAACGCCGGACGGGTAGCAGTGCCGCAGATGACATTACCTAAACAGCGGTTTGGGTGGGTAGAAGATATACCTCGACATCTACAAAAATCCTGGGATTTATATATAGATAGATTTGGACAAGAGCCTAGAGGTTTGTGGCCTTCGGAACAGTCCGTTAGTCCAGAAATTTTACCGTATATTATTAAACAAGGTTTTAAATGGATTTGTTCAGATGAAGCGGTTTTAGGTTGGTCATTAAAACACTTTTTTCATCGCAATGCTGCGGGAAATGTACAGCAACCACAATTGCTTTATCGTCCCTATCGTCTGCAAACTGCTGCTGGTGATGTATCTATAGTTTTTCGGGATCATAGGTTATCGGATTTAATTGGTTTTACCTATGGATCTATGCCGGCAAAGAAAGCAGCAGCGGATTTAATTGGACATTTGCAAGCGATCGCTAAACAACAAAAAGAAAGTGACGATGATCAACCTTGGTTAGTGACAATTGCTCTAGACGGGGAAAATTGTTGGGAATTTTATCCCCATGACGGTAAAGACTTCCTAGAAACACTATACGAAAGTTTGAGTCATGAACCCCACATCAAACTTGTCACCGTTTCGGAATTTATTGACCAATTCCCTCCCACCGCAACCATAAAAAGTGAACAACTCCATAGCGGTTCTTGGGTAGATGGCAATTTTACCACATGGATAGGAGACCCGGTTAAAAACCGCGCTTGGGACTATCTCACCGCAGCTAGACAAGTATTAGCAAATCACCCGGAAGCTACAGAAGAAAACAACCCCGCAGCCTGGGAAGCCTTATATGCTGCTGAGGGTTCAGATTGGTTTTGGTGGTTTGGAGAAGGCCATTCTTCTAACCAAGATGCCATTTTTGACCAATTATTTCGGGAACATCTGCACGGTATTTACAAAGCCTTAAATGAACCTGTGCCACCCTATCTCCACAGTCCCCTAGAAATCCATGCAGCCCGTTTAGACCACAGACCAGAGGGATTTATCCATCCTAACATAGATGGTAAAGGTGATGAGCAAGATTGGGATAGAGCCGGACGGATAGAAGTGGGTGGTGCGAGGGGAACAATGCACAGTAGTAGCACTGTTCAGCGTCTTTGGTATGGTGTAGACCATTTAAACTTTTACGTGCGGGTAGATTTTAAAATCGGTGCTGTTCCCGGTCGGGACATACCACCAGATTTACACCTATTCTGGTATTATCCTGAGCGGACAATGGTGAATAGTTCCATACCTTTAGCTGAAGTACCAGATACAGCACCCTTAAATTATCTATTTCACCATCATTTAGAAGTGAATTTACTGAGTCAGTCGGTGCAATTTCGAGCAGCAGGAGACAATCATTTATGGTATCCTCGTGCTACTCGCGCTCAAGTTGCTTTAGATTCTTGTCTAGAAATAGCAATACCTTGGGCTGATTTGCAAGTTCCTCCAGATTATCCTCTACGGTTAATTTTGGTGTTATCTGATGATGGTTGTTTTTCTAGTTATGTGCCGGAAAATGGTTTGATTCCTATTGATGTTCCTTAGTGGTAATTCCCGATTTTTATCGGGAATTCTGGTTTTTGTTTCGCGCAGATTCCCTCCAAACAGGGAGGAAAATTACAGCAGTTATCCGTTTATGAAGTACAGATATTAATGATAAAACTCTTGTGGTGCGGGCAAGACTTGTACTGAGATTGGTCGAAGTATGCCCGCACAAAGTGTACCTCACTCAAAGCTACTTGCTGTAAAATCAAATTAATTGGTGGTGGGGATTTGAACGGGATGATTTATAATAATGGTTATCATTTTGGTTAATCTTATATGTCGTCTCAAAGCTTGCTTAAACGTCCCCGCCGTCTGCGTCGTACTGAAACTCTACGGAGGATGGTACGGGAAACAATTTTAACTGTGGATGATCTGATCTATCCCGTGTTTGTCATGGAGGGGGAAGGGGAAAAAGTAGAGATATCTTCTATGCCCGGTTGTTATCGTTTTTCTCTGGATTTACTCCTGAAAGAAATGGCCGAAGTGTCACAATTGGGAATTAATGCTGTAGCAATTTTCCCAGTAATTCCAGAGGAAGACAAAGATGAAACAGGTTCGGAAAGTTACAACCAGCAGGGATTGGTACAGGAAACGGTTAAAGCCATTAAAAAGCTAGTCCCGGAAATAATTGTCATTACTGATGTCGCTCTTGACCCTTTTACTACCCATGGTCATGATGGTTTAGTGGATGAAAATGGAATTATTCTCAATGACCCCACTATAGAAGTTTTGGTGAAAATGGCACTTTCTCAAGCAGAAGCAGGAACTGATTTTGTTGCCCCTTCTGATATGATGGATGGTAGAATTGGGGCAATTCGTCAAGCTTTAGACGCTGAAGGTTATATAAATGTGGGGATTTTAGCATACTCGGCTAAATATGCTTCTGCCTATTATGGACCATTTCGAGATGCTTTAGATTCCGCGCCCAAATTTGGTGACAAAAAAACCTATCAAATGGACCTGGCTAACGCTAAAGAGGCTTTAAAAGAAGTTAAACTTGATATTGCTGAAGGTGCGGATATTATCATGGTGAAACCAGCTTTGGCGTATTTAGACATTATATGCCAAGTAAAATCAGCCACAAATTTACCAGTTGCAGCTTATAATGTTAGTGGTGAATATGCAATGATTAAAGCGGCCGCTCAAAAGGGTTGGGTTGATGAGAAAAAGGTGATTTTAGAGACTTTAACCAGTATGAAACGGGCTGGTGCTGATTTAATTTTAACTTATTTTGCCAAAGAAGTGGCTTTGATGTTGAGTTAAGGTTCTATTCAGGAAGTGGCAAAGATTTTTTGGCAAATAAATGACAAAATCATTCACATTCACACTTTTTTGTGTTAACTTGATAACGGTTATCATTTTGGTGAGCTATGGTCAGTTTATTCAGTATGACAAGGAAAAACTTGTCTTAAAAATTCACTTTTACCGTACTTTTTTTGTCAAGTAAAACCCAGATTTTCAGATGAATACAATCAGTTTAAACGCAAAAAATGCAATTCCTGAAATACCCAAAAGAGGAATGCCAGTAACTATAATTACAGGGTTTCTAGGAAGTGGTAAAACTACGCTTTTAAATCAGATTCTTCAAAACAAACAAGATTTAAAAGTCGCTGTCCTCGTCAATGAGTTTGGTGATATTAACATTGATAGTCAATTACTAATTTCTGTAGATGAAGCTATGATGGAACTTAGTAATGGCTGTATATGTTGTACAATTAATGATGGTTTAGTTGATGCGGTTTATCGAGTTCTAGAAAGGGAAGATCCCATTGATTATCTAGTTATTGAAACTACAGGTGTTGCTGATCCTTTACCAATCATTTTAACTTTTCTGGGAACAGAATTGAGGGATTTAACTAACCTAGATTCAATTATTACAGTGGTAGATGCTGAAGCCTTTGATGAAAAACATTTCGATAGTGAAGCAGCTTTAAGACAGATTACCTATGGAGATATTATTCTCCTCAATAAAATAGACCTTGTGAAGCCAGAAAAAATACAAGAATTAGAAGATTTTATCCATGATGTCAAAATGGGAGCGAAAATTTTATATACTCAATATGGTGAAGTTGCTTTACCATTGATTTTAGATGTGAGTTTAACACCAATACATAAGTATATTGTCACTGATGATGAAGATCGTCATAAACATGACCATAAACATGAACATGAACATGAACATGACCATAAACATGAACATCATCATCATCACTCCGATCATTTAGATAATGATGGGTTTGTTTCAATTTCTTTCCAAAGTAATAAACCATTTGATGTCCATAAATTTGAGCATTTTTTGACTGAAGAAATACCGCAGAATGTATTTCGTGCTAAAGGAATTTTATGGTTTAGTGATAGTGGCTTGCGTCATATCTTTCAACTCAGTGGACCTCGTTACACTTTGCACGCTGACGAATGGCCTAATCAACCTAAAAATCAGGTAGTTTTTATTGGTAGAAAATTGGAGGCTAATGAGATTCATGCAAAACTTAGCGAATGTTTGTTATAGTTAGTTTAAAAGTCTTCATTAATTCTCAAATTCATCAAATCAAATTTAGTTAATAGCTATTTATAGATATAGTTTATAAATGAAACTATTAACTTTGCTCATAAATCATCCCCATTAACCTAAAAAAATGACTTTATCTATTCGTCCAGAGCTAAATTCTACTGCTGACATTTCATCCTTATATCGGCAAGAATTACCAACTGTAACAGAAGCTGATATGAGACAAGCTGTACGCACTTTGTTGATTGGATTGGGAGAAAATCCTGACAGAGAAGGGTTAAAAGATACTCCCAAAAGAGTTGTTAAAGCTTTAAAGTTTCTGACGAATGGATATCATGAATCTTTGGATGAACTATTAAATGGAGCAGTTTTCACAGAAGATGCTAATGAAATGGTTTTAGTCCGGGATATTGATCTTTTTAGCTCCTGTGAACACCACATATTACCGATTATTGGTCGCGCTCATGTCGCTTATATTCCTAATGGTAAAGTCATTGGTTTATCAAAAATTGCTCGCATTTGTGAAATGTATGCTCGACGTTTACAAGTACAAGAACGGTTGACTTTACAAATTGCTGATGCAGTGCAAGGTTTACTCAAACCTAAAGGGGTTGCAGTGGTCATTGAAGCAACTCATATGTGTATGGTGATGAGAGGAGTGCAAAAACCAGGTTCTTGGACTGTTACCAGCGCCATGCGTGGTGTGTTTTCTGAAGACGCATCTACTCGTGAAGAATTTATGAATTTGATTCGACACAATCCTAACTTTTACTAAAGGCCTTTTTTGAGATAAATTTGGTTGGTATTATGTAGAGATAAGATATATCTGTCTCTACATGATGAATTATCAATCCTGAATTTATTAGAGGTAAAAAGAAAAATATTTGACCGCAGATAAACGCAGATAAACGCAAATAATGAGAGATAAATGATTAAGATAAAATTCGATTTAGCCAATACTACTGAAATGATTGGAAATTTGAAATTTAATGAGCAGGGCTTAATTCCGTCCATAGCTCAAGATTACTACGATGGTACTGTTTTAATGATGGCTTGGATGAATGCAGAATCAATTGTCAAAACCCTAGCTACAGGTGAAGTTCATTATTGGAGTCGTTCTCGCTCCCAATTATGGCATAAAGGAGCAACATCTGGGCATATTCAAAAGCTAAAGGAGCTTTTTTATGACTGTGATGGTGATACAATTCTTGTTAAGATTGACCAAGTTGGTGATCAAGCCTGTCATACTGGAGCAAGAAGTTGTTTTTTTAATTCTGTGGAAATTTTGTCAACCTATACATAATTTTTATTATTAGTTTACTCATGAATACGCCCATGATTACTGTTGTGGCTGGATTATTTGGATCTGGCAAAACTACCTGGATTTGTCAAGAGATTCGAGAGATTATATCTTCTGAAAAAGTAATTTATTTTAGTCTGGGAACGGGTAATATTCCCATTGATCAAACTAAAATAGCTACTGATTTTCCTGATTTAAAAATATTTAGTGATGGTCAAGAAATTGAATTTATTGATCATATCCCTACCGCAGATAGTGTTTATATCGAATTAGGTTCTTATCTAGAGTTAAAGGCTATATCAAAAATATTAGGTAATTTAAATTACCGCGCGGTGGCAATTATCCCTCCCGATTTGAAAAACTCTGAATATGATCATTGGACAAAGGAAATTATATATGGTGCGCCAGTCCCAAGTATAATTATAGAAAATCTATGGCGAGTAGAAACTACAGGTCAAGTTATAGATGAAAATAGTTTAGAGGAATTTTGGTATGAAATAACTCATGGTGCTTATGGTATTGTTACTCGCGCTAAGGCAATTTTTGATGTTAATGACGGACGTTACCTTTACTGTGATTTTGTTTCTGGTGTTCCCCAAATAGACTTTTTAGAATTAGATTTACCACGACATTTACAAGGAAGACCTCAACGATTTAGTGGGATAGAAATAGTAGGAAAAAATCTAGCTGAAACAGCCTTAAAAGAAACATTATTAGATTGCTTTTTGTCTGAATCATTAATTTTTCAATATCAACAACAGGTACAACAAATTTTACTAGAAGGTCAAGAAGTATGAAAATAGCTGTTATGTCATGTATTCATGGTAATTATGAAGCTTTAGATGCTGTACTATTAGATATTGACCAGCAAAAAGCCGAAAAAATCTTTTGTGTTGGTGATTTAGTGGGATATGGACCGCACCCAAATGCTGTAATTGATAAAATTCGCTCTTTAGATATTCCTACTTGCGCTGGTTGTTGGGATGAAGATATTGTAGAGGGATTAAACGCTTGTGATTGTAGTTATCCTTCAGTATTGGCAGAAAAAAGAGGAATTAAAGCTCACCAATGGACAAATCAGGAAATTAACCCAGAAAATCGGGAATTTTTAGCTAATTTACCTGATAGTCTACAATGGCAAAATTTGGCCTTTGTTCACGGTAGTCCCCATAGTAACCATGAATATTTATTACCAGAACTTGATGCTTTTGTGGCTTTAGAACGGGTACTTTCTACAGGTTCAGATGTGCTATTTTGTGGACATACTCACGTTCCTTATGCTCGTGATCTGAATTCTGGTGAGTTACAAATTGAAGTTGATACTCAAGGAAAATCACGTAAAATAAATTTTTTATCTCCTCTGAAAAAGATTGTTAATGTAGGTTCTGTGGGAGAACCACGTCATGGACGACCAAATGCAACTTATGTAATTTACGAAACCGATAATCAAGCGGTGACTTTACGAGAAGTTACTTATGATTATCAAAAAACCTGTGCAGCAATTATCCAAAAAGGATTACCAGAAATTTTTGCTTGGCGCTTGGCTCATGGCTTAGAATACGCAGAACGCGCAGATGATCCAACTCATGTTTGTACCAGATAAAATCTAAAATCTAAAATCTAAAATCTAAAATCTAAAATCTAAAATTGATTATGTGGGCGATTTTGAGTGGAATTGAAGGAAATTTGTCAGCCTATGAGGCTGTAATGGCTGATATTAAACGTCAAAGCCGTTATATAGAGGCATTATACATTATCGGTGATTTAGTCGGTCCAACACAGGAATCTGAAGGGTTGGTACAAAGAGTCAAATCACTGCGACGGGGTGAATTAGCACCGATGATTTGTAAAGGATGGTGGGAAGAACAATGTTTAATTTTACATGGTTGGGGACCAACCGCAGACGCACCAGAATTGATAGCAAAATATGGAGGTGACACTGTACAAAGATTGTGGGATTGTGTTTCTCGTCAAACAGTACAATGGTTGCGATCGCTCGATTTTGGTTTTTTTGAGTTAGATTGTTTATTAATACATGGTTCAACCGTGGGTGTGAGTGAAGAACTTAATCCCCAAACTCCTCCCATACAAATGTTAGATAGATTATCACGGATGCAAGCGAATAACCTCTTTTGCGGTCGTTCTGGTTTAACCTTCCAATACAAATTACAAGGGGGTTCTATCAACAGTAAAATTACCACTCTAGATAGTCAATTTTCCCCAGAAATAGTCACCACCGGTTCCCGTCAAGTAGTTGGGGTAGGAAATGTGGGACGAACCCCAGGAGAAGCTACTTACACTATTTATCATCCAGGAACAAATCAGGTCAAATTTAAAACCATATATTATGGACAACGTAGAGGGTTTCAAAAGTAGGGGTGTCCCCATTTGGTCAGAGATTATCGTTAAGCTGTTACGCAGCTAAATTGTATAATCCTAAATCTGTACTTCATAATACTGGGAACTGCTGTATTACCTATTTTCTTGGGGGATAATTTTTGTTATTACTTTCTGTCCAGAATTACCTCCTTTAACCACAATATTTTCTGTTTCTAAATTACCAATGGCTGTTTCTCCTTGAAAAGTTAAAGTTCTCCGGTACTTATTATGCTAAACCGAGAAGTTGAGAGAAGGGAACTCTTAACTCTTAATTGGGAACAGTTTTAACTGTCTGGATATCCTCCTGCCTGTCGGCAGACACGGCAGACACGGCAATTTTCCAAATCCGACAAAGAAAAATGCAATTCATTTTGAAACACCATTAGCCAAAACCTGGCACTTTTTTGTGGTAAAAATCCGCGAAACCCTTTGTTAATAAATGGTTTTAGGTTTATATGGCTAACGCCACGCTACGCTATCAGCAAGCCTCAATTATTTAATGATAGTTCTTCCTCGTCCGTTCTATGATAACATTTTTTTAATTAATTGTCAAGCCCTAATTCTGCTTTTTTCGCGGGATTTGATGAGGAGGTAAATTACAGCAAGTAGCTTTGAGTGAAGTACATTTTGTGCGGGCATCTTGCCCGCACCACAAGAGTTTTATTATTAATATCTGTATTTTGTGAATATCGGGAACTGCTGTCACTATGAAGTGATGAAGGAGATGATGGTTAGGTGCGTTACGCAATGCTAACACACCCTAGGATGTTTTCTGATTATTTGATGATAGTTCTTCCT
>NZ_BJCF01000011.1 GCF_005402965.1 Dolichospermum planctonicum
GGATTAACAGGATGTTTTTGAGAAAATATAGGTTTTTGTGAATGATAGAAAATATATTTTTCTCATAAAATTGTCTGAATCAGGATGTCCAGGATTAGAGGATTAACAGGATGTTTTTGAGAAAATATAGGTTTTTGTGAATGATAGAAAATATATTTTTCTCATAAAATTGTCTGAATCAGGATGTCCAGGATTAGAGGATTAACAGGATGTTTTTGAGAAAATACAAGTTTTTGTGAATGATAGAAAATATATTTTCCTCCAAATCATAAATTATCATCATTAACTATTCACAGAAAATCTACAAATAACAATCCTGTACATCCTTAAATCCTGGTTATTATCTCGACTTCGCTCGATAACCACCTGATTCTGACAACCACCACAAACAATTTCCAAATAATTAATCGGTTTAAACGGTCTATTGACATAGACCATTGCTAATAAAACCTTATTAATGACTACTTTAACCGCCAAATCTTGATAGTCTTGTCCCAACTCCCACTAGCCAGGGATTTACCATCGGGGCTGTATGCTACTGAATTAACCGAACGAGAATGACCTTCAAGAGTTTGCAGTAGCTTCCCCGTTTTTACATTCCACAGTTTGATAGTCTTGTCAAAACTCCCACTAGCCAGAGTTTGACCATCGGGGCCGTATGCTACTGACCAAACCCAGTTAGAATGACCTTCAAGGGTTTGCAGTAGGTTTCCCGTGTTTACATCCCACAGTTTGATAGTCTTGTCACCACTTGCACTAGCAAGGGTTTGACTATCGGGGCTGTATGCTACTGAAGTAACCCCCTCAGAATGACCTTCAAGGGTTTGCAGCAGCTTTCCCGTGTTTACATCCCACAGTTTGATAGTGTTGTCCCTACTCCCACTAGCTACGGTTTGACCATCGGGGCTGTATGCTACTGACCAAACCTGGTTAGAATGATCTTTGAGGGTTTGCAGTAGCTTTCCCGTTTTTACATTCCACAGTTTGATAGTCTTGTCATCAGCACTAGCCAGGGTTTGACCATCGGGGCTGTATGCTACTGAAGAAACAAGGCTAGAATGATCTTTGAGGGTTTTTTCTAAAGAGATACCACTAGGTAAATTTGCAATTGATGTGGGACTTGGTGGATATGAATCATAATAGATTTTAGATAATATCACTAATCCTGGTGTGATTATTGAAAATAATATAGCCATTAAAATTACATATTGACTCTGAAGTGTAGAAACTACTGGTTGTGAAACCTGAGATGGATTTTGCTGGACTGGTGCTTTATTAATAGATGCTACAACCTGCCAAATCTTGATAGTCTTGTCCCAACTCCCACTGGCTAGAGTTTGACCATCGGGGCTGTATGCTACTGAAGTAAAAGAAGAAAAAGACATAATAAAAGAACGATTAGTGAAGGTTTGCAGTAGCTTCCCCGTGTTTACATTCCACAGTTTGATAGTTCCGTCACTACTCCCACTAGCCAGAGTTTGACCGTCAGGGCTGTATGCTACTTTATAATAACCTTCAAGGGTTTGCAGCAGCTTTCCCGTGTTTACATCCCACAGTTTGATAGTGTTGTCCCTACTCCCACTAGCTACGGTTTGACCATCGGGGCTGTATGCTACTGACCAAACCTGGTTAGAATGATCTTTGAGGGTTTGCAGTAGCTCTCCCGTGTTTACATTCCACAGTTTGATAGTCTTGTCACCACTTGCACTAGCAAGGGTTTGACTATCGGGGCTGTATGCTAATGAAGTAACCCCCTCAGAATAACCTTTGAGGGTTTGCAGTAGGTTTCCTGTGTTTACATTCCACAGTTTGATAGTCTTGTCAACACTTGCACTGGCCAGGATTTGACCGTCAGGGCTGTATGCTACTTTATAATAACCTTCAAGGGTTTGCAGTAGCTTTCCTGTTTTTACATTCCACAGTTTGATAGTTCCGTCACTACTCTCACTAGCCAAAGTTTGACCATCGGGGCTGTATGCTACTGACCAAACCCAGTCAGAATGACCTTCAAGGGTTTGCAGTAGCTTTCCCGTGTTTACATTCCACAGTTTAATAGTCTTGTCATAACTCCCACTAGCCAGGGTTTGACCATCGGGGCTGTATGCTACTGAAGAAACCCCGTGAGAATGACCTTTGAGGGTTTGGAGGAGGTTTCCTATGAATTTATTACTATTAACTTGTGGTTGTGATGTTGATTCCACCACAGCAGATGAATTTGCTTTGACAACATGAGGAAAAATATCAACACCAAGATTTGTAGAGCGATCGCACCAATAGCAATTACCAAAGGTTCTACTATAATAATGACTGTCTACTCTGCCACAAATAGTTAAATTATCATTCCCTGTTCTTAAAGCTTCCAACCACTCCCTAGCTGTGGGGCGTAAATTGGGGTAATTATGACCATCATTAAAGCATTTTAGAAAACATTGCTGAATCTCTGGATGGACAATCTCTAGGGGAATTGTTCTTGCTGCTGCTACAATTAAATTATTTGACCCATTCACCCATAAACCCCGACGGATAAGTTCATTAGGTTCTGGAGTTTCTCCTGCACCTGTCCATTTTCCTTGAAAGGGACTATTACCACCAAATAATAATTGATAGATAATTACCCCTAACCGGAATCTATCATGTATTTCCGTTTGCTCAATAATATCAAAATCTTTTCCCATTAGTTCTGGTGGTGTATATCCTTCTGAACCAACTAAACAACGATAAACCTTACTATTGTTGGGATTTTTAACTTGAAAAGAATCTGTATCAATAATTGAAGGTAAAGCCCGATTATTGACTAAAATATTTTGTGGTTTAATATCACCTAAGACATAACCAGCAGCGTGCAGGGCTTCAATAATGGAAACAATATTTAGCGCCGTTGTGTGCAGAAACCGCCAATCAATCTCTAGTTTCAAAGTTTGACGACGACGGGGATTATAAACATCAATAAGTTCTTTTCCATTCTTAATTTCTGGCATTAAAAAGCCCACACAATCACCCTGAGCATTTTTCAAAAGCGACTTAGGCCAAGCAAAAGAAACATGATGAAGATGGGAATTTGGTTCTGTGGGTGGGTGGTCTATCATTACTGCTAATTTTTGCACCCGTTCAGGTGTGGGAGAATGGTATATTTTTGCTAAATAACCATTTTCATTAGTTCGCCAAATTTTGGCTTCACCACTATGAGCAATCTCTTTTAAGAGAGTAATTGATTTTCCTGTACTGGCACAAGTAAGAACTGTCATAGAATTTTAATTAGATTTTAATTAGATGGGTTGAGATAAACATCAAATGGTATTGTTGACTAGGACGGGTTAGAAGCCCATTCCACAATAAATATATAACTCTTGTGGGGTGGGCATCCTGCCCGCCCATCATTTAATTGTCTCTGCGGGTTAGAAGCCCATTCCACAATAAATATATAACTCTTGTGAGGTGGGCATCCTGCCCGCCCATCTTGTTGACTAGGACGGGCTAGAAGCCCATCCCACAATAAATATATAACTCTGGTGAGGTGGGCATCCTGCCGTTGACTAGGACGGGCTAGAAGCCCATCCCACAATAAATATATAACTCTGGTGAGGTGGGCATCCTGCCCGCTCATCATTTAATTATGACTACTAAATCTGATTTTCAAAACAACACAAAAGCAAAGTTTTATCATCATCAGTGCGAGAATTTAACCGCTCAGAATTGAGGAAATCAATTACATATTTTTCATCTTCTTCTGGTTTATCTGTTTCTCGCAAATATTCCTCCAAAGGTTTAAAAAATGGCGCGTGAGGTTGCCAGTCACTCAAGCGAATTGCTACTTTTTCTAATCCATCAGTAGAAGCACAAATAAACTGTTGTTTACCTGAAATTACCTGTACCTGCATTTCCTCCAGGGCATTGGCTGAAGTGACAAAAGTTGTTTCGTTGAAAAATTCCCCCTTATCTGGTTCAAATAATAATTGATATTCTGCATCTTGGCAACGGACTACCATAAAACCATCGCCAATTTGCATGGCTGCAACCCATTCAGGAGTTGCGATAAAAACTAACAGGGTACAAGCTAAATCACTGACGGAATAACCTTTATGATCTGCTTTTTCATTGAATGCCCTAATAACTTCTTTGACAAACTTAGTAAAGACTTCCTGAGATTCTTCTTGATTCAGTGGTTGAGTAAAACCTTGTTGATCAGGAAGTTTGTTAATATCAGCAAAGCATTTAATTACAGTTTTTACTGCCAATTCAGAACCAAAGTGAGAATATTTAGCACTCCCAGCCCCGTCAGCAACTGCGCCGACAATGACATCATCAAAAATGCGATAATGTCCGCAGTCTTGACAAGGTATTTTTTGCCCCTGATGACTTGTTCCCACCGCAGAACGCGCTATAGCTTTCCAACCCACAATTAATAAATCCTTTATATTTTATTAGACTTTATAACCCCTCTGATAAACCTCTCCAGTATTAAATGTTATTCCTTTTCCCTCTCTTCTTAGGAGAGGGTTAGGGAGAGGTTATTTTAACTTGTAATTTGCCCCCACCCTACCGGTGGTAATGCTACAGCTTCCCCTACTTTGCCACTAGAAACCCGTTTCATGGAGGTGGAAAGCCAAACAAATAAAGCCCGAAAATCTAAGCCATTTAGGGTCACTGGTGGACGTTCGGGAGGGGCAATTTGTCGGAGTTTGTGCATATCAGCACCCTGAACAGCAACGGTAAAAAATAACATTCGGCGCTGTGCTTCTTCTTCTCTTACTCTTTGCGCTGCACCTCCCCAATCATCTGTGGGCGCACCATCGGTAATTAAAAATACCCAAGGACGATAATAATGGACACCGTTATCTTTATAAGATTGTTTGCGTTTTTCCAATAGGTCTAAGGCATATTCTATGGCTGCACCCATTGGGGTGACACCATCGGCTTCTAGTTTGGGCGGTGTAAAATGGTCTATGGTGACGAAATCTTGTGTGAGTCGCACCGGTCCAAAGGTGACAATAGCCACTTCTACACTTAAAGAGGCTTGAGCATCTTTCATCACATCTTCTTTAAAGGCTGCTAAACCCCGATTTAACTCCTGGATAGGTTGTCCTGACATTGAGCCAGAGGTGTCAAGCAAAAGAATTACCGGACAACGATTTTCCGGGTTTTCCACAAATTCGGGCATTCCTACTGGCATTTTCGATACTCCTGGTTAATCAAAGTAAGATGCAGAATGTCTAAATTAGATTTTAAAGTTAGATTTTATCAATCATTACATAGCTTAACATGAGTGTTTCTACAGAGTCAATACCCATCATATTATAATCTTGATAAGTAGGTTGGCGTTAAAATGTGAATTGTGCGATCGCCCACCAGAAGGCGGTATTGTTGAAAGAGTAAGGGAATAAATCGCGGAAAAGACTGGTTGTTATCAAATTCTCACTATTGATTCTGATTTCTTGTTTTATAGAATTGATAATCATATAAGCTTTGAGATAATTAAATGATGATGATACAGCAAGTAGCTTTGAGTGAGGTACACTCTGTGCAGGCAAGATGCCCGCACCACAAGAGTTTTATTATTAATATCTGTACTTCATAATACCAGGAACTGCTGTAAATAAATTATGCTGAGAGTTAATCTTAAACTATTCAACGACATTAATTAGCTGCGAAAACTTAGAATCATTAAATTGACTCTGAAAAACAACCACCGCAAAATTAATTTACGAACTGCGACATATAATGTGCGAATTTAAAAAGGAACAAGGCCAGCAGCTGGATTTGAACCTGCGACCTTCCGATTACAAGTCGGATGCACTACCACTGTGCTATGCTGGCGGTTGGTGTTGGCGGGAAGATTTTTTATTCCCTCACCGATTTCACATTATAGCCTCATGTAAATGATTTGTCTAGAGGGTAAACAAAATATTTTTCTGTTTGTCAAAAATAGTCAAAACTAGCGGTCATGTTGTAGATTCATGCAAAAATATTTGGTAAAGTTCAATTTTGTATTCCTCACAACACAGCTAAGTGAAGGCGCGTAAAACCATTTGTTCTTTATGATAGATAATCAGGCATGACAGCATTAATAGGCAGAGATTTATTAAGTTTAGCGGATCTGAGTTCGGGGGAACTACAAGAACTGCTAGAATTGGCTGCTCAACTTAAGTCAGAAAAACTCAAGCTGCATTGTCAAAAGGTCTTGGGGTTGTTATTCTCCAAGGCTTCAACACGCACTAGAGTTAGTTTTACAGTAGCTATGTACCAATTAGGGGGGCAGGTAATTGATCTTCACCCTAATGTAACTCAGGTGAGTCGAGGAGAACCTATCCAGGATACTGCTAGGGTATTAGATCGTTATTTGGATGTTTTAGCAGTTCGCACTTTTGCCCAACAGGAGTTGGAAACTTTTGCTAAATATGCGAAAATTCCGGTGATCAATGCTTTGACAGATTTGGAACATCCTTGTCAAATTCTAGCTGATTTGTTGACTATTCAGGAAAAATTTGGGAGTTTAGCTGGTTTAACCTTAACTTATGTTGGTGATGGTAATAATGTCGCTAATTCCCTGATGTTGGGTTGTGCTTTGGTGGGAATGAATGTGAGAATAGCTTTTCCGTCGGGATATTCTCCAGATGCGGAAATTGTGGAAAAATCCAGAGCGATCGCTAATAATAAAACTGAGGTTTTGTTGACTCATGATCCTGAAGCAGCGGCTAAAGGTGCATCTGTGCTGTATACTGATGTTTGGGCAAGTATGGGACAAGAAACACAGGCCAATAACCGTTTTCCTGTTTTTCAACCCTATCAAATTTCTAAACAGTTATTAAGTCTTGCTGATCCAGAAGCAATTGTTTTACACTGTTTACCGGCACATCGTGGTGAAGAAATTACTGAAGAGGTAATTGAAGGTTCACAGTCACGAGTTTGGGATCAAGCAGAAAATCGTCTACACGCTCAAAAAGCTTTACTAGCCAGTATTCTTGGGGCAAAATAACAGTATTGGTAATGGGTAATGGGTAATGGGTAATGGGTAATGGGTAATGGGTAATGGGTAATGGGTAATGGGTAATGGGTGAAATTATTATTTACTTACTCTTGCCTCTTGCCTCTTGCCTCTTGCCTCTTGCCTCTTGCCTCTTGCCTCTTGCCTCTTGCCTATTATTTACCATGAATTTTTAATAAAAGCTTGTGAAGGGAAGAATTTTGTAGTACCAATGTTCTATGGGCATTTATTTATTATTTACTTCCTGAAAAAACTATGGAACGTCTCACAGAACCGCAAAAAGAACTATACGAATGGTTGGTAGAATATATCAAGTTGAATCAACATTCTCCCTCCATTCGCCAAATGATGCAAGGGATGAATTTGAAATCTCCTGCACCGGTGCAAAGTCGTTTGGAACATTTACGCAATAAGGGCTATATTGGCTGGGACGAAGGTAGAGCTAGAACTCTGCGTATACTTAATCCTGTGAAACAAGGTGTACCAATTTTAGGAACTATTGCCGCAGGTGGTTTGATAGAACCGTTCACAGAGGCGGTGGAAATTATGGATTTAGCTAATTTATCATTACCTCCTAAAAGCTATGCTTTACGGGTCGCTGGGGATAGTATGATTGAAGATTTGATTGCAGATGGTGATGTAGTATTTTTGCGCCCTGTGGCTGAACCGAATCAATTAAAAAATGGGACTATTGTGGCTGCCAGGGTGGAAGGACACGGAACAACTTTAAAACGTTTTTATCGTCATGATGATCTTGTCACTCTCAAACCGGCAAATCCTGATTACAAACCCATAGAAGTTCCCGCAGTGCAAGTGGAGGTACAAGGTTCTTTGGTGGGTATTTGGCGCAATTATAACTAAATTATAACTAAAGGATGTTAGTGGTCAGTAGTCAGTGGCAAATAAGCAAATAAAAATAAGTGACTACTGATGATCACCAATTACCCATTACCAATTACCCATTACCCATTAATTACTCCAGTTTATGTACTTAACGCCAAATCCAGCCCCGAAACTGCTTACTTTTAAACTCAAGTTACCTTATGCGGGGGAGAAAAAAGGCAGTTATCAAGTTAAGCAACCATTACCGGGCTTTCCGAAAATGCCTTTATCTCTGCAATTGCGAGAGTATCAACGTCAAGCTGTGACTAGCTGGTTTACTAATCATGGCAGGGGAACATTAAAAATGGCTACTGGTAGTGGTAAGACTATTACTGCATTAGCGATCGCTTATGAATTATATCAGCAAATTGATTTACAAGTCCTGTTAGTGGTGTGTCCCTATCGTCATCTTGTTACCCAGTGGGGCAGAGAATGTGAGAAATTTAACTTACAGCCGATTTTAGCATTTGATAATTTACGCAGTTGGCAAAGTCAACTTTCCACGGCAATCTATAATTTGTCCTCTGGTTCTCAAAATTTTCTCACAGTAATTACCACTAATTCTACTTTAATTAGTGATGGTTTTCAGACACAACTTAAATATTTTCCGCCAAAAACCTTGATTATTGGTGATGAAGCCCATAATTTAGGATCACGGAAATTAGAGGAAAGTTTACCACGCAATGTGGGTTTACGTTTAGCTTTATCAGCCACACCAGAAAGATATTTTGATGATGATGGAACACAATCTTTATTAGATTATTTTGGTCCAGTTTTGCAACCTGAATTTAATTTACAAGATGCCATTGCTCAAGGTGCATTAGTTCATTATATCTATAATCCGGTGTTAGTAGAATTAACGGAATTTGAAAGTATAGCTTATTTAAAACTAACCAAAAAAATCGGGCGTTCTCTACTGTATAAAGATCGAGATATGGGGGAGACAGGAGATTTTGAAGACAACGAAGATATTAAATCTTTATTAATACAGAGAGCGCGGTTAGTTGGCACAGCAGAAAATAAATTAACAGCTTTACAAGAGTTAATGAAAAATCGGCGAGGAACTACCCATACACTGTTTTATTGTAGTGATGGTTCTCAAGAAATTGGAGAGCGTTATTCTTTGCGTCAACTCAAAGCAGTTGCTCAAATTTTGGGGGGAGAATTAGGTTATAAAGTCAGTACCTATACAGCAAACACTTCATTAGAAGAAAGGGAAATTTTACGTCGTCAATTTGAAAGTGGAGAATTACAGGGTTTAGTTGCAATTCGGTGTTTAGATGAAGGTGTGGATATTCCTGCTATTAAAACCGCAGTAATTTTATCAAGTTCAGGAAATCCCCGTCAATTTATCCAACGTCGGGGACGGGTTTTACGTCCTCACCCTGGTAAGGAACGGGCAACGATTTTTGATATGATTGTTTTACCACCAGATTTGGATAGGGAAACTATTGAGGTGGAACGGAATTTATTAAAGAGGGAATTAAAGAGGTTTGTGGAATTTGCTGATTTAGCGGATAATGCTGGGGAAGCGAGGATGAAGTTATTGGCTTTGCAAAAACGATATGGGTTATTGGATATTTAATTTTGGGGAAATTTATCAATAGTTATTGACTTTATGTACCAGAAAAAGGTAAGATAATGTTTAGTAGATACTGTTGAGGAGAAAAGGTAATGAAAACAATAGAAACAGTTGTGAATGTTACCCCAGAGCGACAAATTACACTCCAATTACCTCCAGATATCCCCGCAGGTGAATATCAAGTAGTTATAGTTCTTAATGAAAGTGGTAAATCAGAGCAATTAGCAGCGAAAAATCAAGCAAAAAGGTTTAAATGTTCAGCTTATCCTGTGGGTTTAGTTGCTGATAATTTCACCTTTCGTAGAGAAGATTTATATGATAGATAAAGCGGTTTTTATAGATACAAATATTCTGATTTATAGCAATTTAGCTTTATCACCATTTCACACACAAGCAATACAAAGATTACAATATTTTGCTGATCAAGATATAGAAATGTGGATTAGTCGGCAAACTTTGCGAGAATATTTATCAGGTATGACAAGACGTAGTGATTTAACTGGAACAATTCCTATTACTTCTTTAGTAGCTGATGTAGAATATTTTAGTAGTTATTTTCATGTTGCTGAAAATACTGCTTTAGTAACTGAAAGATTATTGAAATTAATGACAGAAATCAATATTGGCGGTAAGCAAGTACATGATGCTAATATAGTTGCCACAATGTTAGTTTATGGCATTCCTCGGTTGCTGACCCACAATATAGGCGATTTTGCTAGATTTTCTGAATTAATTACTATCTTACCTTTAGAGAATGAAGATTAAGTTGATAGACTTTATTGACATTTTTTAACTATGCGTATTAACATATAAAATGAATACATAAAAATTGTTAAAGCAAAAGCTTTTCTAACTTTATCTAAAGTAAATTCACTGTATGACATTTGATTTATTCTTTGATTTATTTCTGGAAGTTACCCATGGTAAATTTATTTTTCCATTTTTTCAGCAATTAATTTTTTCTGAAAATCATACTCACAAAATAATTTTAAATTAAATTAATTTAAATAAGGTGGGAAAATACCCACCCTAAATTTATTCATTGAAGACACCAGCAAAAAAGTCCAAAGTCTCTTTTAATGCTTTGATGAAAATATCAATTTCTTCACGAGTATTGTAAAAAGATAAACTAGCCCGCGCAGTTCCCGCTACACCTAAATAACGGTGTAATGGTTGTGTACAATGGTGGCCAGAACGTATGGCTACACCTTCTTGATCTAATAATGTAGATAGATCATTAGCGTGGACACCCTCTACTGTAAAAGCTGCTAGAGCGGCTCTACCTTCGCCTTGAGCATTGGGTTTTGGTCCGTAGATTCTAATTTGGGGTATTTGTGCTAATTGGGTGAATAAATAGGCGGTTAATTCCGATTCATAGCTATGGATTGTATCCATACCAATATTAGTAAGATAATCTATGGCCGCACCAAGTGCGATCGCTTCCCCAATTGCAGGAGTACCGGCTTCAAATTTATGGGGTAATTCTGCGTAGGTAGAATGGTCTAAAAATACCTCTGCAATCATCTCACCACCACCGAAAAATGGCGGCATTACTTCTAGTAATTCTAGCTTACCATATAAAAAGCCGATGCCAGTGGGGGCGCACATTTTATGTCCAGAAGCTACTAACCAATCACAATCAAGTTCTTGGACATTAATGGGAGTATGGGGAACACTTTGACAAGCATCAAGTAAGAACTTTGCACCGAATTTGTGAGCAATTTCAGCGATTTCTTTAACTGGATTTATACAACCCAATGTATTAGAAATATGGACGATAGATACCAGTTTTGTTTTTTGAGAAATCAGGTTTTTAAACTGTTCTAAATCAAAAGTTTCTGCTGGTGTTAATTCCACAAACTTTAATATTGCACCGGTTTTTTCAGCGACAAATTGCCAAGGAACAATATTACTATGGTGTTCCATGACTGAGAGAATAATTTCATCTCCTGGCTGTAAATTGTGCATTCCCCAACTGTAAGCGACTAGGTTAATGGCTTCCGTTGCGTTGCGGGTGTAAACAATTTCTTGGCGTGATTTAGCATTAATGAATTTAGCAATTTTATCACGGGACTCTTCATAAGCATCAGTAGCCTTGCCGCTGAGAAAATGTGCGCCACGATGAACGTTTGAGTTATATTGTTCGTAATAATCACGCCAAGCATTTAAGACTGATACAGGTTTTTGAGAAGTAGCTGCATTATCGAGATAAACCAGGGGTTTACCATGAACTTCCTGATGTAAAATAGGGAAGTCGGAGCGGACTTTATCAGGGAGGGATTTGGTAGAGGTGAAGGTCATATTTAAGGAGTTCAAAATAGTAACTAGAATTTAGGAGTATGGCAGAATTTAAGAAGAACGAACCACGAAGGAGCGAAGGACACGAAGGTAAGAAGTTTTAGAGGGTTTTTTGGTGGGTTTTCCCCACTTTTTGCAGGTGGGGTTTTTGATTATTTATTGGTGAGAATTGTGACTGTTTTTAACAAACTCTCACGCAAAGAAGCAACAGGGATAAAGTTAATAATTTCCGTTGCGAAAGCATTAACTAATAATTTGCGTGCGTCGTTTTCATCAATACCACGACTTTGCAGGTAGAATATTTGATCATCTTCCAATTGACTGACGGTAGCACCGTGAGCGCATTTAACATTATCAGCGGTGATTTCTAACTGAGGTTTGGTGTCAATCCTTGACTTAGATGATAACAGCAAATTGCGATTTAATTGCGATGCGTCCGTTAATTGGGCCAGTTTAGGAACAAATATTTTACCATTAAAGACACCATGAGCGCGATCGCCTATAATGCACTTATGTAATTGTTTACTAACACCATGGGGATAATTTAAAAATAATGCACTATGAGTATCGGCCAACTGATTATCAGCAATTACAGTTAAACCATTCAGGGTTGTTTCTGTTTGTTCACCAGTTTGTAAGATCTCCAAATTATGACGGGAGATTTTACCACCAACCGTCACTGCATTACAATTATAACGACTAGATCTGGCTTGAGTAACAGCAGTTTTACCAATGTGAAAAGCCGCAGCACCTTCCCGCACGACCCTATTGTGAGTAACCTGAGCATTTTCCTGTACCCAGATTTCCGTCACACCATTAGTAAAATAAATCTCCTCCGCTTGTGGAACAGGCATCTTGCCTGTAACATACTCTTCAATTAAACTTACCTGAGAATTACTTTCAGCTACTACTAAAACCCGGGGTTGGGAAATAGTTGCAGACTCACCCGACACAGAAATAAATAATAGATGAATTGGTGTTTCCACCACCACATTTTTAGCAACCCATACCACCGCGACATCATTTAAAGCCGCAGTATTCAAAGCTGTAAAAACCTCTTTAGCACCTTCAGCTTGCGCTAAATATTCCTGAACAACTTCACCAGGTAAAACATCCAAATTACCAACAATTAAGCCAGCAGGTAAATTTTCAGTATTAGATAAATTTGGTGAATAAACACCATTGACAAATACTAACCGCCCAGAAACTTCAGGTAAAACAAAATCATCTTGTAGAGATAGTTCATGAATTGTCCCTACATGAAAACTTACCTGTTTGAGAGGTGACAAATCAGTAAAGCGCCATTCTTCTTCGCGGGTATTGGGAACAACAGAATGACGTACCCAATTAGCAGCGGCTTCGCGTAAATCTTGTAACCAACTATCTGTTTTTGTAGTAGTTACCCGACTTAATAAACCACTTAAAAAAGCGTCTCTATCTAATAAATTTTTTGGTAGAGACGTTTCATGAAACCGCTCTAAATTATCTAAATTAATTGGCATATTCATTATACACCCACTCCCACAACTTCCTCCAGCACCCAATCATAACCGCGAGATTCTAACTCTAACGCTAACTCCTTACCACCACTTTTAATAATTCGTCCTTGTGCCATCACATGAACAAAATCAGGGACAATATAATCAAGAAGACGCTGATAGTGAGTAATCATAATTGTGGCATTTTCGGGACTTGTTAAGCGATTAACCCCATTAGCGACAATTTTGAGAGCGTCAATATCCAAACCAGAATCAGTCTCATCTAAAATTGCTAATTTAGGTTCTAAAATAGCCATTTGTAGGATTTCATTGCGCTTCTTTTCCCCACCGGAAAAACCCTCATTGACACTGCGACTAAGGAAAGAGGAATTCATTTTGACAATATCCAATTTTTCTTGAACTAAATCATCAAAATCGAAAGCGTCAACCTCTTCCAAACCTCTAGATTTCTGACGAGAATTATAAGCAACTCGTAAAAAATCTAAATTACTGACACCGGGAATTTCCAGAGGATATTGAAAAGCTAAAAACACACCACCCCTAGCCCGTTCCTCTGGTGACATTTCCAAAAGATTTTGGTTTTGAAAAACCACTTCACCACCAGTAACAGTATAGGCTGGATGTCCCGCCAAAACCTTAGAAAAAGTGCTTTTCCCCGAACCATTTGGACCCATAATCGCGTGAACTTCTCCAGCGCGAACCTGCAAATTCAACCCCTTTAAAATCGGAGTTCCATCAACATCAGCGGTCAAATCCTGAACCGACAAAATCAAATCACTATTCTCAACAATCATCTTCTCTTCCTCTCTTTCTCTGGGTACTCTGTGCTTGGAGTGGTTCGTTTTCTTAACCCACACTACCTTCTAGTTTCAGACTTAACAACTTATCAGCCTCAACAGCGAACTCCATAGGAAGCTGATTAAAAACATCTTTACAGAAACCGCTAATCATCATTGAGATAGCATCTTCGGCAGAAATACCCCGTTGAGCGAAAAAGAATAATTGGTCTTCACCGATTTTAGAAGTAGAAGCTTCATGTTCAACCTTTCCTGAATTATTCTGAACTTGAATATAAGGAAAAGTATTAGCTTGAGCATTATCACCAATTAACATTGAATCACATTGGGAATAATTTCTCGCACCTTTAGCAGTAGGATTAATCTTTACCAAACCCCGGTAACTATTACTAGATTTACCAGCAGAAATACCTTTAGAAATAATTGTGCTACGGGTATTTTTGCCAATGTGAATCATTTTCGTACCTGTATCAGCTTGCTGCTTATGATTTGTTAATGCAACGGAGTAAAATTCACCGACGGAATTATCACCAACTAAGACGCAACTAGGGTACTTCCAAGTAATAGCTGAACCTGTTTCTACTTGAGTCCAAGATATCTTAGAATTGACACCTTGACACAAACCACGTTTAGTCACAAAGTTGTAAATGCCGCCTTTACCATTTTCGTCACCTGCGTACCAGTTTTGCACGGTAGAATATTTAATTTCTGCATTATCTAAAGCAACCAATTCCACAACGGCGGCGTGTAATTGATTGCTGTCGTACATTGGTGCTGTACAACCTTCTAAATAGGAAACATAACTATCTGCTTCGGCGACAATTAATGTCCGTTCAAATTGTCCTGTATCACCGGAGTTAATGCGGAAATAGGTTGACAATTCCATTGGACATTTTACGCCCTTGGGGATATAAACGAAAGAACCATCACTAAATACCGCTGCATTTAAAGCAGCAAAATAATTATCAGCAATAGGAACAACGCTACCCAAATATTTTTTAATTAGTTCTGGGTGTTCTTGTAAAGCTTCGGAAATAGAGCAAAATATGACACCATCTTCCGCGAGTTTTTCTTTAAATGTAGTCGCCACTGAAACACTATCAAAAATCGCATCAACAGCAACATTAGCTAATCGTTTTTGTTCGGAAAGAGAAATACCCAATTTTTCAAAAGTTTCCAATAAAGTGGGGTCAACTTCATCCAAACTATTGAGTTTTGCTTTCTTTTGTTTCGGTGCGGAATAATAAATAATATCCTGATAATTAATAGGCGGATATTTGACATGAGGCCAAGTTGGTTCTGTCATTTTCAGCCATTGGTGATAGGCGCGGAGGCGATATTCCAGCATAAATTCCGGTTCGTTCTTTTTAGCGGAAATTAGGCGGACGACATCTTCGCTTAACCCACGGGGGATAGTATCAGCTTCAATATCGGTAACAAAGCCGTACTTGTAAGGTTGGTTGACTAAGGTGGTGACAGATGCGCTCATCGGTTCTCTTGTGTTCTCTTTAAAGGATGGGCGACGGGCTGCATGATGCTAATTCCCGTTTTTTATTACCGATTGCTAACAAGACTGCTAGAATAGGCTTAACGACTAAAACAATTCGGCGGTTGTTTAATCTACATTTCATTGTACGATAGATTAACAACAAGAATGTTGTTTAAGTCAAATTTTCTAAAAATTTTATTTTGGGACGTTTGCGAAGCGTCTAGTAGAGAACATGGCGACTACCCAGCAGACCTCAACTAAGCAAGATATCCTAGAGTATCTATTGAAACACTCACAAGCAACGGCTGTTGAATTGGCTGACTTTTTAGATGTCAGTCCCCAAGCTATTCGCCGTCATTTAAAGGATTTAGAGACGGAGAAACTAGTTTTGTATTCGGTATCAGGACAGCCGAGTATGGGGAGACCGCAGCACCTTTATCAACTGAGTCAGCGGGGAAGATCCCGCTTGCAAAAAAACGCTAACCGCTTAAATGATGGTTATGGCGAGTTTGCAATTTCTCTTCTGGACACCTTAGCCGAAACTGTGGGACGTGACCAAGTAAAGTCTATTTTACGGAAACAGTGGGAACGCAAAGCCCAAGAATACCGGGAACGGGTGGGTAATGGTTCTTTGCGGGAACGGGTCGCAACTTTGATAGAGTTGCGAAAGCAGGAAGGTTTTATGGCGGAATTTCACCCTGTGGAGTCAGATGCTAGTGGTGGGGGTGGAGAAAGATTCATTTTTGTGGAACATACCTGCGCTATTTCTGATGTTGCGGAATCTTTTCCCAGTGTTTGTGGTCATGAGTTGGAAATGTTTGCGGCTATTCTCCCAGATTGTACTGTTGAACGGACTCACTGGTTGATTCATGGTGAACATCGTTGTGGTTATTTGGTGCAGAAAAGGTAGGTAGCGGTTATTTGTATGCTTCTATACCTACCAGGAAATCAATTTCCGGGCTAATAGCTAAAGTACGTTAAAACGTACTCTGGTTAACTAAATAAATTGTTACTTTACAAAAGTATTAAAAATATATAAACTAAATAAAAAATTGTATTATTTTTCAGGTATATATTTTGCATCCACAACAGATTAGGGAAAAACTAAAATCATTAATTGAGGAAGCCTCAAGCATAGATCCCAATTTAGCAATTAAGTTAAACCAGATTAACAACTGGATTAAAGATGTGAAACCTGGTACACTGATGTCTAAACGTTTTGTTCTTTTGTTTTTACAACAATTTATTCGAGATGCAGAAATTAGACTTGATATAAAACGTTTAACTTCTGAAGCAGAAAGACAAGACTTTTATGAATCAATGACACCTCCTGAAAAATACTGGTATGGTGAATTGTTTCCTAGATGGTTAAGTAAAAATGACCCCAAATTTTATATTTGGAGAAAAAAATTAATGTCTGGTGAGTTCAATCAGGAGGATGAAAAATTAATTAATTTGATTGCTGATGTGATTAAACGGAATGGTGGTCAAGTCTTACAACGCTATATTATAGACTTATCTATGGCAAGTGATATAATGGTTAGTAGTATTCAAGAACAACCCCTTTGTATTCAACTGACTAGCCAATCTCAAGAATTTACACAAACAAAATCTGATGATTGGGAAGATACTTTAATTTCTTGGGGAATAGAGAGAGGATTATTTTTAAGTTTTAATCCTGGTGAAAGTGATTTTATCAATCAGATAGTTAATTTAGCACTAGATAAGAGTGATAATCTGAACAATGGTATTTATCAAAAAATAAATTTATAGTGTTTCGTTAGTTTGATTATGTATAGCAAAAATTCTCACAGAGGTAATTATGATTAACCAAGAAATTACAAAAGAAAGTCAAAAAAGACTAGAACAGTTTTTACAGCATTTAAAATCAGCCCGTCAATTAGAAGATGATATCAGAAAATATGGGTTAGAAGCGGCTGATTTATATTTTGAAGATATAGATAGTGATTGGTTGGAAACTTGGGGGGATGATGACAATGAACCGGGTTATATTGAGAAAATGACTACTTTCTTAGAAAGTGATGATGTAGTTGCGGTGGAGGTAAGAAAACATTTACAGAATAAATCTCATGATGAAATTATTGGTGGTTTGGAATATTGTTTGAGTCAATTAACAAAGAAGGATCGGATTTTTGCAGCTAAGGATTTTTTAGTTGGTGATGTTGTTGTTAATGGAAGTTGTCGCGCTTCTAGTAATAGTGATATTGATGAGGTTGAGTTGTTGGAATTAGCGGAAGATTTGATGGAGAAGTTGAGGGAGATTTTAGGGTAATGATTATATTTGACCAAATAAAAATATACTGGATTAGGTAATATAAAATTAATCATGATAAAAGAACCTATAGATTTTTTGTTGGAAGTGTTAGTAACAACTTCGCAAAGTTTTGGTGATAAAAATATTGTTTATCCTTTACTGACAGCTAATGTCGACAAACTAGATTTGAATTTTTCTGACTTATTACGCCGTTTCGCTAAAAATTATTTTGGTAAAGAACCTTTGAGTAAATCACAACCCGTAGCAGCAGCTATCGGTGATTTTGGTACACTAGTTGGACAGTTTACTCAAGGAAATATATCTAATAATTTAGAAATTGCTATTGCTTGTTTTGAGGTTATTGAAATTATCTTTACCCGTAAATATTTTCCAAGAGAGTGGGCTACATCTAAACTTAATTTAGGTAATGCTTATCTAGCTAAAAGATATGGTGATACTTCAGAGAATTTGGAAAATGCAAGATTGGCTTATGAGAATGCTTTAAAAATTTACTCTGTTCAAGAGTTTCCTATAGAGTGGGCAGAAACTCAAACAAATTTAGTAGTTTTATATTCTAAAATGAGTAGAGTTACAAAAAAAAGGACATATCTTTATAAAAAATTAGAAATATTAAATTCAAATTGTAAAAGTGCTTTAACTATTTTTAAGCAAAATAATTTATTGGAGAAATGGGCAATTCTAAGAGATACTATGGCATCTGCTTACTGTGATGTTCCGAATGAGTATGGTGAAAGAAATTGGGAATTAGCAATAAATATTTATTATGAAATATTAGAAGTTATAAACAAAAAAACTCTTCCTGAACAATGGGCAAATACTCAAATGAATTTGGGTATTGCATATAATAAAAGAATTCAGGGATATAAAGAAGATAATTTAAAATTGGCAGTCAAAGCATTTGAAAATTCTTTAAATTTTTATACTTTTGAAAATTACCCATTTGAATATATTATACTTCAAAATAACTTAGGTAATGTTTTCCGTGATCAAGGTTTAGTAAAAAGAGCAATAAATTGTTACAGATCAGTATTAGAAATTAATACACCTAAAGTTTATCCTATTGACGCAAAAATAGCTGCTCGTAACCTTGGAAATACTGCTTTTAAATCAAGACTATGGACAGAAGCAATAGAAGGTTATAGTATTGCCATTGAAGCATTAGAAACTAGCCGCACTTGGATAAAATCAGAATCACGTCGTCAAGAGATTTTAGAAGACTCTATAAACATTTATCAAAACATAGTACAGGCATACATCAATAATAAACAAATAGATAAAGCCTTTGAATACTCTGAACGATCTCGTTCTCAACGTCTGGTAGAATTAATGGCAAGTTCTCACCTCTTCCAAGGTGAAAATATATCGCCAAAAGTCCAAGATTTATTACAAAAATACGAAGAATTACAACAACAAATTGATATAGAACGCCAAAATTATCAATCAAAAAATAACCGCAGTGAAACCCGCGCTATTTGGCAAATATACAATGAAAAAATAGCATTATTAGAAACAGCAAAACAAGAAATTTGGGAACAACTCAGAAAAGAAGATCCCATTTTAGCAGGTGAAATTGAAGTTAAACCTCTGAGTTTATCAGAAGTTCAGCAATTAATTGATCATCCTAAAACTGCTATTCTAAGTTTCTACACCACCAACTCTGACACCCATATTTTTATCATTACCCAAAACTCAATTTATCTCCATACTTGTACAGGTGAAGGTTTAGAAACACTACAAAACTGGATTGCACAAAATTGGTTATTAAATTATATCCATAATTATCAGAAATGGCAAAATGACATGGAACATTTTCTCCATGAACTTGCTGAAAGATTACAATTATCAAAAATCATCAATCAATATCTTCAAGACATAGAAGAATTAATTATAGAACCTCATTTATTGTTACATCAAATACCTTTTGCTGCTTTACCTACAGGAGAATATGAGGACTATTTAGTAGATATATTTTTAATTCGTTATACTCCCAGTTGTCAAATTTTAGATTTTTGTCATCAAAACCAAAACAAGAAACTCCTAAATTTAGATATTCAAGATTTACAATATGGAACTGTAGAAGATGCAACAGATGATCTACATTGTGCTAGGTGGGAAGGTGAACAAATTGCTGAAATGTATAATATTCCAACAGAAAAAAGATTGATAGGTAGTAGTCAAACTACAGTTCAGAATTACCGAAAATTAGCTGAACAGGTGCAAATTCTCCACTCTTGTCACCATGCTGAATCTTGTTTATATAATCCTTTAGAATCTCAGTTAAAATTAGGTAATGGTAGTATTACTTTAGGTCAATTAATGTCTCCTAGTTGGCGTTTATCTCATATTTTAGATGTGTTTCTTTCTTGTTGCGAAACTAATTTAGATAACCCAGATATAACTGATAATTTACTAACGCTTTCTACAGGGTTTTTATGTGCTGGTGCGATCAGTGTAATTAGTTCTTTATGGAAGGTTGATGATTTAGCAACTGCGTTATTGTCTATTTTTTACTATCAACACAGACAAGAAGGTAAAAATCGTCCAGAAGCACTAAAAGAAGCACAAATTAAATTGCGGGAATTAAGAAAAGCAGATTTAAAAGAAATGTCGCAAGCAGCAGAAAACCAGCGTAAACAAGCTAGAAATCAGAAAAAACAATACCCAGAAGATTCAAAAGAATATTTAGAGTGCGATCGCCAATATCAAAAATATGCAAAAATATCAATAGCAATTGATAACATCCAAAAATCAAAAGGAGAATTGCCTTTTGCACATCCCCGCTATTGGTCGGCTTTTATTGCTCAGGGATTACAATAATATGATTTAATGGTAGAAAGCCAATTTCTCGATTAAACAGAATTTTGAATTTTTATGGATATCACCCCTAATCAATCATCAACTCAATTTTTATCTGCTGAAGAATCTGCTCAAGTTGACGCGGCTTTGTTGTCTTCTCCTGAGAAGTTTTTAACTAGATTGACTATTTCTTCTTTGCGGATTTTACAACATATTGCTCAAGAATATGATGTTTCTATTGAGGAACTGACGACAAAGCAAATTATTACCTGGTTTGAAACTGATTCTAAAGTTAGAAGAGAAAAAGGAATTGAGGAAGCATTTTTGAAGTGGTAAATTGTGGTATTTAGAAGTCCCTGACCTGCTTTTGCTGTAATCTTGCCACTGTTCAACGCCAATATAAAGTATTGGGGGTTGACAATTGATATGAAATTTGCTATAGTGAATCCGATAAGGAAGAACTATCTTGTAATAAATACCGTAGGAAATCGCGTATTTGGTAGACAGCGATGTTTTGGAGAGCAAAATTAAACCTTACTAACAAGTAAATAACACATACTGCGTGTATCAACTAACTTTGTATAAGAGTTGATTCGTCAAATTGTTTTGAAACAACTACAGATGCTATTTACTCTATCTCTCCTCAGATTATCGAATGTTCGCAACCAGGGGCAACTGATTTAAAATCAAAAGAATTGACAGAATTAAATGATTAATAAAACATGAAAAAAACTATCAATCAATGTCTTTGTTGTTCTAGTCGTCGTCATTTTCTTAGCTCTTTCCTTCCCGCAGCCGTGGCCTTTACTGTTTTGCAATCAGCCACACCAGCTAAAGCGGAAGTTAATCAAGCTCAAGCTTTAGTTATTAGTTGTATTGACTTTCGGTTTTTGAGAGCAGAATACTCTTTTTTAAATAATAAAAATTTAACTGATAAATATGATTTGACAGCTTTAGCAGGGGCTTCTCTAGCTTTAACAGGATTCCCCCACAAATCTGATGCTCAAGCATTTTGGGATCAATTAGATATCTCCTATAAACTCCATCATATCCACAAAGTTATAATTATTGATCATCAGGATTGTGGGGCTTATGCAATGATGATTGATCCTAATTTAAGTAAAGATCCTCAACGGGAGTTACAAATACATACAGATTATTTAAATCAAGCTTATTCATCAATTCGCAATCACTATCCTGATCTTCAAGTTGAACTGTATTTTGCAACTCTCAATCAAAGAGAATTTCAACAAATTTTCCCAAAACTTGAAAAATGAAACATTAAAAATTGTCAAATCAAAAATTATTAACCGCAAGGGTTGTTTACTCTTTCTTTGGTCATAAATTGCTACAAAATCAGCAAAATATTAACGAAATACTAACGAATTTTTACGGCTGTTCCTGTGGCCGTAATTACTAATAAAACACCAGATTGATCAACATTAATTGTGCCTGTATCAACTGCAATACCAACAATCGCATCCGCGCCTAAACGTTGCGCCCTTTGTTCTAATTCTTCCATTGCTTTGCGTTGTCCTTCTTCAAAGAGACGCTCATAGCTACCAGTGCGGCCACCGACAATATCCCGAATACTCGCTAAAAAATCCCGCAGGAAATTGCTACCATATACAACTTCTGCTGTCACAATACCTAAGTATGACTGAATTACAGCACCTTGAATAACGTCAGTAGTAGTTAAAATCATAGATTTATTTAAACATTATTTATGAGTACGGATGGGTTAAAGTCTTAATCTATTGCTATAATGCCGAAAATGTCAAGTGATTTTAAGAAAAGACTATTATATAATAATATATATTATGTAAATATGAATAAATAGAGATTACAAAAATAAATATTTTTGTTTTAATGTATGAATAAGAACAATTGAAGAAAATCTAAGGAAATTGACTGTGTACAAAAAAACATCATTTGTCTTAACTGTCTTATTATTGGGATGTTTCTTCACTAGCACACCTGTAGTGGCCAAAGTTGATCTATTATTAGCACAAGCTGACAATGCAGAGTTGAAAAGCTTGATAGAAGACGGAAAAAGACTTGTAGATAATAAAGATTATAGTGGAGCGATCGCTGTTTATCAACAAGCGGCAAAATTAGATCCCCGAAATGCGAGAATTCATGCTGGTATTGGCTACTTATATACTCAAATAGGAAATTTTCCCTCAGCTTTAAATGCTTATCGTCAGGCTATTGCTATTAATCCCAATAACAGCGATTTTTATTATGCTGTGGGTTACATTAAAAGTGCTACAAAGGATATTACTGGAGCTAAAGAAGCTTATCGTCGTTCCATTCAACTTAATCGTAATAATATTAACGCCTATTTAGGTTTGGGCGTTACTCAGGCAATATTAGGCGATTTTGAATCTGCTATGTGGGCATATCAAAAAGCACTAGAACTCAATCAAAATAACCCCCGCACTTATGAGTTAATGGCAGGAATGTTTAAAAAGAAGGGTCAAAATAGCCAAGCAACTAGCGCTTTACGAAAAGCTTTAAGTTTATATCGTCTTAGCAATGATCTAGATAGTGTTAATAGAGTGGAAGGAATGTTAGGAGAAATGTAATTTCTAGGTTTTGAATCCCCAATTTATAATTAATTTAATTTATAATTAATGATTAATTTGGGGATTTATTGACGTTAATTGACGTTAATTGACTAATTAGCCAGGAAATATTTTAAGTAAATCATTTCATGGTTCTAGTAATCCTAATCCAATTAATAGAACTTGAATTTATCTAGATAATTCTACATCATTAGCTGATCTGATGTATTTTGAGATTGCCAATTGTCTGGCTCTATTTGAGCTTAACCAAGTTTCAATATATACACAGAAATCCACAGATTACTAGAATCTTTGTTTTTTTTTAAGGAATTACGGTAAAATACTTAAAAACAGGTGACAGGGATCTCCTCTTCCTTAAACAGGGTAAAACCAAGGTAAGATAGATTGTACCTGACCTTGGTTAATATCAATGATGATCGTCGTAGATTGTAACTTTTATCAAATCAAAAGCTACCAAGCCGCTCTACCTCTCTTATACATACTACCGGTAAAAGGCTGTACCCCAATCACAGGATAAGCGTCATTGGCAGGGGTAAAAATCCGCATAAAGGCTTCAGAAATAAACTGAGCCATATTAGTAAGCATTCTGGAAATAGCCATAATCTTATAGCCTCTTTTTTTCAGTTTTTTAATCTGCGATGCTTACATTATAATACCGCCATTATTTATTTGCTCCTATTCTCCATATATCTATACTTAACACAATATTTTTTCAGATAACTTTGCAATACTTTATAATCATGATTTTGATTTACTCCTAATTGTAACCGAAAATTTATAATTAGGCATTTTGGGGTGAAAATAATAGTTTTTACTATTAATAAATGTGAATTATTCGTAAAATTATAGATAATTCCCCTTGTAAATATAGGATTTTAGGGAATTTGTCACCATTCATTAACTAGGGCTTGACATTATTTATAGTAAATATTACCATAAACTAAAGAGACATTCTAGCAACATCCTGAAAGTATCATGAAAATTGCTTTATTTGGTACAAGTGCTGATCCACCGACTGCGGGACATTTAGTAATTCTTAAATGGTTATCTGAACATTATGATTGGGTAGCTGTTTGGGCTGCGGATAATCCTCTAAAATCGCAACAAACGCTTTTATCTCATCGTGCGGTCATGTTAGAATTGTTAATTAAAGATATTAATGTTTCTAGAAAAAATATTGCTTTAGAACAAGATTTGAGCAGTTGGAGAACCTTAGAAACTGTAGAAAAAGCCAAATTAAAGTGGGGTGAACATATTGAATATACTTTAGTAATTGGTGCTGATTTAGTAAATCAATTATCACGCTGGTATCATATTCAAGATTTATTACAGCAAGTGCAGCTACTAATAATTCCCAGACCAGGATATATCATAGATAATTCAAGTTTAGAAAATGTTAAACAAATGGGAGGAAAAATTGCCATTGCTAATTTAATTGGTTTAGATGTTTCCTCTACCGCTTTTCGTGAACAAGGAGATATTAATACTCTCACACCTCCCGTAGTTGCCTATATTCATCAACAGCATTTATACAAATGCCAATACATCACCAAAAAAAGATTTTCCACCCCATAAATCAACAACCTTTAGCTGAATTTAAAGTTGGTGTTGATAATGTGATTTTTTCTGTAAATACTGCCCAAAATCAGTTATTAGTTCTTTTGGTTATAGGAAAACAAGAATCATGTTTAAATTATTGGACTCTTCCCGGTACTTTAGTTAGGCAAGGAGAATCTTTAGAAGATGCTGCCTATCGTATCATGGCTGAGAAAATAAAAGTAAATAATCTTTATTTAGAACAGCTTTATACTTTTAGCAGTCCTAGACCTGAACCTAGAGAAGAAATTGCTAGTTATGGAGTTCGTTATTTATCAGTTAGTTACTTTGCCTTAGTACGATTTGAAGAAGCAGAATTAATTGCTGATAAAGTCGCTGGTATTGCTTGGTATCCTCTGCAAAAATTGCCACAGTTAGCATTTGATCATAATGAAATTATTACCTATGGACATAGAAGATTAAAAAATAAATTAGAATATAGTCCTGTAGCTTTTGAGGTATTACCAGAAACCTTCACTCTCAACGATTTATATCAACTATATACCACAGTTTTAGGAGAAAACTTTGCCGATTATTCTAATTTCCGAGCGCGGTTACTCAAACTAGGTTTTTTATCAGATACTGGCATTAAGGTCTCACGAGGTGCGGGAAGACCTGCGAGTTTATATAAATTTAACCAAGCAGCATTTGCACCGTTTAAAGATAAACCTTTAGTATTTATTTAATGAAGAAAGGAGGTAGAAATGATTAAACGCTGATTAACGCTGATTAACGCTGATAAATACAGATGATTGTGATTTTGTGCAGTCTAAAATGAGATTTATTTTATTTATTCCCTATTCCCTTTTTGATGATCATGAAAATCGCTATTGCTCAAATTAATCCTCTTATTGGTGATTTATCTGGAAATGCTGAAAAAATTCTGGAAATGTGCCAACAAGCATCATTAACAGGTGTCCGTTTATTATTAACACCTGAATTATCAATTTGTGGTTATCCACCCAGAGATTTATTACTAAATCCTAGTTTTGTAGTCGCAATGGATCAGACATTACAAAAATTGGCTGAAGATTTACCCGCAAATTTAGCTGTATTGGTGGGAACGGTTGTGAAAAATTCCCAAGGGGGTATAACTGGAGGGAAAAATTTGTTTAATAGTATGGCTTTATTAGAAAATGGCAAAATTCAGCAATTTTTTCATAAAAGACTATTACCAACTTACGATGTTTTTGATGAACATCGTTATTTTGAACAGGGACTAGAAGCCAATTATCTGATATTAGATCATCTGAAAATTGGTGTGACAATTTGTGAGGATTTATGGAATGATGAGGAATTTTGGGGTAAGCGCAGTTACCCAATTAATCCCATGGCAGATTTAGTAAATTCCAATATAGATTTAATTGTTAATTTATCCGCTTCTCCCTATACTGTTGGTAAGCAAAATCTGCGGGAAGCAATGTTAAAACATAGTGCTATTAATTTCCAAAAACCGATTATTTATACAAATCAGGTTGGCGGAAATGATGATTTGATTTTTGATGGCCGCAGTTTTGCTGTTAATAAACAAGGGGAAGTTATCGCTCGTGGTGAGGGTTTTGTATCTGATTTTATCACTGTTGAATTTGATGCAAATCAACAAGATTTAGTATTAGGTAATATTTCCCCTGTTTATGAATCTGAAGAAGCGGAAATTTGGAAGGCTTTGGTTTTAGGAGTTAAAGATTATGTTCGTAAATGTCGTTTTTCTAAGGTCTTATTAGGTTTAAGTGGGGGAGTTGATTCTGCTTTAGTTGCTGCTATTGCGACTGCGGCATTAGGTAAAGAAAATGTAATTGGTGTATTAATGCCTTCTCCCTATAGTTCAGAACATTCTATTAGTGACGCTTTAGCATTAGCAGACAATTTAGATATTCAAACTGAGATTTTACCTATTGGGGAACTAATGCAAGCTTTTGATCAATCTTTAAATGATTTATTTGCCGGTACAGAATTTGGGATAGCAGAAGAAAATCTCCAATCTCGCATTCGTGGTAATTTATTAATGGCAATTTCTAATAAGTTCGGTTATTTGCTTTTATCTACTGGCAATAAATCAGAAATGGCTGTTGGTTATTGTACTCTTTATGGTGACATGAATGGAGGTTTATCTGTGATTGCAGATGTTCCCAAAACTCGCGTTTATTCTCTTTGCAAATGGTTAAATTCTCATCATCAAAAAGAGGTTATTCCCGTAAATATTCTTACAAAAGCACCCAGTGCGGAACTTAAACCGGGTCAAGTTGACCAAGATTCTCTACCAGCCTATGATATTTTAGATGATATTCTCGACCGTTTGCTGCATCAACATCAATCAGCGGCAGAAATTGTTACCGCAGGTCATGACCCGGTAGTTGTAGATAAGGTATTACAGTTATTATCTCGTGCGGAATTTAAACGCAGACAAGCTGCACCAGGTTTAAAAATCACTGACCGCGCTTTTGGGACTGGTTGGAGAATGCCTATTGCTAGTAGTTGGTCTGTGTTACGGAATATATAAGTGGGTTGGCGTTAAAAATTGTCGTTATGACAAGGGAACAGGGAACTCTTAACTGGGAACAGGGAAGAGGTTTTGGGCAACTTTACTTTTCGTTACTTACAGCACTTCCCAGTGTTATGAAGTACATATCTAGCGGGCAAGATGCCCGCACCACAAGAGTTTCATGATTCAACTTTGTACCTCATCAGAGCGGAAAACGCTGTATGTCGGTTTTTTTCCGTTCACTTACTTAAAGGAACGTAAAATGTAAAATCGCTGAAAAACTATTAGACATCTCCAGAAAAGAATGTAGAGCCGAGAATCCCTACCCATGGAACGTCTCTACAAGGGTTGTAAGTCACGCATATTTAATTTTCACCAGATGTCTATTGCCTCTTGCTTTGCTATATTACCATGGCACGCCATCAGATATCATCACATAACCAACGATCTTGATCACTCAACTCAATCCCGGGATTGTGTAAATAATCCTTTACCCAAGCACAACCATCTTTAAGTACTCGGTCTAAATTCCGTACAGTCCACAACCGCGCTGTTTTGTCCCAAGAAGCAGTAGCAATGGTTTTACCGTCGGGACTAAAACTTACACTCCAGACGGGACCTTGATGTCCCTGAAATTCCTGTAGCAATTTCCCCTGTAAATTCCACAACCGCGCTGTTTTGTCCCAAGAAGCAGTAGCAATATTTTTACCGTCGGGGCTGAAACTTACACCCCAGACATAACCCTGATGTCCCTGAAATTCCTGTAGCAATTTCCCCTGTAAATTCCACAACCGTGCTGTTTTGTCCCCAGAAGCAGTAGCAATATTTTTACCGTCGGGGCTGAAACTTACACCCCAGACAGCACCCTGATGTCCCTGAAATTCCTGTAGCAATTTCCGCTGTAAATTCCACAACCGTGCTGTTTTGTCCCCAGAAGCAGTAACAATATTTTTACCGTCGGGACTGAAACTCACACTTATGACAGCACTCTGATGTCCCTGAAATTCCTGTAGCAAATTCCCCTGTAAATCCCACAACCGTGCTGTATTGTCATCAGAACCAGTAGCAATGGTTTGACCGTCGGGGCTGAAACTTAGACTTCTGACAGCGCTCTGATGTCCCTGAAATTCCTGTAGCAAATTCCCCTGTAAATCCCACAACCGTGCTGTATTGTCATCAGAACCAGTAGCAATGGTTTGACCGTCGGGGCTGAAACTTAGACTTCTGACAGCACCCTGATGTCCCTGAAATTCCTGTAGCAATTTCCCCTGCAAATTCCACAACCGTGCTGTATTGTCCACAGAAGCAGTAGCAATGGTTTGACCGTCGGGACTGAAACTTACACTTCTGACAGCACCCTGATGTCCTTTAAATTCCCGTAGCAATTTCCCCTGCAAATTCCATAACCGCGCTGTTTTGTCCACAGAAGCAGTAGCAATGGTTTGACCGTCGGGACTGAAACTTACACTTCTGACAGCACCCTGATGTCCTTTAAATTCCCGTAGCAATTTCCCCTGCAAATTCCACAACCGCGCTGTTTTGTCATCAGAAGCAGTAGCAATGGTTTGACCGTCGGGACTGAAAATTACACCCCAGACAGCACTCTGATGTCCGTGAAACTGGTTACGTTCTTTGATATTATCCAGGATATTATTTAAGGCATAAATAGGACTAGTGGTGGGATATTTGTCCAGGGGAATGTTTTTAACTAATGTTTTTAAAGTTTTACCATTCTGGATAGCAGCGACTAAAGATGGTAATTCTTGGAGTTGAAATTGTCTTAAAACATTGACTCCACCTTGTTCTAGTTTTGTCACTTGTTTAGCCATATCAGCTTCTTTAAATTGATTTAAGGAATAAACAGAGGCCATACCTGCAATTACGATAAAACCCGCAGCTAACCTAGAACTTAATTTTAATCTTTTTTGTCCTTCTTTAATTTGTGCTTCAGCCTTAATTCTGGCTTTTTCTATTATTTCTTTAGCTTCCTTTTCCTGTTTTAATTCTGCTTGAGCTTGAGCTAATTTTGCTAATAATTCATTTCCCTGCTGTTGACGAACAAACTCAACTAAATAATCATGAACTAACTGATATCTATCTGCTGGAGATTCTGGTAATAGTAAGACCAAACCGGACGCAACGAAAATATTTAAAATCAAAACTAAATCCAGATTCTCACTTTTTGGTAATTGTACTACTAATTCATCTTTGGTTTTTAAAGGTCTGGTATGATTTTCATCAGTGAGTGAATATAATACTAGTCGTGCTACTTGTTCATGTTCTGAACCACAGTCTTTAATCACATCTTTTAAAAACTTTTCTACTAACTTTTCCTTATTGCCAAATTCTCGATATTTTGCTAAGGTTGTAATTTGTTCAGTTTGTAATTGTGTTCCCACAATTTGTAATTCTATGGGTCTTACTTCCCCCATATCTCCCGCTAATTGTTTGACCAATTCCGTAATTAATTCTGCTTGTAAATAAAACTGAGTTTTTTCCGTGAGACTTTGAATCACTGTTTGAGCGTCTGCGGGAGAAAAGTTACCTAAATAATAGCGAATATCTTTATCAAGAATATTATTATTAGTGACTGTCAAATCAACTAAACGGTCTAATTCTAATAAATAATGTAAATAATCTTCCCGTAAGGAAAGAACTATTTTTACAAAAGGAATATCTAAACAGATGCGGAAAAAGTCATAAAATGGTTTTCTCTGGTTTTTATCAGTATAAACAAAGAAAAATTCCTCAAATTGGTCAAATATCAAAACCGTTAATAAATATTTATCAGCATTTTTTCGCAATTGTTGAATAATTGTCTCCGTAGAATGTAGGGATAATTGATCATTGGTTGATTTTGTTGATTTTAAATGCTCTCCTAAAAGTTCTATCCAATTTGTATAAACTCGTAAATATATAGGTACAGCGTTCCGTTCTCCAATGGGTTCTTGTTGAAGAGCGGGAATTAAACCACCTTGTAAAATCGAACTTTTGCCAACTCCAGACTGACCATGAATTACAGTTAATTTATGTTGAGTTCCTGCGATTCTTTCCCGCAACCGTTTAACATCTTGTTCTCTTCCTGAAGCAGAAATTTCTCTAGCAATTGTACCGATATTTTCCAAGTTTTCGACTCCCCTCTGTTCTCCGGGTAAGGGAGTATTGATAATTTGACGTTGGGGGTTTAGATAACAAGCACCAACAAAAGCCCGAAAACCATATTGTTGTTCAATTTGTAATTTTTCTTGTTTGAGATTAAAGGCTTTTAAATATTGTTTTTCTTGGAAATAGAGAAAACTTAATTTTTCTAAAATCGCAATATAAAGTTTAGGATTATATTGATGATAACTTTGATTTTTAGCAGTTTCTAAGGTTTGAATAGCTGCGGATATTTCCCCTAAACCGACTTGAGAATGGGACATAAATAAACGATATTGGCTATATGCTTGGGAGGGTAAATTGGGAATTTTAGTTAAAATATCTATTGCTTGTTGTGCGTATTGATTTGCTTTTGGATAGTCTTGATTTTCTAAAGCTACTTCTGCGAGAAAACCGTAATTTTGACCTAACCACATTTGTGAATGTTGTAGAGATGTTCCAGGAAATGTCTCTAGATTTTCAGATAGTTTCAGAGATTTTTGAGCTAGATTTTCTAAATCATTCCACGCTTTTAAATGTCGGAATATTTCCCCTAAATCGTTGATATATTGAATTACTAGATCTAATCTTTGGGCTTTTTCAAAAATCTCTACAGCTTGCTGTAAATAATTTCTAGAATTTTGCCAATTCTCTAGATCTTCACTATTGTTAATTTCCGCTTTGCGAGTATAAACCAAAGATATTTTTACCAATATTATCCCATAACGTTCTAAATTATTACAGCCTATTCCCCCCTCTAACCCTCCTCTTAGCAAGGGGAGGGTGCGCGACAGCGCGGGTGGGGTATTATTATTATTTTGCCAAAATTCTTGACTTTTTTGAAAATAATTTAAAGCCTGATCTAAATGATCTTGTTGATATTCCCGTAAACCAAAGGCCAAATTTAAACCAGCTTGTATTTCTGGGTTTATTACTGCTTTTCTATTTTGTAAGTCCTGAGTTGCAAATTCTATTTCTTGGTAAACTTGAGGACTGGGAATATGATCATTAATAAATATTTCTTCTGTTGTTTGTTGAAGGAGATTAATTAAATCCTCTGCATCATTTTCAAAATCCAGAATACTCCCCCAATTTTCTAAATCTGGTGCGACGCGGATAATTTTTTTAAGAATTTGATCATCTATCCAAATCAAAATTGGAAAGGGGAAGTTTTTTCTAAATTCCTCTCGAATTTGATTAGACAGATTCAAAATTACATCAATGTTTTTTACAGAGTCTAAACCAGAAATCATTAAGGCTGGTGGTTGTTCATTTCCCAATTCTTGAGATATTTGATTGTACAAACTTTTTGTAGATGCTGTTAAAGTTATTTCTCGAATAGGAATAGAGGAAACTTGATGAATTTGTGCTGATATTTGCTGACGTAATTTTGCATAATTACAACGGAGAAAAATCAACGATAATTGACTTTGAGAAAAATTAATTGCTCTCAATACCGTTCGCAAGGAATTTTGATTATTATCGGGGGAGATTTCTGGATTATTCATGATATGGTTTCCTCATTTCAGTTAAGATATTTAGGTTTTTAGAGGCTTGCAAAAAATCAAAATGGTGCGTTACTTGGAAAAAATCAAAATGGTGCGTTACTAGTCGCTAACACACCCTACGTTTCTACGTTTCTTAAATTAACATGGTGCGTTACTAGTCGCTAACACACCCTAGGTTTCTTTTAAAACATCCTCTTAAATTAACATGGTGCGTTACTAGTCGCTAACACACCTTAGGTTTCTATTAAAATTGGGTTAATATCAAACCAAGATCCATTTTCGTCTCGATATTCAAATACAAACATACTGCGAAGTAGGATATCATATTTTTCATCTCCTCGATAGTTTTTTGTCTTTCGTACTTCCTGTAATAAATCCCATTCGTCAGGTGTAATTGCTAAATTTAACTCATTACAACGTTTTTTGATCACTGTTTCCAGACATTTTCGAGAAATTGGTGTGTCTTCCATTTGTAAACAACGAAATAATAACATTAACAAGTTACGCAAATGACCACCGCTAACTTGACAAAGTCGTTCTAAGGTTTCCGAACTATCAAATATTTTTGTAATTAAATTTTGACTTTCTTCTGCACTAACTCCGGGAAAGGCTCTTTTCATAATCATTTCTTGTAATAGCGTGATTCCTGCGGGATAATCTGCACCATTTCTCTGTTTGACTGCTACCATTGGTAAAACTTTAGGATCTACTCCAAAGCGATTTGTTAACCTACCTAAAGCGTTAGAAAATATGAGAACTAGGGGAATTGTATAAACAACATGACACTTTAATTTATTTAATTGTTCACCCCTGTCTACAAATAGGTATTCTGGTTGATATTGACCATTTGGTTTAACAGCATTATCTATCCTATCTAGATTATCAATGATCACAACTAAACCTGTTTTACCGCGTTTTTTGAGTTTTTCTGTTGCGGGGATAAGCAATTCTTGATTAATTGATTCTAAGATTCCATTGGTACGAGGTTCTAAATATTGTCGCAGTTGACTCCGCAATTTAGGACTATCCTTTGTTTTAGCGGTAATTTTGCCAATACCTACGGATAATTCCGCTTCAAAACCAATATCTAAGGGGGTTTGTAAAAGTTCCGCTATTTCTGTAAATAGATTTTGAAAGTATCCTGGTTTGAGTTTAATTTCTGCTGCTTCTAAACTTTGACTAACTTCACGAGCGATCGCTAGTAAAATATCTGTAATATCAATATCGGCTAGATCTAAACTTTGGCTAGACTCAAAATAAACTACATGAAATTCTGAGTTTTCCAATTCTGCTTTTAACCGCAGTAATTCAGTAGATTTACCACAACCAATATGTCCTGTAAATAATTGACAAGTGGGAATTTCTGGAGAAAGTAAAGTAATAGTTCTTTTAAATTCCCTAATAATTTCTGCACCCCGTACCTCGGAAAAATCAATGTAATATTGTCTATCTTCAGCTTTACTTTGATCAAGAGTTTTGTTAGGGTTACAAGCTTGATAAAATCTTGTTAAATCAAATTTCATGGTAAATGCCCGATAATCCTGATAATCACCCGTTTATGATAAATATATCAGTATTATACATAAAATGATCAAATCAAACAAGAAACAATATTTATAATGAACAATAATGGATATTCCGCACTTAATAGTGTAATCTTATACCATATACAATAGATTGCAAATTCCTGAGTTACAAAAATACTCCACCCCTGAGCAAAGATTGGGGAGGGGTGTACTTGATAAACCTAAAATTAAAATAGGCTGTATTATCGCTCTCTATTTGGGAAATATTGCTAACTGTGTTTCTGTATCAAAAAAATGTAGCTTATCAGGTACAAACGATAGCCAAAGTTGTTCATCTACATTGATAACTCTATCTGGTGGAACTCTTACCTGTAAAGACTGTCCATCTGGATGGTGTACATCAGGGTCAGAAATTTTTACAGATAAAAAAGTATCATTTCCCAGATTTTCTACTAAATCAACTTTTACTGGTAAATTTTTCGTAGCAGGTACACTCAAAGTTAAATGTTCTGGACGAATACCCAATATTAAAGTTTTACCATCATAGGGTTGTAAAGCACTTCCCCAAGTATCTGGGAGAGTAAAACGGAAGTTAGTATGACTAATTACTAAAGGTGCGTGAAATTCCACTGGGATAAAATTCATGGGTGGAGAACCAATAAATTCAGCCACAAAGCGATTCGCAGGACGGTTATAAAGTTCTAAGGGAGGTGCGACTTGTTGGATCTTACCTTCTGACATAATCGCAATGCGATCGCCCATAGTCATCGCTTCAGTTTGATCATGGGTGACATAAATTGTCGTTGTTCCCAGTTGATGTTGTAACTTGACAATTTGACTACGAGTTTCAGCCCTAAGTTTAGCATCCAAATTAGATAATGGTTCATCCATTAAGAATACTTGAGGATTGCGAGCGATCGCTCTACCTAATGCTACCCGTTGTCTTTGTCCTCCAGACAGTTGTTTAGGTAAACGATTTAACAGAGATTCAATTTGTAATAAAACTGCAACTTTTTCTACTTGTTCCGCGACAATTCTTTCCTTTGGGGAAATATAGCGTAATTTTTTCGGTAACTTTTTCGTCAAAGCTACCAATAGATTTTCACTCCATTGAGTAAATTTTGTTTTCCCTGCTTCCTGATCACCAAACTGACGACGTAAACCAAAAGCGATGTTATCATATACAGTCATGTGGGGGTAGAGAGCGTAACTTTGAAACACCATAGCGATGTCTCTAGCTTTCGGGGGTAAATCATTAATTAAGCGATCGCCCACAGAAATGTTACCACCAGTCATCACCTCCAAACCAGCGATTAACCTCAACAAAGTGCTTTTACCGCAACCAGACGGACCCACCAACACCATAAATTCACCATCAGCAATGGTTAAATTAATACGTCTTAAAACACTGACATCATCAGAACCGTCTGTGTGTCCCTTTGCAGATTTCCCACTGCGGGAGGGAAAGCTTTTATAAACGTTTTCTAATACAACTTTAGCCACGACAATTTACTTGACCACTTATTAATTTATAGAAGCGGAAAAATTCCACCCATACCCATAGTATACATTTTTTCTCAAAATCCAGATTCCCGACTTCTCCAAGCAGTTCGGGATCTGAGTTATACTAAATTGATTTTAATAATTCTTGAATTTGCTGATTAATAATATTAACATCAAAAAGTTGACTAGCAGTAATTTTAGCATGATTAGCAATCATCGCGGTTTTTGCAGAATCTTGAAGACAGTTATTAATTACTCGCGCCAATTCTTCAGGTTTTCCGGGTGTGACTAAAAAACCATTAATACCATTTTCTACTAATTCTATTACACCTCCAGCTTCAGCAGCAATGACAGGTTTACCGCACAGCATAGCTTCAATAATAACCCTTCCAAAAGGTTCAGGTGCGGTAGAACTATGAGTAATTAAATCACACATAGTCATTAATTGGGGAATATCCGAGCGAAATCCCAAAAATTTAACTCGATTTTCTAACCCCAATGCAGTTACTTGGTGGTGGAGATTCTGCACATATTCCTGTTCACCAAATAAAGCATCACCAACTAAAATTACTATCACATTTTCTGGACATAGGGAAAGAGCATCAATTAAAATATGTTGTCCCTTCCAAGGAGAAAGACGGCTAAAATGTCCAATCACAAACTTATCTTCTAATTGGAGATTTTTCCTGAGATTGATAACTTCTAACTCATCAACATCATAATTTTTTATCTCAAAACCATTATAAACAACGTGAACTAAATTTGATTTTCCTCCAGCTTTTAAAAATGCCATTTTACTAGCTTGAGAATTAGCAATTACCAAAGATGCACAAGCATTGATTAAATTAACAGCAACCCGGAGATTAGTTTGGCTAAAATGTTCTAAAGAAAGAATATCATGTAAATGATAAACCAGAGGACGACGAGCTAATAAACTAGATATTGCTCCGACAATTAAAGCCTTTTGGGTATTAGCATAGATTAAATCATAGTTCTTTGCCCGTTGACAGACCTGATTAATTAAAGGTATGATTTGTCCTAAACTGCTTAATGCTGGCAATAAACCACTTTCTTTATTAACATTAATTGGTTGAGTTGTTAAAACCTCCACAGGAATTTGATATTTTTCGAGTAACTTTCTAAAATCACCATCTGCAAATAAACCAACCAGAGCATTTTTACCATAAGGTTTAGCAATATCTGCTAAACACAATTCAGCACCACCTGGTTTACCACTTTGGTCTAAAAATAGAATTTTCATACAATTTTCATGGAATTTCTATAATCAATTTAAGCTAAGAGAACTTGACGAACTTCTTGAGCGATATTCGTCCAATTATAATGTTTAATTGTGTAATTACGACATTCCTCCCTAGAAGGTAGAGGAAGTTTAGCTAACATAATTTGTGTTAACTTATCAGCGATACTTTCTACGGTGATTGATTCAGTAATTAAACCTGGAGAAAAGCCTTGTAAAATTTCTGGCATTCCGCCCACGGGGGTACATAAAACCGGAGTACCACAAGCTAAAGATTCAAGAATAGCTAATCCAAACCCCTCAAAAGATTGACTAGGCATTATAGTTAAATCAGCGGATTGATAAGCTAGAGGTAAATGTTCATCAGGTAAAAAACCCAAGAATTTTACATGATTTTCTAAACCTAATGCTTGAGTTTTTTGTTGAAGTAAAGCCTGAATATGACCACGGCCAGCTATTGCTAACCAAATGTCAGGGACTTGTATTTTAATCATAGCAATTGCTGCTAATAATTTATCAATACCCATTCTATGAACTAAGCGACGGGAAGTAAATAATATTGGTCTGTTGCTTGGCCAACCTAGTTTTATTCTTGCTTCTTGACGTGATAGATTATTCTGAAAGTGGTCAATATCAACTCCACCAGGAATGATGTGAATTTTTTGCCAGGGAATTTGATATTTTTGATGTAATATCTGACCAAAAGCTTTACTAAGAACAATAAAGCGATCGCACCGATTATAAGTGCTTTGTTCTATTAATTTTTGTTTTAGCCAAATACTAAATTTTTTATTAGTTACTTCTTCTTGACTTTCGGAAGCCCAAGGACCATGAAAGTTAAAGGTAACAGGTATTCCCTTGGGTAAGATGTCTAAAATTGGAAAACTGTATAATGCAAAATGGAGATTAATTGCGTCAGGTTTACCTAATCTTGTTTTTTTAAAGTTATGACGAATTGAGAATAGTCTAGAACTAATTTTACTATCTGGATTAGCTAAATTAGTTAACTTAATTTGTGTATTTTTTGCATCTGCTGGTAAACCAACTCCACACAATTCTATTTCATCTTTCTGTGCTGCTAATTTATGAGTTAATTCATAAATATATCGTTCCAATCCTCCGGGTGTTTTAGGAAACCAACCCGTACCCAAGGTCAAAATCGCCGCAGATTGTGTATGGGATTTTGTATCTTTACGTTCCATTACCAAGATCATTTTTTCAGTATTATCTTCTCATACAAAGCTGGAAATTAAAATCAGCTTAAATCTGAAAAATATTTTATTTCTATAAGCAAAATATATCAAAAAAATATATTTAGAGTATTCCAGGACTTACCCAAGAGAGTAAGAGTATTCCTGTATTGAGTATAATGTAGTTATTTTTAAAGTATATTTTATTGATTTGATGAAGTTTCGATAAAATAATATACAGATTCATATTTATTTGTTAGTTTATGAGTAAGAAATGTAAATTAGAAGTTTTTCAAGCAGATTACTCTGGGTTTTGAAACATTTTTAATGGTTGATTAACTGATAATCAAAAAATTGCTATGAACAATAAATTATTTCAGCTTAGTAAAATTCACCACAAAATTAACGAATATATTAATAGTTTATTTCAGAGTAGATATTGGCGAAAAAAAATTATATTTAACATTTTTCTTGGTCTAACCTGTGGACTAATAGTGACGTTCATAGGAATGATAATGGATTTAGGAAATACGGCCAATACTAAAATTCAGTTAAAAAATAAAACATCTAAAATTTCGGAAATCACTTATACAACTTCCTGGTTAGGAAATACCATTGGTAATGGTAAATTGCGAGTACAAAATAATATTGAGGGAATGTATGTCAAAGATGATGGGACTATTTATACCAATAGCTATTGGGATGAAGCTGGTAGCGAAGCAGGAATTTATAAAGATGGTAAACCAATTTTAAATCTCGAAGATACACATGGTTGGAATCGTTTAGGAGGTAAAGCGATAACAGTAGATAACAAATATATTTATATTGCTATGTCTCAAGGGGGAATGGATCAAACCAAAGAAGATTATCCTCCCAAAGATCAAATTTGGTACTGTGTGAGACGTTATGATTTCAAAGGAAAACCTGCACCTTTTGCAAAAGGAAATGGCTGGGATAAAAGTATGTTAATTACCAGCAAAAGCAATCAAGTAACTGGACTAGCGACGGTAGATAATAAACTATTTGTTAGCAATGCTGGTGAGAATACGGTTCTGGTTTATAATACTGAAACCATGGAAGAATTAAATAGATTTACTGTAACTAATCCAGGAGATATCGCAGTTGATAAAAAGGGCAGTTTATGGATTATTGAAAATCAAAACAGTGGGACATCTGGAAAAATTGTTAATTATTCGCAAACAGGCAAGAAATTACCCCAAGAAATTATAGATATTGATAAACCATCAGCATTAGCGATTGATAATCGTGGTAGATTGTTAATAGCAGAAAATGGCATTAATCAACAATTACTGATTTATAATATCAATAATGAACCAGTTCGTGTAGATAGTTTTGGCGATAAAAAAGGTATTTTTAGTGGTGTACCAGGAGAGGTAAAAACATCAAAACTATATGGAATTACGGGAGTTGGTACAGATAGTAAAGGCAATTTTTATATAAATAATAATGGTTTTAATAAATCAGGAACAGATTTAAGAAAATTCTCTCCATCAGGACAAATACAATGGCAATTACTAGGATTAATATTTGTAGATAATGCAGATACTGATCCACAAACAGATGGTGTTAATCTATTTACTAAACAAGAACAATATGTCATGGATTATAGTAAGCCATCTGGTCAACAATGGACTTATAAAGCTTACACCGTTAATCCTTTTAAATATTCTCAAGATCCCCGTTTACATACATCACCAGATGGTACTTTTGTGCGTCGTATTCAAGGAAAACCTTTTTTATTCCTGACAAATATGTTCGGCAGTTTTTTACAAATTTATCGTTTTCAACCCAATACAGATGGGAAAATTGCTATTCCTGCGGGAATGTTTGTTGGTACTAATAATGGAGGTAAATCTATTACTGGAAATTGGCCACCCTATCAACCAGAAAAAGGAGAGTGGATTTGGCGTGATATTAATGGCAATGGTGCATTTGAAAAAAATGAGTATGATAGTAGCGAAGACTATCCTTATATGGGAGGTTGGTGGGTAGATAGTAAAGGTGATGTTTGGAAAACTTTGCGAACTCAAGATGGTATTCGTCGTTATCCTTTACAGGGAATAGATACTAAGGGAAACCCGATTTATACCTATAGTTCGATGCAAAAAATTAAGACTCCTAGTATCTTTAATGATTTGCGAAGAATTGAGTATTTTCCCGAAACAGATACTATGTATTTATCAGGTTTTACTATTGAACATCCTGCATTTGGTGACGACACTGGAGTAGTAGGATCGGAAATTGTGCGCTTTGATAATTGGAGTCGGGGAAATCCTACCCCAAAATGGCGAACTGTAGTTCCTTATGATACTACTGGTCAGCGAAAAGTCTCGACCGCAGCTATGAGTATAGCTGGTGATTATGTCTTTGCAGTAACGGTCAAAACCGCAGAAGTATATGTTTATAAAGCTGCAACTGGGGAACTTGTACAAAAGATGAGTCCAGGTCCAGAAGTTGGTAATAAAAGTGGCTGGGTTGATATTCCCTACGGTATCCGCGCTTTTCGTCGTGCTAATGGTCAATATCTTGTGTTTGTGGAGGAAAATTGGCAAGGAAAGGTGCTTGTTTACCAATTGAACTTATGATATATAGCGTTTATTTTCTTGAATAAGTGACAATATCCCCGACTTCTCTAAGAATTCGGGAATCTGAATTTATGTTAGTGTTTTAACTTTTGATAAATTGATTATATCATGTCCGGTTGAACAGTTATCATATCTGTTGAGGCTGGTAATGGGTAATTGGTAATTGGGAAAAGGCAATACAATCATGAACTATATCGTAAGTGATTGGGCGGAAATGATATTATTCATGAAAATAAAATCCATGGCAAATATTGTGCAAAAACTTATTGGTATCTTTTTATTAACTTTATATTTTCATGATAATTTAATCAAAAAAATAAATAAGTCTCCTAGAAGTTAATTATCATAATACATAATAATAGTTATTAGTACAAACTTATTGATGATAATAATCAATGGTTATCATAAGTATTTGTGAACAAATTGAATGTTGTTTTGAATTAAACTGAGAATTATGAACAGAAATAAAGTATTAACCTCTTTAGAAAAAATTATCCCTAATAAACTGCTAAATCAGATGCAATATATTCATTGCAGTTTAGTTTCATGGTGGATTTTAAATTGGGGAAGTCAGCCTTTAAAATTTTCCGAAAAATCAGCAATGGTTTTTGCTCCTCATCAAGATGATGAAACCTTTGGTTGTGGAGGTATGATTGCACGGAAAAAGGAACAGGGAATACCAGTAGCTATAGCTTTTTTAACTGATGGTAGAGGTTCTCACGGTGTAAATCTAGATATTCAAAATCTTATCCATATTCGTCAACAAGAATCTTTGACAGCGTTAAGTATTTTGGGAGTAAATATTTCTGAAATTCATTTTTTTAACTACCAAGATGGCAGTTTATCAACGCTCAATTTAGAGGTAAAACAACAGATAATTAGTCAAATTTCTGAATTACTAAAGGTTTACCAACCAGGAGAAGTTTATCTACCTCATCGTAAAGATTGTCATCGAGATCATGAAGCTACTTATAGCTTAGTAAAAGAGGCAATTAACCAAGCTGGAATGACAACAGAAATCTTCCAATATCCTATTTGGATATTCTGGCGATCGCCATTATTTATTCTCTTAAAATTACAAGATATTGCCGCAGCTTATCGCTTTTCAATTACATCAGTAAAAGAGAAAAAACAAAGGGCTATTGCTGCTTATCCTTCCCAAATTGGGATGTTACCCTATGGATTTATCAAGAGATTTTTAAATTCGGAAGAAATATTTTTTAAATCTGAATCCTAGTATTTATCTTAGGATTTAATATCTGATGCACTCTACTAACAGTTACTTCTGTGCATATTAAATTAACCGTAAATCATTACATTGGAGAAGAGTTAAATGCGGATTTTACATATTACTAGTCATCTGCAAAAAATCGGCAATGGTATTGTCAATGTAGCCGTAGACTTAGCTTGTTTACAAGCACAAAGTGGTTTGGATGTTGCTGTAGCTTCTGCTGGGGGAGAATATGAAACATTATTAGCAGATTATGGTGTTAAACATTTTCACTTAAATCAGTCTCGGAAACCATTAAATCTGATTCAAGCTACTTGGAATTATCGCCGAATAATTAATGATTTTCAACCAGATATTGTTCATGTTCACATGATGACAGGAGTTATCTTAGCGGGAATTTTTAGAAAAAATCGAGAATATCATTTAGTGTCTACGGTTCATAATGAATTTCAACATAGTGCTGTACTTATGGGATTAGCAGATCAGGTAATTGCAGTTAGTAATGCAGTGGCTAATTCAATGATTCGACGCGGTATTCCATCTGAAAAATTGCGAGTGGTTAGCAACGGTACTTTAGGAAGTCCTCGGCATAAAAAACTTCAAGATTATCAACCAGTAGCAATGGAATATCCATCTATAACTACTGTCGCTGGGATGTATAACCGTAAAGGTATTTCTGAATTAATTGAGGCATTTAAAATCATTGCCACAGATTTTCCCGAAGCACATTTATATTTAGTAGGAGATGGACCTGATCGTCCTGTGTTTGAGGCTATGGTGAAAAATACAACTTTAAATAATCGCATTCATTTTGAAGGATTCCAACCAGAACCACAACGTTATATGTTAGCCACAGATATTTTTGTTTTGGCTTCCCATTGTGAATCTTTTGGTTTAGTTTTGACGGAGGCACGGGAAGCTGGTTGTGCAATTATAGCTAGTAATGTAGATGGGATTCCTGAAACTTTAGATCATGGTCAGGCTGGGATTTTAATCCCACCTAAAGATATTGACACCTTAACTAATACTTTGACACAATTACTGAGCGATCGCCAACGCTTAAATAAGTGGAAATTCCGCGCTCAACAAAATCTACAAAGATTTCATGCAGCGCGAGTCAATGAAGAAACACTAGCTGTATATCGGGAATTAATGAGAAAATCCAATGTAATTGAAGTTATGGAAATCAGAGAATTAGTAACTGGTAAATAAATAGCAAAGGAGAAGGAAAATCAGGGAAAATAATTATATCTTTTATATCTTTCATATCTTTTAGGAGTTTTTGCAAGAATTTTAAAAAATAAAATAGCGTGGAAAACCATAGTCTTTCGGAATCAGGGTTTTGAGCTAATCTTCTGATCAAGACTCAGATCCCCGACCTCTTTAAGAAGTCGGGGATCTTATTGTTCACAAAGGAAATATTTCTCCCTTACAGGGGGAGTCTTTTTGTAGTTTCTGTGACAACATTAGGCATTATAGAGCCTATAGTTTTAATAAAGTTTTGGGCATAACGCTGTGTAGAGAATTGAAGAGCGCGTTGTCTTGCTGCTATTCCCGCAGATTGGGCAAATTCCTGGTCGTCAAGATAGCGAAGAATGGCTTCTGTTAGGGCTTCTGCATCGTCGTAAGCTGTTAACAGTCCATTTACCCCGTCAGTGATAATTTCCGTTGGACCACCAGCGTTACCAGCAATGACGGGTTTACCTAATGCCATTGCTTCAATAATCACAATTCCAAAGGGTTCTTGATCAGAAGCATGGACAAATACATCCATTGCTTGCACCCATTCTGGCACATTGCGCTGTAACCCAGCCATAATTACTCTATCACCTAATTTTAGATCAGTGATTTGTTGATTTAAAAATTCCTGATAATCCGGTTCCAGATCATGTTTACCACCAACTACGACACAATGGGCATCAGGATATTTCGCTAATACTTTGGGCATTGCTGCTACTAGTACGTGCATTCCTTTCCAGCGTTGCAAGCGTCCGACAATGCCGATTAAAGGGACATTTAAGGGTAAACCCAGTTTTTTTCTGGCTTCTGCGGGAGAAGGCAAAATAGCAGGATCAAATCGCTCTAGGGCTACTCCAGGATAGACTAGGGGAGTTGGTCTGTGAGGCCAAATCCGTGCTTGTGCTTTTTGACCATCTTTTGAGAGTGTAACAATTGCTTGGGCTGGGATGAAAGTTGCTAACCGTACTAACCAAGTTCGAGCATCAGGAACTTCTAATTGATACCAAATAGCTGGTAAACCGGCTAACATTGCCGCTAAACCACCGGAAATATGGGTAATCCACATCCAGCTAACGATCGCATCTACACTTTCTTGACGAGCGATCGCTGCTATGCGCAAAATAGTAGTCATAAATCGGTGAATTTGACGCAAACGGCCACTAATCACAACTCGCGTATCAATACCCAGGTTTCTTACCTGCTCTACCATTGGTCCGTCTTCTAAAAATATTGCCAACCAGTCTACATTGGCATTACGTCCTTGTTGCATTAAATCCAAAAACATCATTTCACCACCGCCTCGCTGTTCGGCTAATGGCATGATAATCATAACTTTCATAATTTACACCTGAGCGGCTGATCGTTAATATTTCTGGCAAAAATCCTGGGTGGATTTTTTAACCACAGATAAACGCGAATGATTCACAAGATTTTTTCCAGTTAGATAATCTTGTCTTTTATTTAAGTTTTGAGTCCCATGTCTGGAGAATTTTGAGGATTTTGATAATACTTATGTGCGGCCATACAGATGGCAAAAAATCCCCACAAAATCATCCCGGAAACACTCAACATTCCACTACCAATAATTAGTTGTGAACAAGAACTAATAGCAATAGCCCGAGCGGCACTAACAAAACTATCAAACCGCGCTTCCGTATATTGGCTAACAGTAATAATCATTAAGATTAATCCGCCCATATAAGGAATAGCCCCCAACCACCCCAGGGTAAAAAACATATCTAAAATGCCACTATCAATGACAACTACTTCTATTTGTCCGGTTTTTTCGTTGACTTTCCAGATATTTCCTAAACCATTACCGAAACTATTAGTTAACGCTAAACCAAGATTCCTCTCATAACTGCCTGATCTATCTTTTAAACTGCCATCTTGTTGCAAATTAGCAAAAGTTTCTAATCGAGAATTTACAACTTTAGCAATTGGTTCTATAGTTAGCAAGGGGAGAACACACATGGACATTACTAAAATGATTGTAATTAATCGCATTTGAATTTTAGCTTTTACAGAACCCATAATCATAATTATCCCCAGTAACCAACCGCCCCAATTAGTCCTAGCTTGTGATAGCAAAAACGATAAATAGCCCACGGCTGAAGCGGGAAAAATTAACGGACCTGAACTGGTGAATAATAATAACAAACCTGCTTGCATAACGGCACCAAATGGACCTACTGAATGCAGTGTACTCCAGACACGCATCCCAAAAGGGACAGGATTTCCAGAACTAGTAAAAAGTTTTGATTCTATTAGCCAAAAGCGATCCCACTCCGGTGCTACGACAAATTGATATATACCGTAAGTTCCTATCAGCAAAACACACCAGAGAAATACACGCTGAATATTTTGTTTATAGCTGGGATAATCTCGCCAGTTGATAAATAAGTGAAAAGCGAAAAGAATGGGACTCATCCAGTCTAGAAAACCCCGGATTACTGGAATTGGTTGATTGTAAACTAGACCGATCAAAAAAGCATAGAATACTCCAATAAAACCCAAAATAAAAGGTAAACCTCCTTTACGAACTGCGCTAGGAAGATATTTTAAAAACGTGGCTATGGTGACAAATACTACTAAATAAGGTGCTATGAGCATTTGACGGGTAGGGTCCCAGCCAACACGATAGTCAACTAAACGAGTCAGCAAAGGTGAAAGAAACCAGATCCACCAAGTGAAGCCAATGTAAAGTAGGGAATGGCGCAAATACAAAAATACAGCCACTAAGAAAGCTGTTACCGGAAAAATTAGACGCAATAGGCCAGCACTAATAAAATAATTAGCTGTGATTAAAAATAGGAAGCCAAGAATGACTATCCAAGCCTGTGCTGTTCGTTCTTGAGGATAGAAGTTTTGTCGTAAAAAACTATTAAAAAGTATCGGTTTGGAAATCACTTTGATCTCGATTTTGTATGAATAAAAATTTGGATGTTGGCAGTTTTTAATTAATAGCCAAAATGGTGTTTATCAAGGTTAAATTTTGCCAATTCAATTCTATAATGTTGATATCCTAACCATCTTCCTTTTAAGGATGCTTGCAATTTTTTGGTAGCAAGTTGTCCTTGTTTGGGAAAAAGTCGCAGCCATTGACATATTCCTAAACTTTCCCTTGTACCTACTAAAACTGACCAAAATAAAAATACAATCCGACGCAAAGGAGAAAGATGTTCTAATAAAACTAGGGTTTCATTATGGACTAGGTTAATTAATGCAATGTCGTTGAAGTTGTGCCGTTGATCTTCATCAAAACGTTGGGCTGGATAGTGATCTACAGCAATACTGGGATCATAAATCATTTTCCAACCTGCTCGTTTTAAGGTCAGAGTAAAGGACATTTCAAAATGCACTTGTGCGCCAGTGCCTTTCATTCTTTCGTCAAAGCGTAATTTTCCAATAGCTTGGGTGCGGAAGCTCATATTCACACCTTTAAGAATATCAACTTCACGGGGTGCGCCAATTCCTAAATGATGATTGCCTATAACGCGCCCAAACCATTGCAATTTACCAACAACTGGTTGGTACTTGTCTTCTAGTTTTCCCCCTTGATAAATCCAATCACGGCCACCAACTCCGCCAATGTGAGGATCAGCCAAGAAATGGGTATTAATTTTAACCAACCAGTCGGAATGGGGGGCCGCGTCATCGTCGGTGATGGAAAGAATGTCACCGTTGACTTTGACTAGTCCAGTGTTAAGGGCGGCCACTACTCCCGGCTGACTGACGGTAACGGTTTCTAGGGGTAGATGGTGGTGCTGTTGGGCGAGAAACTGCTGAGTTTCTGTGTCTGTATCCCTGATGACGACGATGGCCTGATCAACTGGTTTAGTTTGCTGTTCTAGGGCTTTCAGACAGCGGTACAGGTCTTGAGGACGGCGATAGGTGGGGATGAGAACTGTGTTTCTCATGGTTGGTTAATTCCGCAAATATATTGAGATAGTTTTGTGCCATATTTGTCCAACTATGTTTTTCCGCTAGGACGCGGGCAGCTTGTGCCATTTGTTGACGGAGTGGGCGATCGCTGGCTAATATAGATAAACTAGCTGCTAAACTATCAATGTGATCGGTTTCTGGCAAGACAATTCCTGCTTCTGCTGTGACTAATTCTGCACCCCCTGTAGCGGTGGCTGTAATCACAGGTAAGCCAGAAGCCAATGCTTCTAGTAGTACAAGGGTGCAAGCTTCGTAACGGGAAGGAAATACAAAAAAATCTGCTGCTTGCATAATTTGGGCAATATCTCGACGATATCCCAAAAAATGTACTCGTTCACTGATACCTAAATTATTTGCCAATTCTAAAAACGGACTTCCTTTTGTATTGCCAACTACAGCTAAATGTAAATCAGCAACTTTTTTTAAAGCTTTTAATACCGTATCTAAATTTTTTCTCGGTGTGCGAATATCTCCGGCAAATAATGCCAAATTAACATTTTCCGGTAAACCTAATAGGCTACGAGAAGTAACACCAGGAGTAAATTCTTGTAAGTCTACACCATTGACAATTACCCGAATTTTTTGGCGAGGTACACCAATGCTAACCAATTCTTCCGCTACTTTTTCGGAAACAGCAATAATACTTTTAGCCTGAGAAAAAGCTTGTTTTTCCCAATAGGAATTAGCGGCGGTAAATAACCATTGATATAAACCGTAAAAATCTTTACGACTGCGAGAAATATGCACAGGCGATCGCCACCATGAACTATGAACAAAATGCACAGCATTTACATCTGCTGCACTCATAGTAATTGCACCATTGACTTTAATTAAATCCAAATTACCTCGATTTTTATCCAACCAAGCTGCACTTTTTTTCGCAAAAATGAAATTGCGGATAAATTCGCTAGGATAACCTTCCACTGGGATATAAATCCAATTAACTGCACGATTTTCTAATAATTCAGGGGCAACTTCACTGGCTAATAATGTTAATTGATAACCCCGACGAATTGCTTCTTGAGCTACTTCATAATTAACTCGTCCTTGACCATCACCTTTTTTGATTTTGTGGGTAACAATACAAAGTTTCACTTATTACCTCTCTTAAACATTCAAGATTTTATTTGTTAAATTGGGGGGAATAAAACTGATAATCAGGGCAGCTAAAGTTCGCAAATTAAATTTTTGTTCACTTAAAGTCTGCCAAAAATAACGGCGAGCATCTAGGATTTTTTGATCTCGTAATAAGCCAATTCCTAGAGTTGTATTAGCTGCTAACCATTTTTTTCTAAAGTGGGAATTAAATTCCTTTAAACGTTCATCCTCCATAAAGACTTGATAACAGAAGATTTCACTTTTACCTTTACGAATTTTTGCTTGAACGTTACGTTTTCCACTGAGCATAGTATCAGTTTGTTCATGGGCGCGATATCGTGTTAATCTTTCTGGTTGATAGTAGACTCCATGGCCAGATATACAACAAAGATATGTTAAATATAGATCCCACATTCCTCCAACTTCTGGTGGAATCATCTCCCAATTAATTAAACTATTACGAATTACAGCAGCCGCAGCGGTAGATATACTTTTATCAATTAGGCCAATTTTGTAGAAATTTTGATGAATTCCTGGGGTGATTTTATCTCGCTTAAATCCCCGTGAATTTTCCTCAGTTCCAGAATAATTAATTTGTCCTTGAGCGTCAATAATATATTGGTCGCAAAAAGCGAGAATTAAATCAGGATTTGCTTCTAAAGGGGGTACAAGTTTGACTAAAAAATCTTCATTCCACATATCATCATCATGGAGACTGGCAATATATTTACCTTGTGCCATTTTAAAAGCATGAAGTTGATTAGCTAACATCCCAATATTTTCTGGGTGTCGGTGAAATTTAATGCGTGAATCGTTAAATGATTCTATTAAAGATGCAGGATTTTCTGAACTACAATTATCACAAACTATAATTTCAATATTTTCATAAGTTTGTTGAACTGCACTATTAATTGCTTGTTTCAAGTATTCTGGGCGATTATAGGTAGGGATAATAACGCTAACTAGGGGTTGTGTGAGTTGAGAATTAATAAACATGATTGCAATTCCTTGATTTTTAATTGATATCCCCAACTTCTTAAAGAAGTTAGGGATGTTTAAATTCAGTAATAGTTTGTGAGTAGATTTTTTCTAATTTGTGAATGTGAAGATCAAGAGAAAATTCTTGCTGAAACCATTGTTGACCTTCTTCACCCATTAATCGGCTTTTGTGATAGTTTGTTGCTAATTCGTTGATGGCATCTGCGAGATTTTGAATATGATTAGGTGTAATTAAAATACCTGTTTTACTATTTTGTACATATTCGGGAATACCACCAATTGAACTGGCAATTATGGGACGATAATGGGCATAGGCTTCTAGAGTTACTAGACCAGCGGGTTCAGGCCAAAGACTGGGAAAAACTACAGCTAAACACTGTTGATAAAGTGTTTTTAATTTGTCTTTATTACACCAACCATGCCAGGTAATACGCCTATTCAAACCTATTTTTTTAGCTAATTGTTCCATCTTAGATTTAATCCAACCTTCACCAGCAATATCAAGATGAATATTGGGGTTAGTCTTTGCTAAAGCTTTGAGTAACCATTCAATTCCTTTATCGGGAACAATGCGACCAACAAACAAAATTCGCTGATTTTGATGAATTTCTTGAGTTAAAGATGTCGTGGGATATTTAGGTTGTTTTACACCACAGTGAAGTGTAATTACCCGATGAGGTGATAAACCATTATTAATAATTTGCTCCCGCACATAATTACTATTAGCAATTATAGGAATATTGATTTTTTTAGCATTGCTGAGAAAATCGTAACTACTCCGCCAATTTTGCCATATTTTTTCCGGTCTACGACTACCACAACCATCTACTAAATGTCCCCAAGTACAGCCAAGGGGGTGCATATTGCGATCGCATTTCTGTTGACGATTTGCTAAATATTTTGTGCCACTAGGACAGTAACTACAATGATTATGAAGTGTAAATATCGCCGGGCATTCTCCCCGCAATTCTGCTAAAAATTCTGGATCATGAAGGTGGAGTAATTTACATTGTCCTTGGTCTAAATTTTGGAAAGAATTAATATGGTGATTACTCACTCCTAAGATTTCCGAATTTACCAAAGAAGCTATATAAGTTTCTAATCCACCACCACCTTTAATATTAGCAGCAGAACATTGATATATTTTCTGTTGAGAAACTATTGCATGATTCATATTCAACTTCTTGATCTTATTGGTTATTAGCTATAACAGTTAACGGGAACTTAATTTTATAGTCAAATTCAGCCAGAAATATCTAAATTCAACCAAAACTTATGTCTGACATCATTAACATAGTGTCTCAAAGCAATTTTCCTTTTATCGAACTTTTCTAAATACTGAAATTGGTCATCAACACTTAAAATAAACTTGGTTTTATCCAGAGGCTTTGCCTGATTATTGTGCATAGCTAAATGCACTACAGTTTGTTCTGTAAAATAAACAGGTACATCTACAAATTCAGTAACACGCTCTAAAGAACTTACCCAATTTATTTGCTGTTTTAGTATAAAAAACCCTGCATTTACTGGATTTAATTTTTCATGATTATGTAATATTATCCGTTCATCTAATGACGGTAAACAATCAGGTAAATACCAAGAATAACTATCATCTGAATCACATAAATTTACAAGTTCCTCAGCACCGGGAAAAAAGAGAATATCAGCATCAGTGTAAATTGTAGGTTTATCAATAGAAATTGAAGTTAATACAGCCAATCTTCTCCAAAATGCCATAATCGCACGATGAGGATAATTTACTACGTAATTTGAAATAGGTTTAGGTATATCACCTATTACTAAATCTTTCCATTCAATAACATCAACACAGGAATTTATTCGGCGTAAAATATTACGAGAAGATGACGAATAGCTACCATCAGAAATGACAATAAATTTGTTAGGAATACCAACATAACGAATAAATGACCTAATATTTGCTACTTGAATAGCGAAATCCCGTTCACAAGAAAAAGCATAGACATCTATATTGGCTTTTTTCTCTGGAGTCAGTGGAAAATTGACAATATTATTAATGGCTTTATTATATAAAAAACGATGAATTTTTGCTTGAAATTTTGCAGAATGATAGCCTATATTTACCATTGTTTTTATCCAAAAAATAAACAGAATACTTGATTAAAAGATGAAACTTAAGAGTGCAATTGAAATTTTTATATTGTTTCATTACACCTTGAATTTGTCTGATGCTTATGTACGGTAATTAACCTACTTTACAATGAAAATAATTAGTTAAAGTTGCGGTTGAGCAAATACTGTCAAAAATTTTTAAGTAGTCTTGCACCAGAATTTGATAACTTAATTCATTTTTTAAATGACTGCGATCAAATCGTAAAGGAGAGCCAGAAAACTTAGCTGTTATTATGTGAGAAATTACTTCATTCATAGCTTTTACATCCGTAGGTTCTACTAACCAAACACCTGGTTTATCTTGTAAGTAATTCCAGTTTTCTCCATGAGGTACTGCTGCTAAAATAGGTCTATCTGTCATCAAATATTCATAGGTTTTACAAGAAATTCTTCCTCCTTGTGAACCATCTGGACGATTTGGTAAAGTTATTAATAATAAATCTGCTTGTCTAGCTAATTGAATAGCTTGAAAGTGAGGTAATGCTCCACATACAGTTACTATATCTGTTAGATTTTGATTTTCTAAAACTCGATTAACCACAAATTCTGGAAAACTATTACCATAAATCGAGAGTTTGATTTTGCTTTGCCATTCCGGGTTTTCTGCATTTACTTTTCTGATAGCTTCACCCACAAAAACTGGACTAGAACTACGATAATCAATTTTTGCTCGTTCATAATATCCCCATTTCAACCAAGCATGATAAAGTTTTTTCAGCAAGGTTTGTTCTTGAGGTAAATGATAGAAATCATACCAGCCATTCATCCCACCTGTATAAATAATCTCAAAAGATGAATTATCATTTTTCGAGTTAATAGGAGTAGCAAAATCTAAAGGATCTGCACCACAACGAATTAAATGAAACTTTGATTTTTGCGTTTCAGGCTGACGATTTTTGACTACATCTAAATTGAATTGAGAAACATAAACTACCGCATTTGCTTGTCGAACATAAAGGTTTTCTAGCCAAATTTCGAGATGATAATGTAACCAACTGACAGACTTAGGGTGCATATCAGTACAAATAAGTGAATCATCTAAACTAACTATTAAAGGTAACCTTGTGAGGAATTTTAGCGCAACTCCCACTAAACCTGCAGAATAGGGCATCATAATCACAAAAATAGCATCTGGTTGTTGCTTTTTAATTAATTGATAGCCTTTTAATACTGCTGGTAAAAACCAAAATATCTCTGAATCTGGCCAAATTAATAATGTTAATATTTTCTCAAGTCTCAGTTTTCCTAGCCATGTAATTAAAGTTTGTGGATACCAACTTTTTACATAATGAATATTAGATTTTTCTGATAAATAACCATCCTGTGTAGCTGTTAATACATTGATTTGCCAAGTTTTTTGAAATTCTCCCAATAGTTTATTAGCCCTATGGGCAATTGGCGTTCTTAAAGGTGGTAAATAATGGGCTATACAAAAAAGTTTTGGCTGATTTTGTAATTTTTCTGCCAAGTTATTTTGATAATTAGTAGATTTGTTTACTTTAGCAAAAGTTAAGGATAGAAATCCTAAAAAAGAATTATTCATTGCTATTATTATCTACATTATTTACCTGGATAATTTGAGTAATTAAAACCGGATTTATGATTTATAATCATATTAATCATCATGTCTATGGCTAACTTCATACTGCATTTGGTGATATTGCCAAAGTTTACCTTTTTGTGCTAAAAGTTCTTGATATTTACCCTGTTCTACTATTCGTCCCTGTTCTAAAACTACAACTTTATTTGCCTTAGCAATAGTAGAAAGACGGTGAGCAATAGCAATTACTGTGCGGCCAGCAGATAGCTTTTCTAGTGACTCTTGAATTAAACGTTCAGAAACAGAATCTAAGGCACTTGTAGCTTCATCTAAAATCAAAATTTCTGGATTTCTCAGCAATGCCCGGGCAATAGCAATTCTTTGTCTTTGTCCGCCTGATAACCGAACACCTCTATCTCCTAATTGTGTATTAAACCCCTCCGGCATTTCTAAAATAAATTCTAGAGCATTTGCCAATCGAGCGGCTTCTTTAATTTCCGTTTCTGTTACTTTTGGTGTACCATAAGCAATATTTTTCCAAACAGAAGTATTGAAAATAAATGTATCCTGACTAACAACTGCTATCTGACGACGAAGAGAGTTGATTTCAAATTTGCGAATATCAACTTCATCTATATAAATATAGCCATCACTAGCATCATGAAAACGAGGAATTAAATCTGCAAGTGTAGTTTTTCCGGCACCAGATGAACCAATTAATGCCGTCATTTCACCTTGTTTAATTGAGAGAGTAATATTATGTAAAACTCGTTGATTAAGACCATAATCAAAATCTACAGATACTAAATCAATTGACCTTTTTAAACCTAGAAATTTGAGTGTGCCATTTTGAAAGTAGATTTTATCATCAGTTTTCAGGAGATTCTTAATATTTTCTACTGCTCCGGATTGGGTAGTTAAAAAAGCTACAACTCCATTCAAATCTTGAGTCATAGGGATAATGCGAAATAGTACAAAGAAAAAGGTCAACAAAGCTGAAACCTTCATTAAACCTGTGACTAGTGCCACAATGATCATACTAATCAGAATTAGAGTAGATATACTCTCAGCTAAAGGTTTAACTACCAAAGAAATCCAGTAAACACTTTTCAAAGTGTCAACTATTTTTTCACTTGCTTTATAATACCGTTTGCGCTCAAATTCTTGAGTAGAAAAAGCATGAATTGTGCGTATACCTTGAATAAACTCTAGCGTCCTAGAAGTAAAGTTATCATTAGCTGTAGTAATACCAAAACTACGTTCTCTAATTTGTTTATTTAGTGTAGATAATGCCACCGCCAAAAGACTAAATAGCAAAATTGAAACTATGGAGAGTTTCCATGAAAGGATAAACAGGGAAACAGAATAGACTATGAGTGCGAAGATTCTAGTAATTAAAAAAGCTATACCCCCAAAAATTTGTCTAATTCTCTCCATTTCATTGGTGAGTATATTAATTAATTCTCCAGATTTTTTCTGATTAAAATAGCTGAGAGTTTGAGCCTCCAATTGTTCAAAAACTCTTTTACGGAGCGTGTCTACTAAACTTATTTCGCTAAACTGGATGCAAATTTGTGCTAAGTAGTTAAAAGATGCACGCATACAGGTTGTGATCACAATTAAAGCTGATACTCGATATAATCGATCATTTACTGAACCATTAATTCCTAAAATCAAAATATCAAACCACTCAATTCCTGTTTTTACCGGTTCAGCACCAGGAGTAGTTAAACTTTGCAAGAATACCAATAGAAATCCTAAACCAAACCCTTCAAAACTTGCAGATAAAATTGAAAACACTAAGGCTAAAATTGCTACAATTCGAAAATGTTTAAATTGTCGTAATATTAACCGATTATTTTGCCAAAAACTTGTAGCCTGGAAGAGTTTTACCGTTGACAGTATAAATGCTGTCTGCATAGTTTTCCTTGTTTTTAATTAGGTGCATAATTCACGATGAAAAACATCAAAACAGGAAATATTCATCCAATAGAAAATTAGATAATTTCCCTGATCTGTAGGCATTTAAATTTTAGCCTTTATCTGCCATATATTGATAAATTCGGTTAGTTGATTTAACTTTTTTCTGTTCTTCTAAACTTAATTTGACTGCATCTTCTAAAGATAAACAATGATTGTTAATTAAGCAATATTTTCCCTGCAATACATTCAATAAATTAGAGAAAATATCCAGAAAGTATTTACATAAACCAGAGGGGAAATTTCTGGTATCATCTTTGAACTTTGAGTGAAATTTGATCGCCTGAAAAAGTTGACCATTTGCGCCAACATACCATTCATAATTAAGCAGAATTCTGGCGGAATATATTTGCATAATTATCAATCCTCCAATCAGAAATGGCATCATAAATAAGAGTAAAAATAACGCAAAATTCCAATCAATTATTCTTGAAAAAAATCTGAAAAATTCATTACTTTTTTTTGGCAATTTCTGATAACTAGGAATACTCATAAATATGGGCTTATTAGCCTTTTGACAAGCATCTGCCCAAAGTCTTAATAAAGAATCACCGATTTTTGGATCTATGCTCACTAAGGTAATTGGAGAATGTTTTAAGCACTCTATTAAAGATTGTTGATTCTCTAGTGAAGCTAAATAGGGATGTGGCAATTTTCCAGAACTTTTGACTAATAACTTTCCTCTGCGCCATTTTAATGTGCAGGATAGGGAGCTAATATTTTCAGACTGCTGAGGTATAATAGAGTTATTATTTAGATTAGAAATAACTGAGGTTGGCATAATATTGTCAGTGATAAAATAGTAAAAGATTGAGTGTATCTCCAGTCACAGAAAATTAGGATTACTGTTTTTCTGTCGTTTTATTCACAATAAAAGCAGATATTAAATATTTGAAGTGAATTTAACTTTCATTGCTAGATAGGTTCTCCTAATAATATCTGTATATGTCAATATCAATAGCAAAAATTAACTAAGATAGCTATGAATTAACGCCACTTCGTATTTCCTTTAGGTTTGAGGATTTTAATATGTCTTTCGATCTCTACAATATAAGACCTTTGATTAATAGATCATGGATAAACAACTTCTTTATTCACTCTTTAAATAGATATTACTTTTATTGGCAAAATATTAAGCTACGATAAATGAATTAATTGTCACTAAATAAAGTTAACCAAAATTTGGTTTTCATAAAACATATTATTATCAAATATATAAAACTCATATTTTATTTTTATTTTATTTTTGAATCTCATTTCAGAGACCCGACTTCTTAGAGCAGTCGAGGATATTGTTGTTGAGAAATTATTCAATGCCAAAAACCCCATGACTACCTATTGGAGTCCGGGGGTGTTTGAGAATGTCCTAACTATTTAACTAAATTGAGTGATCAAATATTCTGCCTTATTCTTCCATTGCTGGTTGCAAAACGAATTGTTTTGGCTTTACATAAGGGACATAGGTGCTATCAGATGAAGATACACCATTAGCTACAACTCCAATCAAATTTAACTTACTCAACATCGCTGTAGCTTGATTAAGTTGGGTGCGTGTCACTTTACCAATACTTGCCATTATGATCACACTTCGACAAGATGATGCTGTGAGCATAGCATCCACTAAACCAAGAACGGAAGGGGCATCTATGAGTACCAAATCATAATTTTCTTCAAATGCGGCCATCAATTGCTTCATGCGAGGAGAACTCAAAAGATGGGCAGGATCAGTCGGTATTGGTCCAGCGGTTAAAATGTCAATGTAAGATGAGCCAGAGTAAGGAACACTGATGTGATTAGGTAGATTAACTTCACTTTCTAATAAAGTTGAAAGTCCCTGTTCATTGGGAAGATTTAGTTGTTTGTGGAGATTAGGATCGCGGAGGTTAGCATCAATAAGTAAGACCTTTTTATGCAAACGAGCCGCACTCATAGCTAGACCTAACGCCAAAGCTGACTTACCATTATCTGGTAATGCTGATGTCACCATTAAGGATCTCAAATCAGAGACATTATTGAGTAGTTCGATATTTTTGTAAATGAGATCAAGTGATTCCCAGCGGGGAGGAGATTGTAGTACCTGAATTGTCCAAGGAGCAAGAACTTCTGGTTTGCCAAATGGCAATTTGATCATTGATTCTCTGGGTTTAGCAGGTGGCAATTTAGGAGTTGTTCCTAATAAGGGGAGAGAAACCTGTTTTTCTAATTCAGCCGTAGTATGCACAGAATCATCAGATGCTTCACGAATAAAGGCAGCAATACCTCCTAACATTAAACCAATTACTGCTCCTAATAATAGGTTTTGTCTGATGTTGGGACCAGTTTGAACTCCTTCTTGGGGTTCTTCTACTACTTCCCAATTAAATCCACCTTTAGAAAGTTCTTGACGTAATTTTTGTTCAGATCTTAATAATTGCTCCAATCTTTCTCTGCTAAATTGTAATTGGGGAAGTATGCGATTGTAATAAGCCAATAGAGAAGGAAACCGCTTTAGATCCGTTTGTAATTCTTTTTCTTTTGCTGCTAAAGTTTGGTCGCGGGCTGTTAATGCAACTATGGTAGTTTGGGTTTCTACTAATTGACCTGTGAGATTAAGATCAATTTCTCCAAGTTGTCCTTGTTGTAAAAGATTGTCTCCAGAACTAAGGACTGGATTAGAACTTTGTCCTAAAGTTCTGCTAACTTCTTTTTGCAAAAGTTGTTTTTGACTTTGCAGTTGTTCTTGTAATTTTTGAACGCTGGGAGTATCTTCAGTGAAGCGTAAGCGTTCCTGTGCTAAAGCTAGTTCTGTTTTTTGGATTTCATTGAGTAAACCTTGGTAGCGGGTAGACTGACTTAAACGAGAAGAAACTAGAGCATTTTGTGGAGAACGGTTTAGTTGTGCTTGCAAAGATTTTTGTTTTGCTAAAGCTTCTTCATACTGAGAACGAGTTGCTTGTCGTTCCTGTTGCACAGTATTTAAAGTGGTCTCTATGGTTTTGGCCTGAGTTTCTGGATCAATTAAATTCTGATTTCTGCGAAATCGTTGTAGATTTGCTTCGGAAACAGTTACTTCATCGGTAGCTTTTCTTAATTGATCTTTAATGACTTGTAGACCCTTTTGTAAGCGTGAATTTTGCTGTTGTTTGTTATATTCTAAATAAACTTGCTGAATAGTATTCAGAACTTTTTTAGTTTTCTCTGGATCGTTATCGCTATAATCAACTTGAAAGATTTTAGTGGCAATATTATCATCTTTGGTCTTGATTTGATTTAAGACCAAAGAGTTTTTTAAATCCATTACTGTTAAGTCTGGATATTCAGATTTGAGTTTATCAACTGCTTTTTGAATCAGTCCAGAACTCTGCATTAAGTTCAGTTGAGTAGCGGTATCTATCTCGATGTTAGTATCGGTAAACTGACTTTCGGTGTTATCAGTTTCTTTCTTCCCTTGATAGTTAGGTTCTACTAACAATTGCATGGTGCTTTTGAAGCTGGGTTCTGTTTTTAAGGCCATGATACCAGCGATGGCTGTAGAACTCAAAAATACTAATAATATCCAGGGAAATCGTCGCCACAGTACAGCAAAGATTTGTCCGTAACCTGGATCGGTTTCTGAGGCTGAATTTATATTTGGATTTAGACTAGTTTGAACCACTTTTATTATCCTTATCTACTATACACTACCCAAACACCTAAACAATCAAATAAATTAACAATAGACACCACTGGCTTGATCAATAATTCGCTCAACTTTACCAAAAAATGACTGTTCTGAAAACTTGCTAACAGCATGATTACGAATGGTTTCATAATCCCAAGATATTCCTCCAGCTTCTAGTAATGCTGCTTGTAAAGAGCATGGTGTTTGTCTTTGAAAAAATACACCTGTTTTCCCTGGTATTTGAGTATCTAATACTCCACCTGCTCCATAGGCAATTACTGGTGTACCACTAGCATTTGCCTCGACTGGAACTAATCCATAATCTTCTAAAGCCGCAACAATAATTGATTTGGCTTTAGAAAATAAGTCTTTACGTTCTTTATCACTAACATGACCAAGAAATTGGATGTTGGGTAATGCCTGAGCTTTTAATTTTTCTTGTTCTGGTCCATCACCTGATATTAATAAATTCCAGCCTAGCCAATTAAAAGCTTCGACTATTATATCAAGACGTTTATAACTTATCATCCGCGCCGATGCCAGGTAATATTCCTCTTTAGTATCGGAAAAAACAAAGTTGCTTGTATCAATTGGATAATTAACAACAATGGCTTGTTTGTGATATATCTTTTCAATTCGCTGGGCAACAATGCTAGAGTTGGCAATGTAAAGATCCGGTTCTTGAGCATATTTCAGGTCTAGATTTCTGATGATTTTAAATACTTTTTCAATCAGGGGAGCAAAGTATCTATAGTCTCCATATTCCCGTAAATAAGTTTCTGTATCCCATAAAAAACGGGTAACATTATGACAAAAACAAATATGTCTGGCTTGGGGTTTTTTCCGTACTGCCTTGGCAAAACTTGTGCTACTGCTAATAATCAAGTCATAGTCTTGTAGATCCAAAGACCGAAATGCTGGAAAATACAGGGGAGCTAACATCCGAAAATATTTGGTTGCACCAGGAATTTTCTGCAAAAATGTGGTATTGATAATTCTTTCCCCTAGATCAATACTCTTTTGTGCATCATATAATGAGGTGAAAATGTCGGCTTCGGGATAGCGTTTGCACAATAATTCAAATACGCGTTCTGCTCCACCGCGCTGAGTTAAGTAATCATGGACGAGAGCAATTTTCATAACGGGTTTCCTATAATTTGGTCATGGGTGATGGGTAATTGGTAATTGGTAATTGGTAATTACTAATTCCTATTCCGTATTAATTGATTTTTATACCAATCTATTGTTTGTGCTAAACCTATATCTAAAGGTGTGATAGGTTGCCAATTAAGTTTGGTTTGAGTGAGGCTAGTATTGGCAATTGTGACTTTTTCGATTGGCCTATCTGGTAACACGCCAAATAAAGGCTGAACAGGCGCACCTAATAAGTCTCTGATGTTTTCTACAACTTGGCGAATTGATACCAGAATCCCTGAACCTAAATCATAAGTGCCACCTTCAATGTTCGGCCTCTGTGCAGCAGCAATTAGTCCGGTAATGACATCATCTACGTAAATCCAATCAACTTCTCGTTTACCACTGGCTAGTTTTGGCGGCTGATTTTTTAATAAGGACAGGATGACTGAAGGAATAATTTTGTGTCCGGGTTGTCTAGGTCCATAAGTCATAAAAGTCCGGGCTATGACTACGGGTGTTTGATAAAGTTGATGAAACATCCTCCCATAGGCACTACTAGCCCATTTAGCAGCGGCGTAGGGAGAGGCGGGAATAATTTCCTGATTACTCAATTCTGGTTCTTCCAGAGAGCCGATGAGGACGATACGTTGGCATTCTATTTTGGTGGCTACTGTTAAAATGTTAACGGTACTGGTGAGTAAACTGTGATAAGTGGGTAATACCAGTTCTGCTCCCGCTGCACCTGTGACGTTACCAGATAAATGAAAGATCACATCTGGCTGAATTTTCATTAACAGTTTTTCTACGGATTCTATGTCTTCTAAATTGCTTTGCCACCAGTTTAAATTGGGGGTTGCTGATGTCTGTACTCGCCGGGAAATTGCGTGTACTTCTGCACCAATTTGACACAAGCGATCGCATAAATGATTTCCCAGGAAGCCACTAGCACCTGTAATTAGTATTTTTTGCTCAGATAAGCTCGAAATGAAGTTGTTCATTTTAACTGCAATAAATCATGTTTAAATAAGGCATCGGCTGATTGTTTGATCACTGTAAATGGCAAACCAGATTTATCAGCAATATCCAACAAACTATGATTACCATCTGATAAATTTAGTACCCAAAGAATTGCTAGTTCATTGAGTTGTTCTTCTGCTTGTCCACCCACTGCCCGATATAACCCTCTTTTCCCCAGTCTTGGTTCACATTTAGGATTCTGATTTAAGTAGGTTTTATTGTCTTCTAGAATCTCCATGGCCGATAAACATTTGGAGAAAGAATCTACTAAATCAGGAATTTGGACAAATGACAAATTATCGGCGGATGTATGATATTCAGGAAAACTACCATGAGGCGATCGCATCAAGCAACCTACAGCGAGATTAAATCCAGGAGAACAATATTGCCTTTCATCATAACCATAAGGGAAAAAATCAATAATTTCATATTTTTCTTTTCCGTTTTGCATAATATGAACTAATATCCGATCAATTTCAGCATCACCTCGGCGACTTTTTTTATAATTAATTTTTCCTGGATCACCAAGACAAGTTAATACTAAACCATGTTTAATATTGTGAACTTGTGCCTCATTTAAAGACAGCCAAGTAATAGAACCAATCGTCCCTGGAATAAACAGAAATCTGTAAGAATAGTTTAAAGATATCTGGCTAAGATGTTTAGCTAAAAAAGTAGCGATCGCTATTCCAGAAAGGTTATCATTTGCCAATGAAGGGTGACAAACATGACAAGAAATTAGCACTTCATCACTGGTATCTCCGGGAATATAATACTCACCATAACTGAGATAACCAGGCTCTAAAGAAGAATCTATACAAACTTCATATTCTTCATCTCGTAATCCCAGATATTGATTATGACTTAAACAAAAGCCCCAACTTTCTCGATAATATGAAGTGCGATAAGGAACCCAATCTGGATAATCTGGCAGAGTAAATAAGTGATTTTTTAATTCAGATAAAGAAATTTTCTGATGTACAGGCACACTATAATTAACAACATGAAGATTGGATTTTTTGAAATCAATAATCCGTTCACCTTCAGAGTTTTTGATATAAGCATCTCGAATATTCCATTCTTTAGGTACTGTCCAATCAAATACTTGAGTACCAGAAGGAACTTCATGAACTAGTAAAGGAATATGCTGTTGAATTAACCGGAGAGTCTCCCGAACACCATTACCAGTAATACTGCGGCAAATAGGATACATTTGAGTCATCAATTGATAAATTTCTTGACCAATATTCCCCGGTTGTATCATTGGTTGATTATCAATTAATTTATCTTGTTTAATAGGAGTATGAACCATAAAAAACCTCACGAATTTATGAAAATAATCCCTGCTAAAATACATCTTTCTATATCCAAATCGTTGAGTTAAATATTTTTTCTTCTCTCCCTGTCCTTCGTGCTGAAAGTAGCTAGTCAAAAAAATAATTTTAGACTCAACAGAAGCCTCTGGAATTATATATGTAAATTCAGAGGTCTAATGAAAATATCAGGAAACCTCTGAATTATTTTGATAGTTTTTTTAAAACTATTTTATTAGTGCCAATAAAGTTTCTGCTGCCGGAGCAAAATAAACTGATTGTTCAGCGCGTAATTTATCGCAAAGTCTGCCTTCAGGTAATTCTACATCATCGTAAGTGAGAACCTGATCTTTAGGAATATCGCGCTTCAAGCGACATCCTTCTGCAATACCCATTGGTAGTAAGTTTTGTTGTTGAACAATGGGGGAATTTTCACATTGTCCATAGGTCATGTAATAACCAATACCATCAATGGTTTCTCCGGCTCGGAGGTCAATTTTGGCCGTGGTGACAACATCAACCACCGGACCGGCGATTGGTGTCAGTACAGCATCATGAAAGAGGACAGCACGGGCTACTGATAGGGGAACTTCAAAATGGCACAGGTGATAGGGGGTGTAGAAACTGTAGAGAGGTCCTTCACCTAGTTTATACAGGTTGAGATAATGACGTTGTTTGGGGTCTTCATGGGTAGCAAAAACAAATACTCCCGGACTTGGTTTAGCGCCAACGACATAATCAACGATACCGCCTAATTCTTGCAGTTGGTCAATATCGTACATTTTAGTCATTTCATCAACGTGACCCGTGTAGTCATATCCCAACATCCCCCGCTTGGCTACTTGCATCCCTGTACCATTAGCTACGATCGCCTGCTCAAAGGAGATTTTTGTACCATCAGCAAAACTTGTCACCATGGCGGGATTTTGACCCCAGCGCTGGGCGAAACCGGCTTGGGTGGTGGGGTTGCGGTAAGGGTCTTGTAAACCCTTAATATTGCCACACAGAAGGGGCTTTAAACCGATGCTTTTGACAAAGCGGTAGAGATTCATCTCTACCCCTGGTTGGTCGCCGTCACAGGCACTCAGGATGACTCCAGCCCGGTCTGCGTGAACTTTGAGGATGGGTCCAATTGTGCCATCAAGTTCGGCATTCATTAAGATGATATGCTTTTGATGAGCGATCGCAGACATGACCAAATGAGTCGCGTATTCAATTGTCCCGGTGACTTCAATGATTGCATCTATACCATCTGCTTCACATAGCAGCATAGCATCTTCGGTGATGGCATATTCATTTTCAGCGATTGCATCTTCCAAATCAGCTAAATTGGCAATAATTTTGATATTTTCAATTCCTGCTTCTAAATAAGCTCGTTTGGCTGTATCAATGTGACGATTAGAAATAGCCACCAACTCCATTCCTGGCACAGAATTGATAATTTGATTAGCAATGCCTCGACCCATAAAACCAGCGCCAATCATCGCCACTTTTACTGGTTTACCTAATGCAGCCCGTGCTTGTAAAGCCTTATCAACAATAATCATAATTAAACTCCTATCAAAATAGATTCTAGTAAAGGCCAATTCCGATCTTTATCAGACATTTCTGTGGCAGTTAATGGCCAAGAAATTCCTAAAATTGGGTCATCATAACGTAATCCTCGTTCATATCCAGGAGTATAAAATTCACCCACTTGATATACAACTTCTGCACCATCTGTTAAAGCTTGATAACCATGAGCAAACATTTCTGGTACATAAAGAGCGCGGCGATTTTGGGCAGTCAATTCTATACCAATATGCGATAAATAAGTTGGAGATTCAGGACGCATATCAACAATTACATCATAAATAGCTCCTTGAGTGCAGCGAATTAATTTTGTTTCTGCTGCGGGGAGAGTTTGATAGTGCATTCCTCGCAATGTACCTTTTTTATGATTAAAAGAAAGGTTACATTGGGCAACTGTGGGTTTTAAACCATGAGCGATAAATTCATCAGCGCAGAAAGTGCGAGCAAAAAAACCGCGAGAATCAGGCTTTTCTTCCAAGTCAATAATGAAAGCACCAGCGAGTTTAGTAGAGGTAAAAATCATAGTTGTTTAGGAAATTTTTGTTGAGGATAATAGAATTTTTTTGATTTTAGGTTTATACCTTTAATCCTAATTGAGTATTTATTTTGGCAAAGGTATCATCATGATATTGTGTACAAAGTTCAGGTCGTTTAGGGAGGTTAGATGTGTATGTAAAAAACAGTGTTGAACGTTCTTTGTTTCTCACAGTTCCGTGATGTAAAATATTTCTAGTATCTGTAAAAATTACAGTTCCAGCTTTACCATGACATGATTTCCAAGCTGATTTAGGAATAACTTTCATCATTTTATCATCGTTAATTCCTAAAAAATTAACTCGCCATAATTCATAATCAATTCGATAATTATTTAATCGTTCTAGAGGATTTTTTGGCAGTGGTATATATTCAAATGGCCCATGTTCTTCAGTGACATCATTGAGATAGATAATAACTTTAATCATGCGTCTGTCTTCAGAATCTTTATGCCATAGTAGGGTTTCCAATTGCTTCTCATTAGGAAAGTCTTTCCGCACATGAACACCATGAAAAGCGATAGGTAAACCTATATAATGCTCAATGATATTTTGTAGTCGGGTTTCAATTCCCCAAGCCAAGAATTCTGGTAAATCTGTAACCGTATAAATTTGCGGTAATTTATATCCGGCACGGATATTTCTAGAGTTTACCATACCATGTATAAAACTATTAGCAATAGCCAACATTTTTGGAGTAGATGATAAACCTAATTCTTCTAAAGATGTGATGCAAACACCTGATTGTTTGAGAGTATCAACAATCAATTTATCTGTTGAATTAATGGCAGGTAAATTTTTAGCATGATGCCAAAGTGACATTCGATAATTTAACTCAGAACTTAAAGTTGAGATTTTTTCTTGAATTTTTTGAAGCATAGTATACTTACCAATTAACACTAATCTTTATCCTCTATGGCTTCTGACTTCGGAAGTTGTTGTTATCTCCAGTTCTGCTTCCGCTACTTTAAATTCTTTCATGGGTATTAATTCAAAAGCTGCCACACTAGCTAAAGCCAAAAAAGGAACTACTGTCTTGATAGCCGATACAGGCCATCTTCTCATTGCCCCTAAAAAGACTTTTAAGTTTACTTCTTTTAAATTTTGGACAATCATTCGGCGACAATATGCTTGAGAATATCCAATTTCTTGAAGTTTTAAAATAACTTCAGGTATATGTTGGTATTGCATTAAAAGTGCGGCTTTGGGATCTTTTTGCCAATGACTAACACCAACAATACATTCTAAATAGTTATCTTTAGTGACAATGACCTTTCCATGAGCAGCGCAATATCCCGTTAAATAACCAAAGTATATCCAATTCTTCTTCCCTTCTGGCCAAAATTCCAGGGCTTTTTGAACAGTTTCCGTGCGAAAAATAGTTGATGAAAGAAAAATTACAGCCCCCACACTTTTAGCAAAACTATGTTCAAAAATAGCTTTACCATCACCATTTCCGTCTTCACTATCAATATCAAACCAGCGATTACCAACTATTTTTGGAGGATGTACTTCTTCACCAGTAATTTTATTTCTACCAGAAAAATTCAGCAGTAATAATGATAAGTTGTCCTGTTGTTTAATCTGATCTAAAACATAAGTAATAGCTCGATTTTGAATGGGATCATCATCACCAATTGCCCAAACATATTTAGTTTTTGCAGCCTCTAGACAATAAGTGACATTTTTAATTACCCCAATATTTTCACTATTTTTATTGGTGTGAAATGTAATCTGGTTCAGATTTTCTTTCCACTTATTAATGACTGCCTGAGTATTGTCAGTAGAACAGTTATCAGAAACTAAGATTTCACAGTCAGATTCATAACCTTTAATAGCTTCAGATAACCAACGTAATTGTTTATTAAGTAACTCGGCTCGATTGTAAGTAGGAATAGCAATAGTTAGTAATTTGTTCATGGTAAAAAGATATCTCTGGTAATAATTTATTAGGACTTGAGGATTTAGTAGATACATTTTCCTGATTTTAATGAGGTTTTAAAGTGTGGGAATGAGGATAATTATTGTTTGAATAAAACTTTATCTCATAGCCCACAAGCTTCTTCACCATAATTAAAAATTGTTACTTATGATGCCATTAACATCATTTCGATGGGAGCATATTGATAAACTGTAACTTCAGGAATTGGTACGACAAACTGACCACCCCATTCACTAATAAATGACATCTGTTGCATGACCTCATCCTTGAGATTCCAAGGTAAAATTAGCAGATAATCAGGTTTAGTTTCGCGGATTTTTTCAGGATGTAAAATAGGAATATGAGTTCCTGGTAAAAATAGTCCTTGTTTATGGGGATTTCGATCTACTGTATAATCAATTAAATCTTTATCCACACCACAGTAATTTAAGAGTGTATTACCTTTAGCAGGTGCACCATAACCCACAATTGATTTACCTTCTGCTTTGGCTGTGAGTAGAAATTTCAGAAGTTTAAACTTAGTATCTTTGACTTTTTCTTCAAAGAAAATATATGTCTCTAGCCGATTTAAGCCAGCATAAATTTCTTTAGCTTTGAGTTGGGTAACCCGCTCACTAATTATGGGAAATGCAGCATGATCATGTTTACCATAAATTCGCAATGAACCACCATGAGTTGGTAATTCTTCAACATCAAAGAGGGTTAAGTTATGAGCCGCAAAAATTTGCTCAACAGAGAGGAAGGATAAATAAGAAAAATGCTCGTGGTAAATTGTGTCAAATTGATTATGTTCAATTAACTGTAATAAATGGGGAAATTCCATTGTTAAAATGCCATTTGGCTTTAAAACAATCTTCATTCCTGCTACAAAATCGTTGATATTGGGTACATGAGCCAATACATTATTACCCAGCAATAAATCAGCTTGTTGATTAGCGGCTACTAATTCTCTGGCTGTCTGAATTCCAAAAAATTTAGTCAGACTAGGAATACCTTTAGCAATAGCAACTTCAGCAGTATTCGCGGCTGGTTCTATTCCTAAAACGGGAATTCCCTTTTCCTGAAAATACTGGAGGAGATACCCATCATTACTAGCAATTTCAATTATTTGGCTATGGTTGTTAAAACCAAACTTTTCTACCATCAAATCAGTGTAAGCTTTAGCATGAGCTAACCAACTTTCTGAGTAGGAAGAAAAGTAAGCATAATCACCATCACCAAAAATGTGATCTGGAGATTCAAATTCTTCTAACTGCACCAATAAACATTCCTCACAAACATAGGTATGCAGAGGGTAAAACTTTTCTTTTTGATTTAACTGTTCAGATGTGAGATAGTCATTTGCTATGGGTGATTTTCCTAAATTTATAAAGGTATGTTGCAGTGGATTATGACAAAAGCGACAATTATTTTTCATGGCCAATTACTCCCTATCCCTATTTGCTCTAAAATAAAGGGTTTTTATGATATGAAACGCACCAATCCTAAACTAACCTATCAATTATTTATTCTTGATTCGATTTACCCCAAAGGAATAAATTCATCAGAACAATTATCAAAAACTAAAATTTCACACTCTGTTTTAAATCCTTTGATAGCCCGGGATAACCAAGTTAATTGTTTATCTAGTAACTCGGCTCGATTGTATGTAGGAATGGCAATGGTAAGTAATTTTTGCATGATATGTTAATACCGATATGAGAAAATGACTTGGTATATAAGAAATGTAGGTTGGGTTGACTCAAGGAAATCCAACAAAATTATTAATCGTGTTGGGTTTTGCTGTCGCTCAACCCAACCTCCAATATTTTCGGAATAAATTAATAATTTTCCTGTTGATTCCAGAAAAAATACCGATCAATTTGTTCTGTGCGAATCAGATATTCTAATTGCTTTAATCTTGTAAAACCTCTAAATAAGAATGTGTCTTCTGTCATGTCAATTTGCTTGAACAAACTAAATAATTGTTCAGCCCCAATTTGAGCATTCCAATCACATTTAAATCCTGGTAAAATACTATTAATCTTCTCAAAACAAACTCGATAGCTGCGATTATCTGCACCATTATTACCAAAAGATAATTGACAACCAGGGAAAACATCGGCAACAATTTCTGCTATTTCTTTAACTCGATAATTATTTGCAGTATCGCCAACATTAAAAATTTGATTGTGAATAATATCTCTAGGTGCTTCTAAGGCACAAACAATGGCTTTACAAATATCTAAAGCGTGAACTAATGGCCGCCAAGGTGTACCATCACTGGTCATTTTAATTTCTTTTGTAGTCCAAGCTAACCCCGCTAAATTATTTAAAACTATATCAAATCGCATTCTAGGGGAAGCACCAAAAGCTGTCGCATTCCGCATGAAAGTAGGCGAAAAATCATCATCAGCTAATGGTTTAACATCTCTTTCTACTAATGTTTTACATTCGGCGTAAGCTGTTTGGGGATTAACTGGTGATTCTTCTGTAATATCACCTTCACTAGCTACACCATAAACACTACAGGAGGACATATAAACAAAGCGACGAACACCAACTGATTTGGCTAGATTAGCCAGACGAACTGAACCTAAATGATTAATATCATAAGTGATATTTGGTGATAATTGTCCAGTAGGATCGTTAGATAATTCCGCCATGTGAACAATAGCTTCTACTCCTTCTAAATCTTCGGGATTGATATCACGAATATCTTTATTTAGGGTTTTAGCTGTTAAGTTAGTTCCGTTATATAGCCAACCAACTTTATAAAATCCAGTATCAACTCCAATAACTTCATGTCCTTTTTGCATGAGTAAAGAAGGTAATAAAGAACCAAGATAACCTTCTGTTCCGGTGACTAATATTTTCATGATTTTTAAAACTTTTGATGTGTGAAATTAACTTGTTTCTTGAAGAGTCACTAGAAAAGAAAATTTCCAGAATAATTAACCGCAGATAAATGCAGATGAACACAGATAAGAGATGATGCTGTTACGCTACTAAACTGTGTAAATGCGTTGGTTCTGGTATTTGCTTAACTATAGCTTTACCAATTTCTAAGGAAGAAGTTGCAGCGGGTGAAGGTGCATTACAAACATGAATGGAATTGTCACCATTAATGATTAAAAAGTCATCTACTAGAGAACCGTCATTCATTAATGCTTGAGCGCGAACTCCTGCATGGGTAGGAATTATATCTGCTGCTTGCACTTCGGGAATTAGTTTTTGTAAACTTCTGACAAAGGCTGCTTTACTAAAGGAACGAATTATTTCTTTCATCCCTTCGGGAGCGTGTTTTCCTGCTAGTTTCCAAAAGCCAGGATAGGTAATAACTTCGGCAAAATCTCGAAAGTCAAAATCGGTTTTTTTATAACCTTCACGTTTCAGGCTTAAAACTGCATTTGGTCCAGCGTGAACGCTGTTATCAATCATGCGGGTAAAATGCACACCTAGAAAGGGGAAATCAGGGTTAGGAACTGGATAAATGAGAGTTTTGACCAAGTAGCGTTTTTCTGGGGTTAGTTCGTAATATTCACCGCGAAAGGGAACGATCTTAGCTTCAGGATTAGCCTTACCTAATTTTGCCATGCGATCGCTATGTAATCCGGCACAATTAATTATAAATCGAGTTTCAAAACTGCCATTATTAGTTTCTAATACCTGATTTTTTCCCCTAGTGACAATTTTTAAAACTTGGGTATTAAGGCGTAAATCTCCTCCTTGATTACGAATTAATTCCGCATATTTTAAACAAACTTTTTTGTAGTTAACAATTCCTGTACTAAATACTTGAACTCCACCAACACAACTAACGTGAGGTTCAATTTCCTTGACTTCTTCTGGACTAATTCTTTTAACAGGAATACCGTTTTCTAAACCGCGTTTGTAGAGATTTTCTAAGCGGGGTAATTCTTGTTGATTACTAGCCACAATCACTTTACCACAAACTTCATGATCAATATCATATTTCTGGCAAAATTCTACCATGGAACGGCTACCTTCACGGGAAAACTTAGCCTTAAAACTTCCCGGTTTATAGTAAATACCAGAATGAATTACACCGCTATTATTACCAGTTTGATGAAATGCCCATTGACTCTCTTTTTCTACTACTAATATTTGGGCATTTGGATAACGCTCTCCTAAAGCCATTGCGGTGGAAAGTCCAACTATTCCCCCACCAATAATCGCAAAATCATACATTAGTAATCTTTCCCTAATCCAATATCTAAAATCTCAAATTACTATTACCAAACTTGCCAAGGAGCTTTACCACTTTTCCAGAGATCCTCTAGATAGTTTTTATCTCTTAATGTGTCCATTGGTTGCCAAAAACCATCATGTTTATAAGCAGATAATTGTTCTAAATCAGCTAACTTCTCTAATGGTTCTTTCTCCCACACTGTTGAGGTATCAGCAATAAAATCAATTACTTGTGGTTCAAGAACAAAATAGCCCCCATTAATCCAAGCACCATCACCTTGAGGTTTTTCTTTAAAACTAGTTATTTTAGTTTGTTCTTGTCCTAGAGAAATTGCTCCAAATCTTCCTGCTGGTTGCACCGCGCTGAGTGTTGCTAATGTCTTTTGTTCTTGATGGAATTTAATTAATTCTGTAATATTGATATTACTTACACCATCACCATAGGTAAAACAAAAGGTTTCATTGCCAATATGTTCACGAACTTGTTTTAAACGTCCACCTGTCATTGTATGATCACCTGTATTTACTAAGGTGACGCGCCAAGGTTCAGCATATCCAGAATGAACATTCATTTGATTAAATCGCATATCAAATGTCACGTCTGACATATGTAAGAAATAGTTGGCAAAATATTCTTTAATAATGTACCCTTTATAGCCGCAACAAATGATGAAATCGTTAATACCGTGAGCAGAATAAATCTTCATGATATGCCAGAGAATTGGCTTACCACCAACTTCCACCATGGGCTTAGGTCTGATAGTGGTTTCTTCACTTAACCTTGTACCCAAACCTCCTGCTAAAATCACTGCTTTCATATAATTGCCTCAAAGATTTGCTGGTGGTTTCTAATTTCACAAATTTGAGATGAAGAGAATGCATTATGATATGAAGAAAGTTGAATCATTATTTCTTCCTTTGTCTTTTTAAGTAGATAAATATAATTTAACTGTAATTTTCTAGAAAATGATAAAGAATAAGTAAATTAACATATTTTATCTGTAAAATATTTATAAATAAATGACTGATATGGGACTCCTATTTGATTTTTGAATATATGCCCGACTGGCTGAAGAAACAGAAAACCTTGATAAATCAAGAGTTTCAGGGCTAGGCCACGCCAGCTATCAACAAATCTCATATATACAATTATGCGCGTTTGTATAAGTAATGCCCAGATTCGGCAACAATATCCCCGACTCCTCTAGGAAGTCGGGGATGTGAAAATCTCGACGGTCAAAAATCAGATAGGAGTCCTATATAAGTACCTGGGCAAAATTAATTGCACATTTGGGAAAACAATAGAAATCTCTGTATCTCTTGTTTGTCACCTGTCACCTTTTCTGAATATGAAATTTATTTTGCACGACTACTGATCAATTATTTTGCCCCACTAGGGTTGATTTAGGTAATATGTCACATTTGTTGGCTACAATAATACAAATGCTGCTGATGGCTTGTTGATAATTATCCATATCATTTTTCTCCAGGGAGACTTTTGCAGCTTTTTCTAAATCTGCAACGGCTCGAATCTGATTTTTATCAGATCCATTTTCTCCATATTGTGCTAATTCATAGTAAGCCATACCACGTTTCAGATAAACTTTAGCCAGTTGGGGATTAATTTTTAATGCTTCGGTAAAATCAGCGATCGCTCGTTTATATTCTGCTACATAATTATTGCTATATTGAGCAATTTGATAACGAACTAGACCCCGTTGAAAGTAAGCTTCTACCTTGGATGAATTGAGTTTAATTGCTTCGGTAAAATCCGCAATTGATTTCTGGTATTCTTGAAGAGAATTATTGATGTATTTAGTGACTTCAAATCTGACAATTCCCCTTCTGATATAAGCTTCAACATCATTTTTATCTATGTTAATAGCAGTAGTAAAATCCGCGATCGCTTGTTTATATTCTTTATGGGGATCGCTACTATAGTCCGCCAACATATAATAAGCATTCCCACGATTTACATAAGCTTTAACTTCTTGAGCATTTAGCTTCAAAGCTTGATTATAGTTGGCTAATGCACCTTCATAATCATTTAAATTATAGCGAGCATTACCCAAATTTACATACCCTTTGGCATATTGGGGATTTTTTTTGATAGCTTCCGTAAAATTGGCAACTGCTTGTTTATAATCTTGCTGTTGATAAGCAGTGTCACCAAGTTGATAGTAATCCATAAAAGAGAGATCTTTCGGTTCAGGAGTTTGATTATCTTTTTGAGACATCAAACTTTGTTGAATATAAGGATTTTGGGAAACAAAGGGACGAGTAAATTTAATCACTAGGTCTAAATAGCCCAAAATCCCCAATCCCATAACACTAAAAATTATACCGTAAACCTTGGAGTTAAACTTTTTAGAAGAGGGAGGATGATAAAACTGCTGACTAAATCCCGACTGGTAACTATGAACGCGATAATGTGATCTAACAGGCCAGGTAATTCGTGGTGTCGGAATATAGCGCCGTTGAGATTTTCGCCGGGGTTGGAGATGCTGTTTAGAGCTAATGGCTGCTAGTGACGGAAACGGATCTCTTCCACCTAATTGGTTAGTCCGTTCACACCAAGGACATTTATGCAAATGATGATGATAGAGATGCTGGGGATTAGCAGTACAAGTGACTAAACCCTCTTCCACCGCCGTTAATGCTGACAACCAGGTTTGAGCATTAGGACGTAACTGTGGATTGTTATGACCATCTTCAAAACAACGCACAAATAAATCCCGTAGGCTGGGATGAAGCAGATCCCAACGAGGTGAAATAGGAGTTGGCAGATAGGGTACTTGTTTCTTTTGACTATAGGTAAAATGACCCTCAAGTATCCGCCCTTGATAGGGAGGAGGTTCTATCCCACCTTGAAATATCCCCGAAAATGGGTGAGTTCCTTCCATTAACAACTGGAATATCAATACACCCAAGCCAAACAAATCATGATAACTTTCCCGGTCATAGTCAGCAAAAGTTTTATTCTGTAATTCTGGGGGAGTATATTCTGGCTTCCCCACCGCACAACGATAGACAAGATTCTGTACTGGTTCTCGAACTTGGAAGGAATCAGTGTCTACCAATGTCACCAAAGCTGTATCACTAACTAGGATATTTGACTCATTCACATCACCAATGCAGTATCGGCTGGCGTGCAAAGCCGCAAAAGCGGCCGCTAGATTGCGGGCGGTTCGCATTAAATACTGATAATTGAATAATGGGCAATATTGTCGGCGAGTCCCTGGATTATAAAAATCCATAATTGGCCGCATTCCCCTAATTCGTGGCATGATAAAGCCCACCACCCTACCGCTACCATCTGCCGCCTCTAACAATTCCCGTGGCCAGGCAATGGAAATATGTCCTAAATTTGCTGTAGGATTAACTGGGGGATTAACAAGCATGGCCTGGAGTTTTTCGCCATGACGGATGGTTGGTTTGTGATAGATTTTAGCTACCAAATGTTCATCCGATGGCACTGCATATATACAAGCTTCACCTCCATGTCCCACACTGACAGAGAGGTTGAGAATTTCTGGGTTGGTGAAACGACGTAGTACCTGCATGGAAAAATTACAATTATGTGGGGTTAATTAACAACTGCTAAATGCAGCTAGAACTAAAGTCAAATCATCATCAGTCCGCTGGGTGATCCTCTCGGAGCGTAAAAAGCGATGTAACTGCTCTTTTGCCAATATTTTATCTTCAGCATTGGCTACAAACTCGAACAAAGGCAGAAAGAAGGGTTTGTGAGGTATAGCGGTGACGCTACCACCATCACCAACAATCATATTCAATGCCAGCATTTGTAGTCCATCGGTGAGAACACCAACATTAACGATCTCTTCTCGCCATAATTTGATTTGTGCTGTCTCTAAGCCATGGGGAGATGTCAAGAAGGTTGTTTCATTAATGTACTCACCATTGTTGGGTATGGTTAATGCTATCAGATCCCCCATGCTATTCTTAGCTACAGCTAAACCATCTCCTATTTGGGCTACAGCCACAATCTCTGGTGTAGCAATCATCAGAATTAAGGTAGTTGCTAAATCATGAGGTTGATGATTACACGCCTCTGCCTCCGCTTCTATGGACTCGCGGGCTACTAACATGGCATTAGTTAGCAAATTCCGCAAAAAATCATCATTAGTCAGGGTATCACTGATCATCTCTTGGAGAGAAAGATGTTCTATTGCTGTTTCTACAGCAATCATTGATCCCACTTTTCCTAGTTTAGCAGAACCCGCGCCATCGGCTGCTGCTATTACCAATACATTGTTTGCTAATAGCTGCCAATGGTGGGCATCTTGACAAAGTTGCTGGTTTTTGGCGTGACTAGTTCCACAGACAGAGGCGGCTACTATCCGCCATTGAGAAATCTGTTTTGATATCTTCATATAATTTGTTTCCCACAGCTAGTTCAGTTTGAACATCAAGCTGTAATTTTAATTAAACAGATCCCCAACCAATGGGTGGTAGTGCTACCTGTTCATCTACTTGAGAATGAGATACTGCTGACATACTCGTAGACAGCCAAACAAACATCTCAATAAAGTTTAATCCTTTTAGCTTCAGTGGAGTCCGCACAGCGATTTGACTTAATCGGCTCATGTTCGCATTTTCAACGCCTACTGTAAAGAAGGCCACACGCTTATTGGACTCATCTCCTTGCAGTCTTTGGGCTGCTTGTTCAACAACATGATCTAGTTCCCCTTGGGGTTCTCCGTCGGTAATCATCAATACCCAAGGACGGTAGTAAGCAATACCGTTATTCCGATACTGGGATTTACGCTCTTGAATAATATCTAATGCTTTATGAATTGCTGAACCCATGATTGTTAAGCCCTGAGCTGTTAAAATGGGAGGGTTAAATTGCTCGGCAGTTACAAAGTCCTGGACGATATTAACACTACTATCAAAGGTAATAATTGCTATCTCTACTCTTCTAGCTGCTAGGGAATTTTTCACCAGTTCATCTTTTAAACTCAGCAAACCTTGATTTAATGCTTCGATTCGTTCCCCTTGCATTGAGCCAGATGTATCTAGCAATAGCACGCATGGACAACGTGGTTCGGGATTTTCCGCAAATTCTACAACTTCATCAAGGTTAAATGTATCAATCATAACTTTTTGTGTTATGTTATAATCCAAGGCTTTATTTTCCTTTTACTCAGAGTATATAGTTTCTGTAGCTAGTATGGTTAAAATTATGGTATTTTCAGGGATATATTTGAGTTTTTCAGCCCAGACATTGATTTAGGCAATTTTTATCCCATAACTCTCCAAATCTCACCACTACTTACTGGTAATTTATGGGGATATTTAGTGTTATCTTTTATCGAGTACCATAATTAATCTTGCCTAAAGTTAAAATCAGGGAATTTATTTGTTTGTGTAGCTCCATAATTCTATTCTAAGGGGAAAACATAGCGCGACCTCACATAGAATTGGCATCAGGAGTAAAATTGACTCAAGAATTGGCTTTTTACCTAGATTCTCTAGTCTGCTTCCCTGGAATCTGCTGTAATAATCAATATATACATTTACCTCCATAAATTTTTAAAGATTCTATGTGGGATTTTGTCTCTGTTAACAGAAGTAAATTCATCATTTTTAATCCGGGTATAGGAGGAATCTAATATGAAGTTTGATCAGGTCTATTTATCAATAAAATATCAGCATAGTCACTAGTATTACTATGTGATTTATCAAGATAAAATCCGATAACTTGTTAAAAACTGTCATGAAAAACTCCGAAAAATGTTACATCCTGGATCATTTTTATCAAATGTTGATCATTGATATTCATGATTTAATAACTCTGATAATGACTAGTTTTCAATGTGATATCATATTCCCACCTGATATTTAATCTTTTCCAATAGTATGTTGATGTATCCGCAAAAAAATGTGAACATATGAAGAATACTGGCACGTTTATCAAACTATCTCCCCAGGGTTTATTAAGACAATTAACTAATTGTTACGAAAGCACCTGTTTACAAGCATTTAGTAACTCTGTATCTTGGTTGATATATCTCAATAAAGGGAAAATTATCTATGCTACTCATTCGGTAGAACCTTTTGATAGGCTAGAGAGACACATACGTCGTCAACATCAGCAAATTCCTCTGCTAGATTATGAAGTTCGTGTACAAATGCGCTTGCTGTTTGAAAATCAAGATTACCAGAATTTACCAAAGCAACCTCCTGAATATGAAGCTATTAATTGGCTCGTAACTCAACAATATCTTCTTCCTACTCAAGCAGCATTACTCATTCAAGAATTAGTTAAAGAAGTCATTGCATCATTTATCCTCATTGAAACAGGCACTTATGAATTAACAGAAACATTGAATAATCTCAACAAAATTTGTAAATTAGATGTCTATTCTATCATGGAAGAATGTCAAAATCAGTTGCAAAATTGGCGTGCTCTTGGTAGGTATATATCTTCTCCCTATCAGCGTCCGTATTTATTGGTTAGTAGCAAATTTTATGATAAAAGACTACCACCATTACCGGAAAATATCACCCATTGGATGAAGGGTTTTAGCTTGCGTCATCTGGCGATTATTATGAATCAGGATGAATTGCAATTAGCTTTGAGTTTATACCCATTTATTGTTAAAGGTTCTATCGTCTTACATGAACCAGATCCTCCATTTGATAAATTACCAAAAACCTGTGGACGTTCATTACTACTTTCTGACAATAGCACAGAATTAGCTGAGGGTAAATTATTTATTTCAAATGTAGCACCGAGTACATATCCTTCTAGAGAAACTCCAATCATTTCCCAGGAAAATATAGCAATTTCACAGATATCACCAGATATTTCTGAGTTACCTCAAGAGGATTTTTTACCGGAAAAAGTGAATACAAATTCGAGAACTACACACAAAAGTTACAAAATTATTTCTGTGGATGATAGTCCCACAATTCTCAGGGAAATCAGTCGCTATCTAGAAGATGAACATTTTGTTCTGGTGACTATTAATGAATCAGTTAAAGCAGTTCTGTCAATTATTAGACATAAGCCAGATCTGATTTTATTGGATTTGAATATGCCAGGAATTGATGGTTATGAACTATGTCGAATTATCCGCAATAATTCCATGTTTAAACATATTCCTATCATTTTTGTGACTAGCAATAAAGGAATTATCGATCAGGTCAAAGCGAGACTTGTCGGTGCTTCTGGATATTTAACTAAACCCTTTACTCGTGCTGAATTGCTAAAAATTATTTTTATGCACTTGCCATAATTCAGGAGTTTGAATTTATATCCAGTAGAGACGTTCCTCAATCTTTATTTCTAGATGTCTCATAGGTTTTTCAGAATCATTAACCGCAGATAAACGCAGATGAACGCAGAGAAGGGTGGATAATTTCATAAACCTGCTATTACCCTAATTCCGAAAATATCTGGTTTTTCAGGTACACGCGGTTGTTGCTGAGGAAATATAAGTTTTTTAAATGACTGTTTTTTCAAAATTGCGTTAAGTTGATGTTTATTGAGAATAAATCACTTTATTCTCAATAATCTTGAGAATGTTGTCAATAAGTGAACGTAAATACGTTCTTTCAAGACTTATAATTAGCCTTTGATTTTTGTGCTATTATTATGGATATAATCTGCTTGGGCTGTTTTTGATTTTTGAAATTAAGCATGAAATTAAGCATGAAATTAAGCATGAAATTAAGCATGAAATTAAGCAAACAATTATTTAGTGTTGGGTAACATTATTTCCACCCAACCTACAATAAAATCTGCTAAAGCGAATACTTTGCACTTTCTATGCTGCTTCCCTTAGTTGGGTGGGTACAGACACTTCAGGAAATAACACTGCTGATGGTGCTGATGCTTCTTCTAATACTGTAACCTCAATATTTACACTGACTAAATAACTGCCTGTATCTGCACCTACAGCCTCGGAAATTATTTGAGCTATATCTGGACGTTTTGCAGTTAAAGGATCACGGATAATACAACGGTCCCATTCGTGCTTGGCGGTGGGGTTAAGACTGAGAATATAATACTTGATCATAGGGGTAGTCCTTAAAATCCCTCTTCTATCAGTCTTTCCAGGTTTGAAGACTATTCCTGTAGTATAGTACAAATTTACTAATCTGGCAAGAGAATCATCAAAAATTGCCTCTGATAAGCAAGGCTACTTAATTTAATCAAGTACAAAACAGCAAAGACGTTAGCACAACCCCATGAAGGATTAAGGAATCCTCTCTCATGAAAAGAAGAGGAGGTATGTCAATAACGTTGAAAATGTTCTGATTTCGGGGTTTTTTAACCGCAGATGAACGCAAATGGGATTTAAGTGAAATTACGATAACTCGGTTTTGAGAATTTAGTGATTATACCTCATTTACCCAATTTGCTTGTTGCGGTACGGGAATGTAAATTCCGGCTGCGTCTAAAGTGATTTTTAGGCGACGACGATATTCTCGGGCTACAATCAATTGCTTGAGAGGTTGGGTTTTAATTAAGATTCTAATCATGATACCGCGATCGCTAAAATGTTCAACTCCCAAAACATCAGGCTTTTCCAGAATTTGATCTTGCCATTGGGGATCTTGACTCATCTCTAAACCCACGTCTTCAATTAATGTCAGAGCTTCATCTACATTATCCTGGTAAGAAATCGGGATTGTTAAATCAGCCTGTGACCAGCGACTGGAAAGATTAGCGACAATTTTGACTTCACTGTTGGGAATGGTAATTAACCGTCCTTCTGAATCCCGAACTTGAGTCATTCGTAAATTCAACTTTTCGACTAAACCGCCTACGGTACCAACTTTTATCATATCACCAAGGGCGTATTGGTCTTCAAAAATAATCAAAAAGCCGTTAATTGCGTCTTTGATTAAGTTTTGAGAAGCGAGGGATAGGGCTACACCAACTAAACCAGCACCGGCTAAAAGCGGAACAATGTCTATACCCAAAGATGTCAGTGCTAATAAGCTACCTGCTCCTACCCAGATTATGGTGGTGATACTTTTAGTCACGCCGGAAAATGTAGATATTCTCAGTTCTAACCGTGCGGATGTTTCTGGGGTTAATAAAGCACCACCACTAACTATTGTTGAGGTAAAGTGATCTATTAATGCATAGGTAAACCGTATAGCTACGTAAGTTCCCACAGCGACAATAGTTAATTTGATGGGAATTTGAGCAATAGCGAGAATCCCAATTTGTAAGGGTTTGGTGTAGGGAAATAGTCCTAAAATGATCAAAGTACCGCCGCCCCAAATCCCCGCTTGTGCTATTTGAAATAGTCTTTTTTTGACTTCTTGAAGATGCTGCTGTTGTTTTTGATTTAATAGTGTGGTTATTGGTTGCGTATCTGTGGAAATGGGCGGAATAGATTTATTTTCATTCTTGCTTAAACGTTTTTGCCAACGTCCCATACCCCAACTGATTGCTATTATTGCTAGTGTGCTGACGGCAGCAATTCCCCCTTGCTGCACTAAAAACCGAGTTTGTTGTTCTTGATTTGCTTCTTTTGGATTGTGTTGCAACCCATCACTATTTTTATTAACAAGTATTAATGGGTTTGCTCGTTTAGTATATTCTTTTTCATCTACCCTAGGAATGAAAATACTGGCAGTTGACACCAAAGGTAAAGGAGAAATCTGGGCTGTAGCTTTGTTGACAGAGCCAATGGTGATTGCCATTGTCCCGGCGATCGCTAAAAATCGAAGTATCATAAAAACACCTCCTTGTGTCAATGGGGAAATAGGAACTGGCTATAACCCATAATCCATAACCCATTACCAATCAGTTGCTACAATACCAGAGAATGATTGAAAAGCCAAAAGTCAGATAGGGCGTTAACATTGCTCATACTAGAGGTGAAGCTAGTTTCCCAGACTTTCTCCCTCGCTGGTTACTAATTACCAGAAAATATGGCTAGGAATAAGAAAACCTTGTACAGTACGTAAAGACCTCAAAATAAAAATAAACCCAAAATAAAAATAAAATTTTGAGGCTATACTAACATAGTCCCTCTGGGGGACTGTGTGGAATAATGACCGAATCATCATCTTTTAGAGGATAATTTTCATGACTGTAGCTGCTCCCTTAAAGCACGAGGTTAAAGACCTCGCTCTCGCTCCCTTGGGAAGACAACGTATTGAATGGGCTGGACGAGAAATGCCCGTATTGAAGCAAATCCGCGATCGCTTTGCTATTGAAAAGCCCTTCGCTGGTTTACGCCTAGTCGCTTGCGCCCACGTTACTACAGAAACAGCACATTTAGCGATCGCTCTGAAAGCTGGTGGTGCTGATGCTCTATTAATTGCAAGTAACCCCTTATCAACTCAAGATGACGTAGCTGCAAGTCTTGTAGCTGATCATGGTATTCCTGTATTTGCACAAAAGGGCGAAGATAACGCCACTTATAACCGCCACGTCCAGATCGCATTAGATCATCGCCCTAACATCATTATTGACGATGGTAGCGACGTGGTAGCAGAATTAGTTCAACACCGTCAACAGCAAATCGCAGATTTGATTGGCACAACGGAAGAAACCACCACTGGTATTGTCCGTTTACGGGCTATGTTTAATGATGGCGTTCTTACATTCCCCGCAGTCAACGTTAACGACGCAGACACCAAGCACTTCTTTGATAACCGCTATGGTACTGGTCAATCTACCTTAGACGGAATTATCCGCGCTACAAATATTTTGTTAGCTGGTAAAACTGTTGTTGTTGTCGGTTATGGCTGGTGTGGTAAGGGAACAGCCCTCCGCGCCCGTGGTATGGGTGCAAACGTCATCGTTACCGAAATTGACCACATCAAGGCTATTGAAGCCGTTATGGACGGTTTCCGCGTCCTCCCAATGGCGGAAGCAGCGCCTCACGGTGATATCTTCATTACTGTCACAGGTAACAAGCACGTCGTTCGCGGTGAACACTTCGATGTGATGAAAGACGGTGCGATCGTTTGTAACTCTGGTCACTTCGATTTAGAACTTGATTTGAAATATTTAGCCGCTAATGCTAAGGAAATCAAGGATGTCCGTCCTTTCACAGAAGAGTATAAATTGACAAATGGTAAATCCGTAGTTGTACTCGGACAAGGACGTTTGATTAATTTGGCTGCGGCTGAAGGACACCCCAGCGCGGTTATGGATATGAGTTTTGCTAACCAAGCATTAGCTGTTGAATACCTGGTGAAGAATAAGGGTAGTTTAGCTGCTGGTTTGCATTCTATTCCTAGAGAAGTAGATGAAGAAATTGCTCGTTTGAAGTTGCAAGCTATGGGCATTTTCATTGATAGTTTGACAGCCGAGCAAATTGACTATATCAATTCTTGGACTTCTGGAACGTAAGTCATTTAGTTGATTTTTTGGGGATAGGCGTTTTGCTTATCCCTTTTTTTTAATGAACCACAGAGACGCAGAGAGGGCAGAGAGAAGATATAATGAGAATTGGTTTGTTTAGATTACAAATATTTTTTGTCTGAATCAGGATGCTCAGGATTAGAGGATTTACAGGATTTTGTATGAATATTTATCTGGGAATATTTCGGATTTTAAAGATTAGTTTTTTCTACATCCTGTACATCCTTAAATCCTGGAAATCCTGATTCAGATAGTAGGGTGTGTTAGCAAAGCGTAACGCACCAAAAAAGATTGATTGAATTAGGACAATTTCAAAAATGATTAGGTAATAAATTTATGAAAGAAATTGAAATTCAGAAAATTATAGAAACTGCGATTCAAGAAAATAAATTTTTTGAACTTATAGAAGATGAAGATATAAATTCACTAGAATACCGTTATCAATCTTACTACGATCCTGATTCTTTACCATCATTTTTGATTGATTATTTATCAACTAAAAAAGCAATAATTGCTGCTAGAAATGTACTAGAATTTTTGGAAAACAGTCGTATTATAACAACTGATCCTAAAAACATTTCCCTCGATAAATCACAATGTTTAAAACCCGACTTAATACTTTTTAATGAGGAACAATGTAAATTAATAATTATTGAAATAAAAAGAAGTAAGCAAACAACGAGAGAAACAATTACAGAAATAATTGCCTATGAGTCAGAATTGAAAAATACATTACCATTTTTGTCAAATTATGAAATCAATTTTTGCATTATATCTACTGAATATCCTGCTCTTCTAGATCATTCCGTTTCAGGTTTAATCACTTGGGAATCGAAGCAAATTCTTTGCTTGAAAATAGACTTCGATGAACAAGACTTAAAACTAAAAATACATATACCTTCTACATGGACTGCTACAGGGAACATAACTTTTCCCCGAAACGCTATATCGACTTTTCAAATTATTCTGTATCAGCAAAGTAATGAAGATATTTTACAAGATACAGAACTTGTTGTTTTAAATGCAGCCCGACTAATCGCTAGGGAAGGGGACAGAAATAATTCACATGGTTTTGTACTTGTTTGGCATGATTGCTGGGATGGATGCGAAAATGTTGGTGGTGCTGCTAAATTTCATCTGACTGTAGGTTTCATCAATCCCTATGTATTTCTTCCATTTGCACAAAATAAAGGAATAATTGATGCTTCTCAAAGTCCCATAGGTGAGTATTTAATTGAAAATTCAGAAAACCTTACCTCTGCTTACTTATCCAGTGATAATATTTGGAAAACAGGTATTACATACTTGAAGCAGTATTATAGAGTTAATATAGAGGGCTTATCCTATTGGGATCTTGAAAGAGAAAAACCTTACGAAATTAATTCGGCATTACTAACAATGCGTCATCGTGCGTTACCGTTACATATCGAACTTTGGGGGACTTTAGGCGATTTTGTTAGAGAATTTATTTCTCATCCTGGAGTCAAACAAAATATTTTATCTGGAGTAGCTAACAGGATTATTAGTTGTGAAGATCCATTTATTGGAATACCTATTTTAGATACTATTTCAGGTATTAATCAATTAGATAGTAGAGGCTTCACTTGTAAAATCCTATTTGATCTTGGTGTTTCTCTAGCTACACTATCAACACTCTATAACACAGCTATTCATAATCAAGATGGAAAGCTTAAAAATTTACCTGCTTCTATCACTTGGTATATGTTAGATGTTCAGGCAACTTTATTGGAAGTGTCAATAAGATATGGAAAATCAAAGAGTCTTACCATTCCTCCTCCAGTAATCAAGATTACAACAACAGAAAATTTTGAAGATGCTTTGTCCAGTATTCAATCTTTTATAGATTGGATCTATAATGATTTCTTGAAGGAAGAAAATCAAATACATAATATTTGCTTTGAGTTAGGTTTACGATGTCATCCGCTATTAGATTCTTATTTTGATTGTGTGCTGTCTGATGAACTCAGGAACGATTTAGAAGAAAATGTTTGCAATACCTCAATTTATTTGCTTAAAAATATAGCATACGCTTGTTCATCTCCAGAACATTTATATTTACCAGATGAGGAAATTAGAGATATAATTAATGATTTAGCTAAAGATTATCTGGAAGATGATATTCATCAAACCAACTTAGAAGAAATATTTATTTTAATTGATAATGTTCCCAGAAATAAACACTTGGGACTTTATCATAATAAATTAATAAATTTGCTAGATAGGCTTATTCTTCCACTGACTCATGATGATCAATTTTCTACTAATCTTTCTGACTATAAAAATATAGATTGGATATGGATACGTGAAAGAATGCTTCATTTGAGAGAGAAACAAAATCTATTTCCTGCTGTTAGAGTTGATATTAGTGGATTTGTTCATATAGTAGATTGTAGTAAAGAAGAGTATAGTTCTTTTTTTAAAGATAGAATAGATTTCAAGAATAATTTTTTACTTATAGCTTCATACAGTGGTGTTGAGAATGTTTTGATTAAAGAATGGAAAGAATTAGGCTTATGATACAGAACTGAGTATGTAGGTTGGGTTGAGGAACGAAACCCAACATCATTATAATCTTATTGCGTTGGGTTGCGATGCAGCTTAACCCAACCTACGAATTATTACTAAGTAAAGAATAATGAGATAGGATAAAATTTAAGGTAAAATAATGATAAAATAAAGTAATATCAAAAAAGCGTAAATTACTAGAGAAAGTTCTTTCTGGCTCTAGAAATATTCAATTCGATGATTTAGTGACATTAGTTGAGGCCTTTGGTTTTTCCCTATCACGTATCAACGGTAGTCATCACATTTTTACACATCCAACTATCCCATAACTTATTAACTTACAAAATCGCAATGGTAAAGCTATTCCTTATCAAATTCGGCAATTTTTGATTTTGATTGAAAAATATTCCTTAACTATGGAGAATGAATAATGAAACACTATCACATTAATATTTTCTACAGTCAAGAAGATGAAGGTTATATTGCTGATATTCCTGATTTAAAATATTGTTCAGGATTTGGTTTAACTGAAGAAGAAGCACTACAAGAAGTTCTCAAAGCTAAAACTGCTTGGTTAGAAGCTGCGGAAATAGAAGGTAAACCCATTCCACCAAGCAAGATATAAACCTGTAATTTATCAAATAGCTTCATAACTTTATAGTCTTATGGAAACATTAAATTATCGAGAAATAGTTAAAAATTTCATTCAAAAGTATGCACAGGAAGAATGTGTAGAAGATTCAGAAAATATCGAACTTGTTTTTGATACCGAAAGGGATGTTTATTTATTATTGGTTACAGGATGGAAAGATGAAAAAAGAATTTATTGGTTTCCCATTCATATTAGTATTAAAGATGGAAAAATTTGGATTGAAAGAGATTTTACGGAAGAAGGAATTCCTCATCAATTAGTTGAGTTAGGTGTGCCGAAATCAGATATTGTTTTAGGTTTTAGATCACCTTATGTGAGACAGTTTACTGGTTTTGCATCAGTTTAGATTTTTTATTCATTGTTTTTATGTCAGCAAAAGATTTTTTTCATAATGCAGTTAGGTTAGCTTTAGAAAAAGATGGTTGGTTAATTACTGACGATCCTTTAAGATTTATAGTAGATACTATAGAATTTCGTCTTGATTTAGGAGCGGAAAGACTTCTAGCAGCAGAAAAAGAAGGAGAAAAAATAGCAGTTGAAATAAAATCTTTTTTGGGAAAATCAGCGATTAGTGAATTTCATACAGCTTTAGGACAAACACTTAATTACCGTTATATTTTAGGAAGAGAAGCACCTGATCGTATTTTATATTTAGCAATTAGTTATGAAATCTATACAGCTTTTTTTCTGATACCTGTGATTCAAGAAATAATTGCTGAATATAAATTAAAATTATTGATATTTGAAACTAGGAAGGAGGAGATTGTTTTATGGAAGGAATAAATTACCCTGAATTAGTACAAACAGTATTAGCAAGACATACAGAAAGTCATTTAGCTAAAGGAACGGAAATACAATTAATATTTGATGATCAAAAAAAACACTATTTAGTAATTCATCTAGGTTGGGAAGGTGAAAAACGGACTTATGGTTCGGTTATTCATGTTGATATTAAGGATGGAAAAATCTGGATACAGTGTGATTTTACAGAGGAAGGAGTAGCTAATGAGTTGGTAGAGTTAGGTGTGCCGAAATCAGATATTGTTTTAGGTTTTAGATCACCTTATGTGAGACAGTTTACTGGTTTTGCATCAGTTTAGATTTTTTATTCAATTTTTATAACTTGATTTTTTGGGGATAGGCTTTTTGCTTATCCCCTTTTTAATATTTAAACACCCGGCGAATATAATTCGCGTCTACACAGACAAAACCCGCCTTCGCGGGTTCAAAAATCTTGCTTTTAGTCCACGCAGGTGGACTTTGTTTGTATAGCCGCGTTCGCGTAGCGTGCTGGAAGCATCTTTCTAATCGCCAGGGCTGTTTGTAAATACCCAAATTAATATACTATATATTGTAGTATAAATTTATCCCTATGCCAGCCAAAGACATTTACCATAATACCGTTAGAAATGCCCTAGAAAAAGATAATTGGCAAATCACCAAAGATCCGTTCTCAAATGGGGTATAAGAGATTTATATATAGACTTAGGTGCAGAAAAACTCATAGCAGCCGAAAAAACTGGACAGAAAATAGCAGTCGAAATTAAAAGCTTTATAGGTGCTTCTCCAGTTACCGACCTAGAAAACGCTTTAGGGCAATATATCTTATATTACGACATTCTCACACGCTTAGAACCTGAACGCCGCTTATATCTCGCTATTCGTCAAGAAACCTACTCAGAACTATTTCAAGAACCAGTTGGTAAAATATTATTAGAAAATCAACGCCTTTGTTTACTTGTCTTCGACTCCAAACAAGAGATTATACTGCAATGGATACCTTAGATAAATATCGCCAAATCATTCAAAAAATCTTAACCGAATATTCCCAACTTCCCTACGCTTACGGTGAACTAGAAAGACAACTAATCATAGACCAAACCGCCAATCATTACCTACTACTAACATTAGGCTGGGAAAATAATCAACGAGTGCATGGTTGCTTAGTTCATATTGACATAATCAACGATAAAATCTGGATTCAAAGAGACGGAACAGAATACGGTATAGCCAACGAACTTGTTAACGCTGGTATTCCTAAAAATCAAATAGTTTTAGCCTTCCAACCAGCCGATATCAGACAATATACAGAATTTGCAATTACTTAGTTTAAAACTTTAGTTGAAGCCTTTGGTTTTTCGTTGCAGCTTAACCCAACCTAAGAATTATCACTAGATAAAGAATAATGAAAGTAGGATAGAATTTAAGGTAAAAAATGATAAAATAAAGTAATGTCGAAAAATCGCAAATTACTAGAGAAAGGAAAATTAAAAATGGAAAGTTTAAGACTGCGATCGCGCATTGGTAAAGATGGACTATTAAAAATTCATTTACCACAGGCTAAAGAAGGAACTGAATTTGATATTATTGTTATTTATGAAATAGCTGTACCAAAAGAAGAAACAGCAACAGAACAAACCATGAAATTGAGTGATTTTTATGGTTGTATCCAAGATGAAACATTTATTAGACATCCACAATTAGAACAACCTGAAAGAGAAGCATTCTCATGATTTACTTATACAATTACAAGACTGGGAAGTAACATAATTAAACATCATCACTTTAATTTTATATGTCCGCGAAAGATTTTTTTCACAATGCAGTTAGGTTAGCTTTAGAAAAAGATGGTTGGTTAATTACTGATGATCCTTTATTGTTTCTTTGTTGCAAACTTACTTTTATGTCAAGTTGAAAATTTTTTTCATGTTGATTTTCCATTTAGCTGTTATTTATGTCGGAAATAGCAGGTAAACCCATTCCCGAAGCAAGATATAAACCTGTAATTTATCAAATAGCTTCATAACTTTATAGTTTACTGGTTTTGCAGAGGGTTAAATTTTTTGTATTCTTCCTTTGCGTCTTTGCATGAGAAAAAACTCTTCAACCCAAAGTTAAAATATCCTCTGGAAAATCCACCACCAAACGCAAAAATTTCAACCATTCAGAACCTAATAAAACTTCTGTAATATTATCCCCCACATGAACAGGAATTTCATATTCCTTACCATCCCATATTACCTTACCTAAATAGATATTAAACCTTGATTCACCTTGTGCTGTTTGCATAGGTTCATTACCAAGAAAAACCCAATCCAGTCCATCCAAATCTTGAGTATTAATTGCCATAAATTTGGTAAATCCTGTATTTAACATCGCATCCACAGGTAGATTTAACCCATCAGCAGTAATCAAATCAAGCTCAAAAAATAGCTGCCCTTCACTACCAAAATTTCCCTGAATCATATTCTCCCAGTCGTTCCTGTTTCATTTAAGCAAAACACATAATTCTTAGCCTTTGGGTATTTCTCAAGGACTTTTTTATGAGCTTGAATATTATCTTGATCAAGAAAGTATTCACCACTATCTGGTTCTATAGCAATATACCAACCATAGTTACTTTCAATATATTCAGGACGGACACGCTCAAAAATTGCCCGACAACGCTGATAAAATATTTCATCATCTGCTTCTCGTCTGGCTAATTCTTCTGGTGATATAGTCAATTCAGGAAAAATTCTTCCTCTTCTTACCACTTTTTTTGATGTTATGTGAGTCATACTATTAACTTAAACTCTAGTTATTATCTTAACTTAAATTGTGCTTAATTGCAAATGTTATCATTATTTAAACATAAATTTTAACTTAATTTTCCCTTTTTAGTTTCATCATTAAAAGCTGCTGCTAGATCAGGACTGGTGATTGCGATCGCACTTTCATGCCATTTATAAATAATAGCATCAATCAAATCCCAAGCCTGATTAGAAGTATCAGTTAACCGAAAAGCCTCACTCACTTCTTTAATAAAACATCAGACCAATTAGCCAGACTTTCTAAAAATGATAAAAAAGGAGGCTTTAAGCTTCCACAGAAATAAATTTAATCAATAATCAACCAAGTTTATAACTGATATATCGGTTCAGACTAACTTTTTCTTCTGCGGCTTCTATAGCCAATTTGCGGTGTAGTGCCGGAGTGATGCGTAGCTGAAATTTACCACTATATTGCTTCTCTGCTAGTGGCTCTGGAGGTATCTCCCCAGTAGTTTCCATATCAGTTAGTATATCTTTCACTAGCTCTATAATACCTTTGAGAGCAGTAAGATTATCTTCATGAAGATAAGACAGGCTAGGAAATTCAGCACACAAACCCACAAATTCTTGATCCTCTTGTGACCAAGTAACTCTATATGTATAGTGGTTGTGATTAACCATTTTCTGATTCCTCAGTTTCTTCAATTGGTGCTAATTTTTCTATCGCATCCAAAACTTGTCTAACTTGATAGGGCTTTGCCTTTCCTTTGTCGCTTTGGATGTTGACTCGCGGATCTCCACTCCAGGGCATCTTGTAGACACAGTGGCTTGTCCTTTGCTGTCTGGGTTCTCCAAAATAATGAGTGCAAACCTTTACTAAATCAGTAAAGTTTACGTTCTGAGGATTATTTTTGAGTTCAGCAAGGATTTTTTTTATTTGTGTCATCTTCAGGTTTCCTTTTGTATATAAAATTCATGTCAATGTAAATTAAGTAAAATCTAAGTTATTTTACTCGGTATTAACAATGCACGAATTTAGAAACCTTAAGCACTGTTCCCAGTCAAGGTGGATAAATGCTTATCATAAGAAATTATTATGGATAGAATGCCATAATTTTGATAGCTCAATTATAGGATCAATATTGGTACTATGTCAATCCTTTTGTGATGGTAGGTGTAGATATGGCGGAACTGTTACCAGGGGCAAGGTCAGTAGTTGTAGGTTGGGTTGAGGAATGAAACCCAACATCTTTATAATGTTATTGCGTTGGTTTGCGCTTCGCTTAACCCAACCTACGAATATAATATAGAGGCATTACTTAAAAATCAGGTATAATTTAGGATAAAATATCACTTTAAATTTTTATGTCGGCAAAAGATATATTTCACAATACAGTTAAAATAGCCTTAGAAAAGGAGAATTGGCAAATTACTGATGATCCTTTATATTTGCGCCTAACAGCATTAGTGAAAATTAGGATAGATTTAGGAGCAGAAAAATTAATTGGTGCTGAGAAAGATAATCAAAAAATAGCAGTAGAGGTAAAAAGTTTTCTCGGACTTTCAGCAATTTCTGAATTTCATACAGCGATTGGTCAATTTTTAAATTATAGGATAGCATTAGGACAGCAAGACCCTGAAAGAGTATTATATTTAGCTATCTCTCAAGACATATATCAAGAGTTTTTTACTGATAGTTTCATTCAAACTGTTTTACAAACTTATGAAATTAAGTTATTAGTTTTTGACATTAATAAGGAGGCAATAGTCTTATGGAAACCTTAAATTATCAAGAGATAGTAAAAGATATTATCTCTAAATATGCAAAAGACCAAGCAGAGGAAGATTTAGAACACACAGAAATTGTGTTTGATACAGAACGGGATATTTATTTATTATTGTATACAGGATGGAAGGATGAAAATAGAATTTATGGTTGTCCGATTCATATTAGGATTAAAGATGGTAAAATTTGGATTCAGCGTGATTTTACGGAGGAAGGAATTGCTCAACAGTTGGTAGAGTTAGGTGTACCGAAAACAGATATTGTTTTAGGTTTTAGATCACCTTATGTGAGACGGTTTACAGGTTTTGCATCGGTTTAGAGTATTGATTACAGGAGATAGTTTTATGGAAACAATGAATTATCCTGAATTAGTCCAAACTGTATTAACCAGACATACAGAAAGTCAAAATACCCTCTGGAAAATCCACCACCAACCGCAAAAACTTCAACCACTCAGAACCAAGCAAAATTTCATTAATTCCTTTACCCACATTCACAGGAATTTGATACTGCTTTCCGTCTAATATCACTTGACCTAAATAAATCTGAAATTTTGATTCACCTTTTGCCGTCCGTAAGATTTCCTCCCCACTATACACCCATTCTAATCCATCTAAATCTTGTGTATTAATAGCCATAAAACCTGCAAAGCCCGTATCAAATAGGGCATCTATAGGAAGATTTAAGCCATCATTAGTAACTAATTCAATCTCAAAAAATAATTAATTGCCCATTTTCTCCAAAATAACCCTCTATCATATTGTGCCAGTTGTCCCCGTTTCATTCAAACAAAAAACGAAATGTCTAGCTTGAGGATATTTTTCCAACATTCTTTTATGAGATTGCATTCTATCCTGATCAATTAAATATTCTCCACTATCTGGTTCTATAGCAATATACCAACCATAGTGACTTTCGATATATTGAGGACGGACACGCTCAAAAATTGCCTGACAACGTTGATAAAATATTTCATCTTCCGCTTCTCGTCTGGCTAATTCTTCTGGTGATATAGTCAATTCAGGAAAAATTCTTCCTCTTCTTACCATTTTTTTTGATGTTATGTGAGTCATATTATTAACTTTAACTCTAGTTATTATTTTAAATTAAATTGTGCTTAATTGCAACTTTTATCATTTGAAATTAAGTTATCTGAATCAGGATATCCAGGATGAAAGGATGTACAGGATAATGATTTAAAATGGTGCGTTACTATATTATATAGCGAACTGCTTGCAGCAGCGCTTCGCTATCGCTATGCTACCCCCAAAGCCTTTACCTCAAGTACAGATATTAATAATAAAATAAAACTCTTGTGGTGCGGGCATCTTGCCCGCACAAGCTGAACTTACTATATTATATAGCGAACTGCTTGCAGCAGCGCTTCGCTATCGCTATGTTACACACAAAGTTCTTACCAATGGTGCATTACGAATACAGCTAACACACCCTACTATAAATAATTTACGATAGTTCTTCCTTATCAAGATTATGATAACATTTTTAAAATCCTTTGTCAACACCTAAAAAGCAAATTTTTCGCGGTTTTTTTTGCATTTTGTTGGCTGTTCCCTGTCAACTGATGAAAGGATGTACAGGATGAAGATGGGGATTTTCTGATGATGTCAATGATTTAAAATGGTGCGTTACGAATACAGCTAACACACCCTACTTTTAAAATTTAAGATAGTTCTTCCTTATCAAGCTTAGGATAACATATTTAAAATCCTTTGTCAACACCTAAAAAGCAAATTTTTCGCGGTTTTTTTTGCATTTTGTTGGCTGTTCCCTGTCAACTGATGAAAGGATGTACAGGATGAAGATGAGGATTTTCTGATGATGTCAATGATTTAAAATGGTGCGTTACGAATAGCTAACACACCCTACTCAAAAAGCTGTTCCCTGTCACCTATCACCTGTCACCTGTCACCTAATTTATGTCAGAATCAGGATATCCAGGATGAAAGGATGTACAGGATGAAGATGAGGATTTTTTGATGATGTCAATGATTTAAAATGGTGCGTTACGAATAGCTAACACACCCTACTATAAATAATTTAAGATAGTTCTTCCTTATCATGTCAACTGATGAAAGGATGTACAGGATGAAGATGGGGATTTTCTGATGATGTCAATGATTTAATATGGTGCGTTACGCTGTCGCTAACACACCCTACTTTTAAAATTTAAGATAGTTCTTCCTTATCAAGATTAGGATAACATATTTCAAATCCTTTGTCAACACCTGAAAATAAAATTTTTCGCGGTTTTTTTGCGTCTTGTGATAATTGTAGGTTGGGTTAAGCGACAACGTAACCCAACAAAGTCCTAACAACAAAGTCCCTAAGTTATTGGGTTGAGAAAACCCAATAAAGCTATTAACTAAATAGGAAAGTACCACCGAACAGGTTTAAACTCGCATTGGTGCTATTAAATCCAGATGTATCAGATAAAATCACTAATGATTGACCAGTACCAAAACCAGTATTACCAATAATACCATCTCCAGCCCGCACTAATGTAGAATTACCTGATGTAATCACATCAAAACTGGCAATACCTGTAAAGTTCAGTTTATCGCCACCGACACCGCGCACAAAGTGGTAAACTGTATCTGTAGCATCACCAAGAACGTAATTAACGTTATCTACAGCATTATCGTTTAAACCTAAATACAAGGTATCGTTACCGAAGCCACCTCTGAGAATGTTAGCTGCTGCGTTACCTGTAATGCTGTTATCGAGGTCATTACCTGTACCGTTAATAGCGGTTGTTCCCTGTAACGTTAGGTTTTCGGTATTGGGGGTTAAGGTATAGGTTACAGTTGTGAAAACACTATCTGTTCCTTGATTTACTAGTTCTGTGATGGTATCTGCTGTATTGTCCACATAATAGGAGTCATTACCAGCGCCACCAATGAGGGTATCATTTCCTAAACCACCAATGAGAACGTTATTACCTGTATTACCTGTAATGATATTATTCAGGTCATTACCTGTACCATTAATAGCCGTTGTTCCCTGTAACGTTAGGTTTTCGGTATTGGGGGTGAGGGTATAGGTTACAGTTGTGAAAACGCTATCAGTTCCTTGATTTACTGATTCCGTGATGATATCTGCTGTATTGTCCACATAATAGGAGTCATTACCAGCACCACCAATCATAGTATCAGCGCCCGTACCACCTGTGAGAACGTTATCGGCTGCGTTACCTGTAATGATATTATTCAGGTTATTACCTGTACCGTTAATAGCGGTTGTTCCCTGTAACGTTAGGTTTTCGGTATTGGAAGTGAGGGTATAGGTTACAGTTGTGAAAACGCTATCAGTTCCTTCATTAGCATTTTCTGTAATGCTATCTGCTGTATTGTCCACATAATAGGAGTCATTACCAGCACCACCAATGAGGGTATCAGCACCCGCACCACCAGTGAGAACGTTATCGGCTGTATTACCTGTAATGATATTATTGAGGGTGTTACCAGTACCGTTAATAGCGGTTGTTCCTTGTAAAGTCAGGTTTTCGGTATTGGGGGTTAAAGTATAGGTTACAGTGGTGAAAACAATATCAGTTCCTTCATTCAGGTTTTCTGTAATGCTATCTGCTGTATTGTCTACATAGTAGGAGTCATTACCAGCACCACCAATAAGGCTATCATTTCCTAAACCACCAATAAGGGTATCAGCGCCCGCTCCACCATTAAGAGTGTTATTACCAGTGTTACCTGTAATGGTATTATTGAGGGTGTTACCAGTACCGTTAATAGCGGTTGTTCCCTGTAACGTTAGGTTTTCCAAGTGGTTTCTTAATGTCCAAGTGATAAAAGATTCAACGTTATCTATGCCACTATTTAAAAATTCAATAATGACATCTCCCACATTATCTACTACATAAGTGTCATTACCACTACCACCACCTAATAAATCTGCACCTGTTCCCCCGTTAAGAGTGTCATTACCATCTCCACCACCTAAATCATCGTTTCCTGTACCTGCTTTAATCCAATCATTACCAGTAGTACCGTTAAAACTGATAGTACCCGCAAAGCTAGTTAAATCAAAGCGTTCAAATCCGAATACTGTTGTCCCAGGAATATCTAATTGATTGGTGGTGTTACTGGTATCTATGGAGATAAGAGCATTAGCTGTTCCTCCGGTGATAATTAAGGTATCTGTGCCATTACCACCTTTGATGGTGTCGTTTTGTTGTAAATTAGCCCATGTACTGGTGATGGTGTCTTCTCCATAGTCAGCATCTATGATATCTTGTTGGGCTGTGGTGGTGAAGCTTTCGTTATCGTTAATGTTGCTAACTCCAATGGTTAATTGTCTCTCAAAGAATAACCCACCCTGGTCTGTGGTTTTGACTCTAATGCTATAACTATTTTTGGTTTCAAAGTCAAAGACAGAGTTGGTTTTAAGTTGATTATTGGTAATAGTGAATAAACTATTATCCGTTGCACCGTCTCCGGTGACTAAACTATAAGTAAAGGTGTTTCCTGTATCTGGGTCTGTGGTGGTGAGATTACCAACCACTGTACCAATAATTTGGTTTTCCGCAACGGTACTGGTGGAGAGTGTGAGGTTAGTGGGTGCTTTATTAGTAAACTCACTCACGTCTATTATTTGTAGTCCATAATAATCAGCTACGTAAGCATAGTTACCGACTACTTGCACACCCCAAGCAATGCCAGATGTATCATAATTACCCTTGAGGGTGGGGGTTGTGGGGTTGCTGATGTCTATGATTTGTAGTCCTGAATCACCATCAGCTACATAAGCATAGTTACCGACTACTTGTACACCATAAGCATAGTAAGGTGTATCATAATTGCCCTTGAGGGTGGGGGTAGTGGGGTTGCTGATGTCAATTATTTTTAGTCCTCCAGACGTATCAGCTACGTAAGCGTAGTTGCCGACTACTTGCACACCTAAAGCATTGCCAGATGTATCATAATTGCCCTTGAGGGTGGGGGTTGTGGGGTTGCTGATATCAATGATTTGTAGTCCTGAAGTCCAATCAGCTACGTAAGCATAGTTACCGACTACTTGCACACCATAAGCATAGCCAGATGTATCATAATTGCCCTTGAGGGTGGGGTAGTGGGGTTGCTGATGTCAATGATTTGTAGTCCTGAAGTAAAATCACCTATGTAAGCATAGTTACCGACTACTTGCACACCCCAAGCAGAGCCAGATGTATTATAATTGCCCTTGAGGGTGGGGGTTGTGGGGTTGCTGATATCAATTATTTGTAGTCCTGACAAACTATCAGCTATGTAAGCATAGTTACCGACTACTTGCACACCCCAAGCAGAGCCAGAAGTATTATAATTGCCCACTAATGTGGGTGCAAATACTCCCTGGTAGGTGTGGAGAGTGTGTGCATTGAAAACAATATTCGGCAAATAAGGTAGAGACTTTCCATGGAATGTCTCTGTAACGGGAAAACTAACTTCTAACTGCCAATTTCCCCCTAATGCTGCATTGCCGGTTTTTGTGGTGGAAGCGCTAATGGTGGCGTTGGTAATTTGATGTAATTTGTGAATAAATTCTGCCCCTGCATCCCCAGCAGCGACGTTACAGCCATATAGTAAAATATTCTGGGGTTGCCACTGTTGTAATTGTTGGGTGTAATTATGAATATTAGTTAAGTTTAATTGACTATTGCCTAAATATAAGCAGCCAGGCGCACCGTGGGAAAGGATGTGAATGGTGGTGATGTGGGGATGTTGTTGTAAAATTTGGCTAATTTGCTCAATTCCGTCTTGCTCTGGGGAAATAATAACTGTTTTTACGCCTTCGATAATTCCTGCTTGGAGGGTGTGATAGTCGGAAAGGGAGGCATCAATAAAAACAATTGTTGTTGCGGTTTGACGGAGGAAAGAGTTATTAGACATAATTTTTTCCTTTACACCTGGTACTGTTGGTTTTTGTTATATGGGGTAGAAAATGAGCAACTTCACGTAATAAAACCTTGTCATAATATGATGGTAATTGATTAAAGTCAGAAGTACAACCGTATTTTTTAAAATTTAATGTGTGTTAATTAGTGTCATATACATAATACTCTGGTAACATTCATGCTTTTACATTTGTCAGAATCAGGATATCCAGGATGAAAGGATGTACAGGATAATGATTTAATATGGTGCGTTACTATATACTCTGGTAACATTTATGCTTTTACATTTGTCAGAATCAGGATATCCAGGATGAAAGGATGTACAGGATGAAGATTTAATATGATGCGTTATTATATTATTATATAGATGTAGCGAACTGCTTGCAGCAGCGCTTCGCTATCGCTATGTTACACCTAAAGTTTTTACCTACTCAAAAAGCTGTCCCCTGTCCCCTGTTCCCTGTTCCCTGATTAAAGGATGTACAGGATGAGGAGGGGGATTTTTTGATGATGTCAATGATTTAAAATGGTGCGTTACGCTGTCGCTAACACACCCTACTCAAAAAGCTGTTCCCTGTCACCTATCCCCGTAGCGTAGCACCTGTCACCTAATTTATGTCAGAATCAGGATATCCAGGATGAAAGGATGTACAGGATAATGATTTAATATGATGCGTTACTATATTATATAGGTAGAATGTAGCGAACTGCTTGCAGCAGCGCTTCGCTATCGCTATGCTACACCTAAAGTTTTTACCAATGGTGCGTTACGAAGACAACTAACACACCCTACTCAAAAAGCTGTTCCCTGTCACCTGTCCCCGTGGCGTAGCACCTGTCACCTAATTTATGTCAGAATCAGGATATCCAGGATGAAAGGATGTACAGGATAATGATTTAATATGATGCGTTACTATATTATATAGGTAGAATGTAGCGAACTGCTTGCAGCA
>NZ_BJCF01000012.1 GCF_005402965.1 Dolichospermum planctonicum
ATTACGGGAAATGTTGTTTTCGCAAACTAAGATCACTGGGTTATTCTGTTTTGAAAATAGAAAGGCTATTTTTGAAAATGTTGATAGTCGCTTTAAGTTTGTGGTTTTGACTTTTGAAAATGGTAATCAAACTTTATCTTTTCCGGCTAGGTTTATGCGTCATGATGTGGGAGAATTAAATAGTTTTCCTGATGATGATTGTATTCATATTTCTGTAGATTTAATTAAACGCTTATCTCCTGATTCTATTTCGGTTATGGAGTTTAAAACTGATTTAGATATTTTCATAGCTGAAAAAATGAGTTGCTTTCCGTTGTTGGGGGAGGAAATTCAGGATAAGTGGAATTTAAAGTTAACTAATGAGTTTCACATGACTAATGATAGTCATTTGTTTAAAACTGAACCGGGAAAGGGAAGATTACCTTTATATGAGGGGAAAATGATTCATCAATTTAATCATAGTTGGGGAAAAGCTAAATACTGGTTAGACGAGAAAGAAGCTAGACAAGCATTATTAAAAAGAGGTAAAATTGATAACGGACAAAAATTATATTATCAGTGTTATAGATTAGGGTTTAGGGATATTGCAAGCAGTACAAATGAAAGAACAATGATTGCAACAATGTTACATACTAACATTTTTTGTAATCATAAACTACCAACAGCTATTATTAAATCCGACAACTCACTAGATTATAAATCAGAATTATTTTTACTAACAATTTTCAATAGTTTTGTTGCTGATTATTCTTTAAGACAAAGAGTAACCACTAATTTAACATTTTTTATTGTCTATCAAACACCAGTACCCAGATTAACAGAAAAAGACCCATATTTTCAAGAAATAGTAGAACGTGCAGCCAAACTAATCTGTACCACAGCAGAGTATGATGAATTAGCGAAAGAAGTAGGATTAACAAGTCATGAAAACGGAATTACAGACGAGAGAGAAAGGGGTAAAATCCGCGCCGAATTAGATGGAATAATTGCCCATTTATATGGATTAACAGAAACAGAATTTAGTCATATATTGAGTACCTTTCCCATAGTAGCAGAAGAAGTGAAAAATGCGGCTTTAAATGCTTATCGGGAAATGGTTAAATAACGTTAAAGTAGGGGTAATTCATGAATTACCCCGACAATTTATAAATAAAAACGGATTAAGATTAAAACTAAGATCATGCTTGAAACAGTTCCATAACTGACTTAATTTCATCCATTGTTACATCTGTTTGTTCCAGTTTAGAATAAATTAACAGTAAAAGGACATTTGTAGGTGATTCAATTTGATAAATAATTCGATAACCACTACTTTTCCCTTTTTGAATGTCACTGTTGCGAACTCTTACCTTCAAAACTGTATACCCTGTTCCTGCAATTTGATCACCTAAAAAATTACCACTTTGTAATTCTTCAATTATTGGTTGAATATCAGTACGAATATGGCGATATTTTTTTGACAAACTGCGTATTTTTTGTTAAAAATTATCGGTAAAATTAACGATAACTGGTGTTTCACTCAACATCAATACCTTCCCAAAGTTCTGAAATTGGATGAACTTTACCTGCTTTAGCTTCTTGTAATGAGGTTTTCAAACTTTCTAAAACAACTGCTTTTGATTGATCATCTTCATCTAATTCATCTTCAATAAACAAAACGATTAATTTAACCCGACTTGGTTTATTAACTATCAGAGGATGATCTAAAGAAATGTTACCATTTTGATCAATCCTTGCCATTATTTCTTGCGCTATCATATTTACTCACCTGTAATTACTACAACTATTTTACTATATTATAGTAAACATAATAGTAAACATTGATCAAGATCCCCAACTTCTGTTTTAATATTGTCAATCAATGATAAATTAATCATAGAAGACAGGGATATAAATATATAAATAATGTGTTATAATATCCCAATTAGCAAGCAACCGGAGTAAAAACCATGACTGTTAAAGAATTGATTTATGCAGAAATTGATAAATTACCAGAAGATCAACTTAATGAAGTTTATCAATTACTTCAAGAATTGAAGAAAAACACAAGAAAGAGTATGTTGTCATTAAATGACACATCAAAAACCACATTACAAAAATCAGAAAAAAATGTATCTAATTCTTATCCTGATCATGATTTAGATTATCTTGCAGGAACATGGGGAGAAGAAGATGAAGCAGAATTTTTAGCGGACTTTCTTGATCAATAAAACTCTTTTTTAGATTATAAGCTGATGATGTGGCATAATATCCAATATTTATCCCATCCTGAAAATCCTAAAATCCTGGATATCCTGATTCAGACAATTAACCAAATAACTAATAATATAAAAAACTATGCCACACATATTTGATAATATCAACGAAAAACTACTACCCCAACTCAAAGAAAGCCTCAAAGATGCCCATAGGGCAGATTTTTGTGTAGGTTATTTCAACTTACGGGGATGGAAATTAATCCAGGAAGAAATAGAACAATTTACCGGAGGAGAAAATAACTGTTGTCGCTTATTAATTGGAATGCAGAAATTACCCAAAGACGAACTTAACCAAGTTTTAGGTTTAGGAATATCTCCTAAACCCATATCCCAGGGTGACGCAAATAACCTGAGAGAACGCATAGTCCAGGAATTTAGTCAACAATTAATGATCGGAAAACCAAATAATGATGATGAATTGGGTTTAAAAAGACTGAAATCACAATTAAAATCTAAAAAAGTAATAGTTAAACTCTATTTACGTCGTCCCCTTCATGCTAAACTTTATTTAATGCCTCAAAGCCATCATAATTTAAAAGCGATCGCTTTTTTAGGAAGTAGTAATTTAACTTTTTCTGGTTTATCAACCCAAGGAGAATTAAATGTTGATATCCTAGATAATGATGCAACCAATAAATTACAAACCTGGTTTGATGAACGTTGGGAAGACAGATTTTGTATAGATATTTCTGATGAATTGGCAGAAATTATAGATGAAAGTTGGGCAACGGAAAAGTTAATTTCTCCCTATTATGTTTATCTGAAAATGGCCTATCATCTCTCTCAAGAAGCGCGAGATGGTTTAAGTCAATATACTATACCTTATGATTTTCAATTATTCCCTTTTCAAGCAGCAGCAGTACGAATTGCTGCCCATTATGTTAACCGTCGTGGTGGTGTTTTGATTGGTGATGTGGTAGGATTAGGAAAAACCTTAGTCGGAACTGCGATAGCGAAAATTATTGAAGAGGAACTTGGAATTAGTACCTTGATTATTTGTCCAAAAAATCTCGTTTCTATGTGGGAAAATTATAAAGATGAATATGGGTTAACAGCTAAAGTAATTTCTATTAGTCAAGTTGGTAAAATATTACCGACAATTCCGGCACGTTTTCGGTTAGTCTTAATAGATGAAAGTCATAATTTAAGAAATAGAGAAGGACAACGTTACGCAGCTATTAAGGAATATATAGAACAAAGTGGAAGTCGTTGTATTTTATTAACAGCAACTCCCTATAATAAAAGCTATTTTGACTTATCTGCACAGTTACGGTTATTCGTTCCTGAAGATAAAAATTTAATTATTAAACCAGATAATTTAATCAAGGAATTAGGAGGTGAACATGAGTTTAACCGCAAACATCCCCAAACTAATATTAGCACTTTAGCAGCATTTGAAAAAAGTGAATATTTTGAAGATTGGCAATTATTAATGAATCGTTATATGATTAGAAGAACCCGCAGTTTCATTAAAAATAATTATGCTGATACAGACCCTATAAATGAACGTAAATATTTACAATTTCCTAATGGTACTCGTTCTTATTTTCCTACCCGTATCCCGAAAACTGCTAAATTTACGATTAATAATGATGATAACTATGGAAAATTATACTCTGGTGAGGTAGTAGAAATTATTAATTCTTTATCATTACCCCGTTATGGTTTAGGAAATTACACTTTAGATAAATATAAACAACCTCCCACAGCAGCACAACAACAGATATTAAATAGTTTATCCCGTGGTGGTAGAAGGTTAATGGGTTTTTGTCGCACGAATTTGTTTAAAAGATTAGAAAGTAGTGGCAATGCTTTTTTAGAATCTTTAGAACGTCATATTTTACGGAATTATGTATATCTTCATGCTTTAGAAAATAAATTAGATATTCCTATTGGTACACAAGATGCAGAGTTTTTAGATACTACCAATAATGATGAAGATGCTGATAATATTAATTCTACCAATTTAGATTTTGAAATAGCTGATGATGATCATGCAGAAAATGATGATCATAATGATGAGGTGAATTTTGCCAGTTTAACAAGTAAAGAAGCAGAATATAAACGTCAAGCAAAGGCTATTTATGAACTCTATCAAAATAAGTACCAAAAACGGTTTAAATGGTTAGATTCTCGATTATTCAAATCTGAATTAAAAAAACATCTCCGCGAAGATGCTTTATCATTATTGAAGTTATTACATAATTGTGGAGAATGGAATTATCAAGAAGATCAAAAATTACAAACTTTGCAAAAATTAATCACGGAAACTCATGAAAATGAGAAGATATTGATATTTACCCAATTTGCAGATACAGCGCGTTATTTACAGGAGTGTTTAGAAAAAACCAATATCACTCAAACCGCATTAGTGACAGGAAAAATAAATGATCCGACAGCATTAGCTTATCGTTTTAGTCCAGAAAGTAATAAACAAAATATTCTCCAGGAACAACAAATTAGAATTTTAATTGCTACCGATGTTTTAAGTGAAGGTCAAAATTTACAGGATTGTCGGATAATTATTAATTATGACCTACCTTGGGCAATTATTCGCTTAATTCAAAGAATTGGCAGAGTAGATAGAATTGGCCAAAAAGCCTCAGAAATTCTCTGTTATTCGTTTTTACCTGCGGAGGGAGTAGAGGAATTAATTAATTTACGAGGGAGATTAAGTGAAAGATTACAACAAAATGCGAATGTGGTGGGAACAGATGAAGCATTTTTTGAAGATAGTCTTTCTGATCAGGAAATACTTGATCTTTATCATGAAAAATCAGGTATCTTTGATAAAGAGGATGATGGAGAAGTTGATTTAACATCGGAAGCTTTTCAAATTTGGAAAAATGCTATAGATGCTGATCCTAGTTTAGAACAAACTATCAAAGGTCTTCCTAATGTGATTTATTCTACCCGCGAATATGAAGGTACAAATTTAGATCCTCAAGGGGTATTAATGTATTTGCGAACTGCTGAAGGCACGGATGCTTTAGCGTGGATAAATAGGGAAGGTAAAAGCGTTACTCAATCACAAATGAGAATATTAAGAGTTGCTAGATGTAACCGGGATACACCCCCCTTAAAAAGACATCCCCAACACCATGAAATTGTCTCTCAAGGGGCTGATTTAATCTTAGAACAGCAAAACTCAACGGGAGGACAATTGGGAAGTCCTAAAAGTGCAAGATATCGCACCTATTATAAATTAGATGCTTATATTAAAAGAACGGAAACACCCTTATTTCCATTAGGAGAAGATTGGCAAAATTTGAAAAAAGCTGTTGAGGAAATCTATCTTTATCCTTTAAAAGAAACCACAGTGATTAAAATTAATCGTCAGTTGAAAAGTGGAATTACAGATGAACAATTAGCGGCAATGATTGTCTCTTTACGTGATAATAATTCTTTGTGTATTATTCATCCTGAAGATGTACAGCAGGAAGCGCGGATTATTTGTTCATTAGGTTTATTTTCAGGATGTTAAATGATAATTTCTGGGATAATTTCTGGTTTTTTAATTGGGATTAAATTGGGATTAAATTGGGATTAAATTGGGATTAAATTTGTTGGGTTACGCTGTTGCTTAACCCAACCTACAAAATATTTCCTAATGATTACTTTCCAAATCCTTTACCTTTGCTGGTAGAAGGAAAACAAATACAATTTTCTAGTTGCTGGAGTAAGGTTTCACTATCTAGATTTTGACCAATTAGCACTAACTGATTTTGCTTTTTATTTTCATTCTTCCATTGATCATCATCAATAGTAAAGCGTTTACCACAAAGATGGAAAATATGACGTTGAGGACTTTCTTCAAACCACATAATACCTTTAGCACGGAAGACATTTGTAGGTAATTGATTATCTAGGAAATATTGAAATTTTCTAATAGCAAAGGGTTTATCACTTTGGAAGGAAATAGAGGTAAAACCGTCATTTTCTAAATGGTTAGAATGATCATGATGTTCATGATCATGGTGGTCATGTCCACAGGTAGAATGATCATGATCATCGTGATGTTCGTGACCACAATTAGAATGATCATGATGTTCTTCTGTGTGGGAATCAAAGTATTTATCAGATTCAAACAAACCAACACTGAGAATTAAAGGAAGTGGAACTTGAGATTTTGTAGTCCGAATAATCCGCGCTCCTTCCTTAATATTATTGATTTTTTTCTCCAATTCCTGTAGAGTGGTTTCATCAACTAAATCTGTCTTATTGAGAATAATGACATCACCATAAGTAATTTGACTTAAAGCAGCTTCAGAATTGAATAAATCTAAGCTATAATTAGCGGCATCAACTACAGTAATGATAGAATCTAATCGGGTTAGATCTCGTAATTCTGCACCCAGAAATGTCATAGCTACTGGTAAAGGATCAGCTAAACCAGTGGTTTCGACAACTAGATAATCTAGCTTTTCTTCCCGTTCTAAAACCTTGTAAACAGCATCAACTAAGTCATTATTAATGGTACAACAAATGCAGCCATTACTCAATTCCACCATGTTTTCATCAGTGGAAATAATTAATTCATTATCAATACCAATTTCCCCAAATTCATTGACTAAAACAGCAGTTTTCACACCTTGCTGATTTGTGAGAATATGGTTAAGTAAAGTAGTCTTACCGCTACCGAGAAATCCGGTAATAATGGTTACTGGTAAACCTTTTTTAGTAAGTTCCATTGCGTGAGAGTCGGAATTAACTATTGTTTGCATGGTCAGAAAGTAGGATTTTGGTGTGTTTTTAATGTGTTTTTAATTTTATCTTGATTTTGGCGATTCTGCATGACGATAACATATTTACATACCAGCTTGAAAAATTTGGTTAGCAGTTAAGGTTAATTCGGGGAAAGTACGTGAAACTATAGTTTGATTTTCTCTAAATTGACTCACTTGATATTCCCCATTAATTAAATCATAGATAGAAATAGTTGGTTGTTTAGGATTTCCGATATAGGGAGTTCCTCCTAATGCTAAATAATCAACAATCCAATATTCAGGAATACCAATTTCTTCATAATCTTTGACTTTTGTTAAATAATCAACACGCCAATTTGTACTCACAACTTCAATCACTAAGGGAATTGATGCACCTTGGATAAGGGTAGATTCTTTTTCCCATAATGGTTCATTGATTAAATTATTGGGATTTACAAGTAAAACATCTGGTGAGTAAGCAGACTGATTTTCAGGTGGTTTAACTACAACAGTTTTTGCTATACCATAGGGTAAGTCTAAACGTGTAGATTCTGAGTTTATTTTTCTATTCAAAAAAATGATAATCCCTTCATGCTTGCCTGATGGTTGATTCATTTCAATAATTACTCCATGATGTAATTCATAATACTTTCCTTCTGGTTTCCATTCCACAAATTCCTCAAAAGTGACTGATTTAGTTTTGGGTAATGCTTGAATCATACTTTACCTCCAGTTGTTGACAAGATTAGCAAGTATTACTAATAATAGTTAATAGTTAATAGTTATTAGTTATTAGCTACTAAGACCTTCAACTATAACAAAATTTATCCATAAACTTACTCCATGCAGCTTGATCTTAATCTGGGATGACACCATTGTCATCAACTTGCGTTATCATTATTAATCGTCAGATGCCTTATTCCTCTATTATGACCCTATCTATTTACAATACTCTCACCCGTCGTCAAGAGCAATTTACCACCGTCGAACCTGGAAAAGTGAAAATGTATTGCTGCGGTGTGACAGTTTATGATTACTGCCATTTGGGTCATGCTAGAACGTCTATTATCTGGGATATAGTACGTTCATACCTGAAGTTTATCGGCTATGATGTGTATTACATCCAAAATTTTACGGATATTGATGATAAAATTCTCAAACGGGCTAGAGAAGAAAATTCCTCCATGGAAATTGTCGCAGAACGCTACATTCAGGCATATTTTGAGGATATGTCGCGGTTAGGAATTAAAGAAGCTGACGAATATCCCCGCGCTACACATACAATGAATGGGATTGTGCGATTAATTCACGATTTAGAGCATAAAGGTTTTGCTTATCCCGCTGACGGTGATGTCTATTATGCGGTACAGAATTTTAGCGAATATGGCAAACTTTCAGGACGCAAATTAGCAGATATGCAAGCTGGTGCAAGTGAACGGGTAAATATCGAAGACGCGGAATATCAAAAGAAGAAATACCCCTTTGATTTTGCCCTGTGGAAGGCTGCAAAAACCGGTGAACCTGCGTGGGAGTCTCCCTGGGGAAAAGGCCGCCCAGGATGGCATATAGAATGTTCTGCCATGGTGCGCGATCGCTTGGGTGATACAATAGATATTCATGCTGGTGGTGCTGATTTAATTTTCCCCCATCATGAAAACGAAATTGCTCAATCAGAAGCTGTGACTGGCAAACCTTTAGCCAATTATTGGTTACACAATGGTATGGTCAAGGTGGACGGTGAAAAAATGTCCAAATCCTTGGGTAATTTTATCACAATTCGGCAATTATTAGATCGTGGCATAGATCCAATGGCGGTAAGATTATTTGTCTTAATGGCACAATACCGCAAACCCATAGATTTTACCGATGATGGCATATTAGCAGCAACCAATGGCTGGCATACGCTCAAAGAAGGTTTACTTTTCGGTTATCAACATGGTAAAAAATTAGAGTGGGATGAATCTAACCTGATCCAAAATCTGAAATCTCAAATCCAAAATGCGGAGGTTGAGAGATTTAAAGCAGCAGTGAATGATGATTTTAATTTCCCTGGTGGTTTAGCAATAGTTTTTGAATTAGCCAAAGAACTAAATCGGGAAGGAAATATTATTATACATCAAGGAAAAACAGAAACACCTGCCAATGAATTACTGCAAAAATGGCAAACTCTAATTAGATTAGCAGATGTTTTAGGTTTAACCGCCCAAGCAGAAGTAGAAAATCCCGTTAATCATGGTATAAATGATGTTGATATTGAGGAGTTAATTCAAAAAAGACAGGTAGCAAGAAAAGCCAAAAACTTTGCAGAATCTGATCAAATTCGTGAGCAACTATTAAGAAAAGGCGTTACCTTAATAGATAGCAAAGAAGGAACACGCTGGCATAGAGGGGTTTAAACTGGTAAATTTAAACTGGTAAATTTAAACTGGTAAATTTTAATTTCCTTTGTAATTCCCAAAAACTATGGTTTTCAAAGTAAAGGTGGTTTACCTACTTGCGAGCAAAATGTTTTTCCATTACTGCTAAAATCATAGGTGCTGCTACACTACCACCACCACCACCGGAATGTTCAGCAAAAGCCACCACTAAAATTTCTGGTTTATCAGCGGGTGCATAAGCCCCAAACCAAGCGTGATTTTCTTTAACTCCTCGTCTCCAAGCTTCCGCAGTTCCACTTTTACCCGCTACTGGGGGAAGAGTCGGAGTATTTAATACCTTACCTGTGCCTTCGCTAACTACTTTCCGTAATCCCGCACGCAAAACCTTGACGGTTGTGGGTTTGAGATTTAATGATTCTCTCCAACTTTTAGCTTCTTCATGATCTTTGAGTAAATGGGGTTGGACACGATAACCACCATTAGCAGGTACAGCAAACATGACAGCGACTTGTAAAGGTGTAGTTTGTAAAGCCCCTTGGCCAATGGACATATTTATAGTATCACCCACAGTCCAATCTCTTTTCCATACCTTCTGTTTCCAATTCTCATCGGGAACTAAACCTTTAGCTTCCTCTGTAGTAAATTCAAAACCAGTTTTTTGACCAAATCCATATTTACGAGTCCATGAAATCAATGTCGGTCCGCCAACCCGCTTCCCAATTTGATAAAAGAAGGTATCACTACTCCACTGTAGCGCTCCCACAAAACCCAATGGTCCAAAACCAGCATGATTCCATTCACCAAATCTAGTCCCACCAATAGTTAAAGAACCATAGGTTTGTAATACTGTATCTGGAGAAAATTGTCCCGATTCTAGCGCCGCTGTGGTGGTGACAATTTTAAAGGTACTAGCGGGAGGAAAGGCGCTAATAGCACGATTAACTAAAGGATGTTCCGAACCTTGGAGACTTTCCCAATCTTTTTGGGAAAGTTTTTGTTTAGAAAAAATATTCGGGTCAAAACCGGGATGAGACACCATTGCTAATATAGCACCATTTTTAGGGTCAATTGCTACTATTGCCCCATTTCGATTACCTAAAGCCTTTTCTGCGGCTATTTGCGTCTCTAAATCTATGGTCAAATGTAGATCATTACCAGATTTTGCTTGTTTAGTTCCCAATACTCGGAGGGGTCTACCGCTACCATCTACTTCTATTTGCTGACCTCCCCACTCACCTCTTAACAATTTTTCATAAGCCTTTTCTATACCCATTTGACCCATGACATCACCCAATCGGTAGCCTTGGGCTTTCTTCTTTTCCAACTGTTCAGCCGTAATTTCCCTGGTGTATCCAAGTATATGAGCTAACTCTTTGCCATAGGGATAATAACGAACAGCTTCCGTATTTATTTCCACACCTGGGAGTTCATTTTCATACTCCCTTAATGCTGTAACTTGGGCTTCATTTAGGTTGCGAGCAATACGAATCAGTGAAGAGGGATTAACAGCAGATTCTTCAAGGGTTTTTTCAATCTCTGCTTGGGGAATTTCCAGAATTTGCGCTAGACGTGGACCGACGACAGACCAGGAGGATTTTTTATGTGCCATAGGCCATAAATATACAGACCGAGGATAACGAGTGCTGGCTAATAATTTGCCATTTCTGTCAAAAATATTACCCCTTTCTGGTTGTTTAGGAATAATCCGCACCCGGTTAGATTCTGCGCGTTGACGATGTTTCCCTCCTTGTACAATTTGTAAATAGACCAATCGAGCGCCAATACCAGATAACATTAATAATGTGAATAAAATTACAAATGTAGATTGGACACCACGTCCAACTGTGCGCGTATTTTTTTGACTACTAAGCAATGGTGGTAAAATAGCCATAGGACCAAAAGAAATTTTGGGTTAAACAGGGAAAAATTAACAATTGACAATCATATTAAATATGAGATTAGGACATTGGACTGGATATTATGGCTGAAACTGCGATCAAAAATCAAAGGGATTTAAAATCCTCACAGACACTTGATGTTGAATTATGCAACGTATTTAAGTTTTTTAACCAAGAACCCGCAGTACAGGGTGTAGATTTGAATGTTAAAAAAGGAGAGTTTTTTAGTATTTTAGGTCCATCTGGTTGTGGAAAGACAACTACACTGCGCTTAATTGCTGGATTTGAAAGAATTGATGCTGGTAAACTATTGATTCAGGGTCAATTAATGACCGATATTCCTCCTTATCAACGACCTGTGAATACAGTATTTCAAAGTTATGCTTTATTTAATCATTTAAATGTGTGGGAAAATATTGCTTTTGGACTGCGATTAAAAAAAGTATCCAAATCAGAAATTAATAGTCGCGTCACGGAAGCTTTAAAACTTGTAAAAATGGAAAGCTTGCGATCGCGTGTTCCTCATCAACTCTCCGGTGGTCAACAACAACGGGTAGCATTAGCAAGGGCTTTAGTTAATCGTCCCGCAGTGGTCCTATTAGATGAACCCTTGGGAGCATTAGACTTAAAACTTCGTAAACAGATGCAGGTTGAACTATCCAATCTTCACCAAGAGTTAGGATTAACCTTTATCATGGTGACACATGATCAAGAAGAGGCGCTATCTCTATCTAACCGTATTGCCGTGATGAATCAAGGCAGAATAGAACAAATTGGTACTCCCAGTCAAATTTACGAAAGTCCCCAAACAGTTTTTGTAGCTGATTTCATCGGTGATACTAATTTATTTAGTGGTAAAATTGCCGAAATAGACGCAGAATGTGTAACAATTACCACTAAAACCGGATTAACGATGATTGTGAATCGCTGCGAACAAACACCCCTGGAAAAATCCCAAAATGTAGTAGTTAGCGTCCGTCCCGAAAAAATCCAACTTTCCCTATATCCACCCAACATACCCATAAACTGCTTTGCGGGAAGGTTAATTAATGTCATGTATTCAGGTACTCATGTTAATTATACCATAGAATTAATCAACGGTATGAACATTAATGTTTTACAACGGAATACATTCACTAACTTACTAGAAAGGAATACAACCATTTATACTTGGTGGGAAAAAGCTGACTGTTTAGCTATTAGTGAAAATAACAAACTTTAATTTGAGCCGCAGAAATAGGAATCATCCATATTTATCTGTGGTCAATTATTCCTAGCATAGCATAATATCTTATGAATCAATTATCAACACTCAATTTCCCCCAATGATTAACAGACGTAAACTTCTCAAAAAAATCGCAGTTTTTTCCACCTTATCTTTAGGTAGTTGTGGTTGGAGACTAGCCAATGTAGGCTCAAAAGATATTAACCCTAATCAAAGTGATAAACTATATATTTACACATGGACACAATATACAGATAAAGAATTACTAACAACCTTTACCAGACAAACAGGGATGAAAGTAATAGCAGATGTATATGAATCGAATGATGTCATGTTAGCGAAATTGCAAGCTGGAGGAAGTGGTACTTATAGTATTATCTATCCATCAGATTTTATGGTACAGAAAATGGCAGAAAAAGGATTATTAGCAGAAATAGATCATAACCGATTAATCGGATTAGATAACTTATTTCCACAATTTAATAATCCCATTTATGACCCCAAAAACCGTTATAGTATTCCCTTTAATTGGGGAACAACAGGGTTATTATACAACTCAGAAAAACTCTCAAATCCTCCCGAAGATTGGGAATATCTGTGGCAAAATCGAGATAAATTAAATAAACGGATTACCTTACTCAACGATGTCCGGGAAGTGATAGGTGCAACCTTGAGAATGTTAGGATACTCCTATAATTCACAAAATGAAAATGAAATAAAACAAGCATATCAAAAATTAAAATTGCTCAAACCTGCCATTGCTGCGTTTGACACAGATGCTTGGCAAAATAAAATCCTAGCAGGAGACCTATTAATTGCGATGTGTTATTCTGCAGACGCGGTGAGAATTTCTAAAGAAAACCCCAAACTAAAATTTGTCATTCCGCGTAGTGGTTCTTCATTATGGACAGATACCATTGTCATTCCTAAATCCAACCCTAATCTAGCTGGTGCTTACGCTTGGATCAACTTAATTTTACAACCAGACATAGCCGCCAAAATTGCCCAAAGATTATATATTTCTACCCCTAATAGAGCAGCATTTGAGCAATTACCACAGAAAATTCAACAGAACAGCAATTTATTTCCTCCCGAATCAATTTTAGCAAAATGTGAACGGATTACCCCCTTGGGAAAATTTGAAGAAATCTATGATAGATATTGGACACAATTACTAACATAACTAACATAAAAAAATTAATGATAAAGTCAAACATCATCTCCTTACCTCTTACCTCTGTGTTCTCTGTGCCTCTGTGGTTAGATTTATCGGTCAGTTACAGCACAAAACCCAACTACAGAAAAATGGCATATTCAGCCAATTTTAAATGTTAAATGTTAAATGTTAAATATATAACCCTTGTGGGGTAATCCTCATCAAAAATCACCAAATCCTCATACTCAAATGGAATCTACTAACAACCTGAAAAAAACCGACAAATTACAAACAGCTTGGAAAAATTGGCTACCTCCCTTGACATTACTAGCACCATCTGGTATTTGGTTATTAATATTATTACTTTTGCCAACATTAATCATTTTTGAGTTAAGCTTAGTCCCAGATATTCGTCCTGGTGATTTAGTAAATCCCAGTGGTATTAGTAATTATATTCACATTTTTGCACCGATTTATTTAAAAGTGATATTCAACTCACTTTTTTTTGCCTTTGGTACTACTATTATCACCTTAATGTTAGGTTTTCCCGTTGCTTATTGGATTGCTGTAATAGTACCAAATCGCTGGCAAAATTTGTTAGTATTAGCTTTTGTATTACCTTTATGGACTTCTTCTTTATTACGTTCTTACGCATGGATTACTATTTTGCGTCCCAGCGGATTATTAAATAGTTTGTTAACCAGTATTGGTTTACCAATTTTAGATATTCTCAATAGTAATTTAGCCGTATTAATTGGTATGAGTTACAGCCTATTACCCTACATGGTATTAATTTTGTATGCTTCCTTAGAAAAATTAGATAAAAGACTATTAGAAGCTGCTGCTGATTTAGGTGCAAATTCCATCCAAACTTTTTTAAAAGTGACCGTACCTCAAGTTTTACCGGGTATTGCGGCTGGTTCATTGCTAGTTTTTATTACTGCATTAGGGGATTTTATTGACCCCGAATTATTAGGAGGTGCTTCCAGCATGACAGCGGCCAGATTAGTTTATAATCAGTTTCTTGGTGCTACTCAAAATTGGGGTTTTGGTTCAGCTTTAAGTATGACATTGATTTTGATAGTGAGTATATCAATTTCCCTTGTCATTAAATTTGGTGAAGCAACACCTAAAAAATAACAGCAATTAAACCATAGCCCTACCTCTTCACACTTTCATTTACCAACACCCGAATTATGATCTTGATTATAACTAGTTACAGCCTGACGGAGATTACCCAAATGTGCAGCTAGTAGTTCCTTACCCGCTTCCTGATCTAAACCCGTCCAGTGCATTAATAAGGACAACTTCACCCATTTACCGCTGCGTTCCAGTAAGAAACCCGCCGCTTCTCGACTTAATCCCGTCAAGTCTTGTAGAATCCGTAAAGCGCGATCGCGTAACTTTTGATTAGTCACAGCGACATCAACCATGCGATTACCATAGACCTTACCGAGTTTGACCATTACCCCAGTGGAGAGAGTATTTAAAGCCAATTTTGTTACAGTTCCCGCTTTCAAACGAGTAGAACCAGCCAAAATTTCTGGACCTGTTAACAAACGGATATCAATATCAACTTCAATAGTGACTTGTTCAGCGGGGACACAAGCTATAAAAATAGTTTTAGCTCCGCGTTGACGAGCAGCATTAATAGCACCGTGAACAAAAGGTGTTGTTCCTCCGGCAGTAATGCCGACGACCACATCTAGTTGGGTAATTTGTCGTTGAGAAATGGCACTTTCCCCATCTTCAGATCGATCTTCTAAATCCTCAGAACTGCGAACCAATGCACCAGCGCCACCGGCAATAATCCCCTGTACCAACTCGGCCGGAGTGCAGAAAGTAGGTGGACATTCAGCAGCATCTAATACTCCCAATCTACCACTTGTCCCTGCACCCACGTAAAATAAACGTCCTCCTTGACGCAACCTGTCCGCTGTCAAATCAATAGCTGCTGCTAATTCAACTTTAGCCTCTGCTACTGCGGCTACTGCTTTTTGGTCTTCATGATTAAATAACTCCACCAATTCCAGGGAATTGAGTTGGTCTAGATTGAGACTATGAGGATTAACTTGTTCTGTGAGTAGATGGCCGCGTTCCTGGAAATTTGTCATTTTGTGTAGTCTATATTCTTGGTCAGTGGTAACAAATCAATAGTCAGTTGTCATCTAAACCTCCCAGGAGACCCGCACTATATCGGTACTCTGATTAGTGGTGGGTGGTTGACTTACTGATCATGACTAATGATCCATGACAAATCATAATAGCCCTTCCAGTTGACGACGAATGCTGTCTAAATCAGAATTAGCAATTTCTGGTACAGATGGACCTGTGGCCAGGAAATCTTTCCTAGTGTACCCTATTTCGGCTTCAGCTTGCCAGTCAGTTTCTTCCACGTTTATTGCTGGAGGAATCGCTAACTCACTATTTTCGGAGATAATTTCCCAATCATAGCCGGCACTTTCGCAAAATTCCTGAACATCAGCAGCATCCATCATTTCCACTGTCGGTACAGCGAAGTCTTGAGCTTCCAACATTAAAGCATAGCGAGTAGCATCATCTTCTGATTCAAACATGAGGATTTGATTACCTTCTAACCCTTGGCCATTGGTAATCCGAACGCTGTGAATGCCCTCATTGTCCGTACCAGCATTAAAAATTAGTACAAAAACACGCATTATCCATCCTTTAATTTCTTGTCTAACTTATATTAAAGTTCTAGGTTGTGCATTTGCAAAAGTCTGAGATCATTTTTGTCCGATTTTCAGGACTCACAGCTAAACTAAAAGATTTTCCAATCATATAGTTAATTAACTATAAGTTTTTTAAATAGGAATTTGACAAAAAAAGGTCAAGTTGAATAATTGCCCCTCTATTCTCAATAATCTTGAGAATATTCTCAATAACTCGACGAAAAAAGTTCATTTTCGGGCTTGACTTTCTCAACTATTTTTTTTAAAATAATTCTTGATATAATCTGCTTGGGCTTGTTTGCCATATATTTATAAAATTATCAGAAGATAGTTCTTCCTCGTCCGTTTGATAATAACATATTAAAAACTCTTTGTCAACATCTTTTATACTCTTTTTCTCGAAAAAGTGCCAACCATCCGCGCCTGTGCGTGATAAAAATAATATTAATTTACATAAAAGTAGAAGATAGTTCTTCCTTGTCGGTTCTATGATAACCGATTAAAAACTCTCTGTCAATACCTTTTCTACTCTTTTTCCCGAAAATTTTGGTTAAAAACTCCGTTCTAGAAAGACAGCTTTTGGTATAATGGGGAAGGTGAGTGTCAAATATCCAGCAGCGTAAATTTAGCGGGCTTCCTGATCCCATAAGTTGTGGTGAAAACATCATGTCTAACTCTCCTGGTCAAAATTCTCACTCCAGAAACTCTGGGTTGGAGCGTCTATGGTTAACAATATTAAGTCGAGGTGGACTAGTTTTAGGTGCTGTATTGGTGCTGGGAATTATTGCCGGTGTTTGGCGGTTGCGGAATTTCGTTTATGATGATTTAGTACCATTAGTTACCCAAAATCTAACTAACACCCTGAACCGTCCGGTCAAATTGGGAGCAGTTAAGTCATTTTCCCTGACAGGGGTAAGTTTTGCCGCTTCAGAGATACCAACTACAGATACGGATTCAGATAAGGTAAATACAAAAGCTGTTGAAGTGGGATTTGATCCTTGGCAATTAGTTATTAACCGCAATCTGCGATTAGATGTAACTTTAATTAACCCAGATATTTATATTGAACAAGATTCCCAAGGACGCTGGTTAACTACTACTATAACTCCGCCTCCGGGTAAAGCATTGATTAAAACTGATTTGGATAAATTGCGGTTTCGTGATGCCAATCTAGTATTAGTGCCGAAAGTATCGGTTTTAGAAAAAAATTCTTTACCAGAGAAAGTAGCATTTTCAGGAATTAATGGCACAGCTAAACTCTTAAATCAAAATCGTCTGATTAAATTAGAATTAGCTGGTAAGGCAGTCAGTGGGGGTAATATTTCCATTACCGGGGATTTAATTCCTCAGAAAGTTTTAGTTGGGGATTTTCGACTACAAGCGGAAAACATTCTTGCCGCAGATATTACGCGAATTGTCACTTTACCACTAACCTTAAAAACTGGTAGAGTCAATGGTGATTTGCAAATTAAAGTAGTTCCCAGGGGGAAAACCTTATTATACGGTAAGGCGGCCATAGCGGGAGTAACGGTACAAATCCCTAAAATACCTCAATTATTAAATAATAGTCAAGGGAATCTCAGTTTTGATGGACTGGCGATTAAATTAGAGCAGATAATTACCAACTACGGGCAAATCCCCGTTACAGCATCAGGTACAATTGACCAGGAAGCTGGATTTAATCTAAAAGGGCGTGTCAATGCGGTAAGTTTAGCTAATGCCCAAACTACTCTGAAAGTCAAGTTACCAGTTCCTGTAACTGGGATAGCTCAAGCAGATGTACAGATATTGGGAGGAATTTCCCAGCCAGTATTATCCGGTAGTGTCAGCAGTTTGAAAACTGTCCGAATTGATAAAGTAGATTTTCAGAAAGTTAGTAGTAAATTTGAACTGATAAGCAGTAAGTCTCTGCTGAAAATTACAGATATCCAAGGAAAAACTACATATCAAGGTCAGGTAAAAGGTGGGGGAACAATTAAACTGAGTGCAGTACCCCAACTAGATTTTAACTTGAGTGGGGAAAATATAGCCGGAGATGCGATCGCTCAAGTATATAATATTCAAACAGGATTCCCCATTGGACTATTATCAGCTACAGCCCAACTCAAAGGAGCGGATAATAAAACCCAGACTATAGTAAAATTGCAAGCACCTCAAGCTAAATATCCCGCAAGGTTAACAACAATTATTAATTCTGACCAGACGGTTTCCTTCCGTGATCTAGTTGCTAATGTAGGTAGTGGCATAGTTAGGGGTAGTGGTACTTATAGTAATGGTCGTTGGCAAGCTTTAGCGCAAGCTAATAAGATTAAATTAGCCTCCTTTATAGACCAAAAACAACAGGAGAATATTTCGTTAACTGGGGCGGAATTTAATGGCAATATCCGTTTATCAGGAAATTCCTCACCATTTAAAATCGAGACAATTATCCCTGAAAATGCGAATGTTAACATTGCGGGTGGTACAGTCAATATAGCCCAAATCAATTTACAAGAGCAAAATTTCACAGCCTTGTTACTAGGGAGAAATTTACGCTTAGGCACAATATTAAAACAAAAACAAACCAACCCGATTTTAAATTATCCCCTCACAGGTAAATTCATGATTGGGGGTAATCGGGAAAATTTCCAACTCAAAACCCTCACAGCATTGGGTGAGGCCTTTTTATCTGTGGGAGGGGGGAAAATTAAAGCTGGGAATATTCAAGTTGCGGAAGGTCGCTATGAGGCGAAAATTCAAGCTGATAATGTATCCTTACTTAGTTTAGCACCTGTACCATCCCCATGGCAAGGAAATATCACAGGTGAATTACAGGTAGGGGGTTCTGTGGAGTCATTCCAACCTGAAACTATTCAGGGAGAGGGAAAAGGGAGATTGAAACTTCCTAGCGGAACGGTTATGGTCTCTGATATTCGAGTTAACGATGGAAATTATCAGGCTTCTTTGGCTACTTCTGGGTTAGAATTGCGCTCTTTTGGTCAGCAGTTACAAGGACAGTTGACAGGGAAATTACAACTAGCGGGAACTTTAGCCACTCCCAAATTAGCAGATATTGCTGCTGTTGGTCAACTGCGATTTAATAGAGGTTTGCCAGGTATTGATCCACCTATTTGGTTATATATTGGTTGGAATGGAAAAAAGCTAACTATAGATAGTTATAATAATGGTAATTTCCAAGTTAAAGGTTATTTATTAGCTAATGCCGAAAAAGTAGGGATTCCCGAAATTACGGATATGAATTTAAACTTAGATGTAAATAATTATAATCTACAAAAATTGCCCATTAAATTACCTAAAAACGTAGATATTGCTGGAAATCTGGATTTTAGTGGCCAGTTGAGAGGAAAACCCACTGCACCAAATATTACAGGTAAATTGGGATTTACAGATTTAAGACTTCAAAAATTGGCATTTGAACCATCTCTAACTGGTAGTGTTCAAGCTGTATCAGGACAGGGAGTAACCTTAGATGTTGCAGGTGGAAAAGAGCGTATAGCATTTAAATTAGATAGTAATAATCGTCCTAAATCTTTTTTAGTCAAGTGGCAACAAGCATTGTTATCAGGTATAGAAACAGATGGTAACTTAGCCGTGGGTATGACTAATCTACCATTAGGAGCATTAAATATAATTTTACCAGATGATACACTATTAAGTCCGGGAGGTGTGGGGGGATTATTAAGTGGAAATTTACAAATTAATTCCCAGACATTAGCGACAGAGGGGAATATAGCCATTGAGAAACCAGAAATTGGCCGCATTAAAGGCGATCGCTTTCAAACCCAACTACGCTATGATAATCAAACATTTATTCTCGGTAATAGCGAATTTCGCAAAGGTGAAAGCAGATATAACTTTGATGCAAACATCAGACCATGGACTAAAAAACCCCAACTGCGAGCAAACATCAAAATTGACAAAGGTAATATTCAAGACATTCTTAATGTTGCCCAAATATTTGAACTTCAAGACTTGCAACGTGGTTTAAAAGCACCAAAATACGGCAAAGCTGAGGAGTTAACCGCTCAATCCCAAAAATTACCAAATCAGTCCTTATTCAGCCAAATTCAAAGGTTATCGGAAATTAATGCCCTGGTAACTGCCCAAGAACAAAAACGGATAAATGCTACACCCATACCAGAATTAAGAGACTTAAAAGGGATTTTAAACGGTGGTATCAGTATTAATACTGCTACCACCGACCAACCAAGAGTGAAATTTAACCTGCAAGGACAAAACTTTACTTGGGGTAAACCAACAGAACCAAGCCGATTTTATGCGGTGGAAAAAGTAGTAGTTAAGGGTAGTTTAGAAGAGGGAATTTTCCGTTTACAACCTTTACAAATTCAATCTCAGCAAAAGTTAATTACCTTTACAGGTAACATTGGTAATAGTAAACAATCAGGTAAATTGACAGTAGAAAATTTTCCTCTTGGGCGAGTAAATGATTTAGTGAAACTACCAGTGGGAATTGGAGGTAAACTGAATTTAACGACAGCAATAGCAGGTAGTATTAATAATCCTCAAGCTATAGGAGAATTAAACATTACAGAAGGAACAATTAATCAAAAACAAATAGCATCAACCAACGCTACTTTCAATTATGCTAATGGAAGATTAAACTTTAGTAGCAATGTCTCAGGAACGGGGAAAGAATCTGGAACTGAAATTTCGGGGAGTATTCCTTATGAAATACCTTTTGCGACTAGAAAATCCGAGGGTAATCAAATTACCTTAGATGTGAAAGTCAAAAACGAAGGTTTAACACTTCTAAATCTTTTTACTAATGAAGTAGCTTTTGAAAATGGACAAGGAGAATTAGATTTAAAAGTTTCGGGAACTTTAAAAAACCCCTTGGTTGAAGGTAAAGCTTCCTTGAGTAATGCTACCTTTAGCGCTCAAGCATTACCAGGAAAGTTAACCAATATAAATGGTAGTGCAGAGTTTGATTTAAACCGAGTATTTGTAGACAGTCTTGAAGGTAGATTTAGTAATGGTAAAGTTGAAGTGGTGGGAGAGCTACCAATTTTTACTAGTCAAAATATTAAAACAGAAAATGCACTGACTGTTAATTTAGAACAATTGGCTTTAAATCTCAAGGGATTATATCAAGGGGGTGCTAGTGGTAATGTAAAAATTACAGGTTCTCTTCTGCAACCTGTAATTGGTGGTAAGATAGAATTATTTGATGGTCAAGTATTGTTAGCAGAATCTAAAAATGTTAATTCCTCAAATGGTAAAATCAGCATTTCTCAAAGATCTCCAGAGGTAGAAAATAAAATTACCAAGTTAAATAAGTTAGAATTGAACTTAGGTAAAAATGTACAAATTACTAGTCCACCGCTTTTTAAGTTCCAAGCTGCTGGGGATTTAATTGTTAATGGTTCTTTAACTGAACCCGTACCGGAAGGAACTATTAAACTAACTAAAGGTGCGGTGAATTTATTCACGACCCAATTAGGTTTAGCACGAGGTTATGAACATACCGCTACTTTTGTTTCTAGTCAACCCCGTGACCCTTATTTGGATATTCGTCTATTTGCTAAAATTCTAGATGTAGTTCAAAATAACGATATTGGCCGACAAAATTCTGTAGGTTCTTTAGGTTTATCGGGTTTAGAAACAGTTCGAGTCGAAGCAAGTATTAATGGTTTAGCTACTCAAATCAATGAGAATTTGCAACTCAAAAGCAATCCTTCACGTTCAGAAGCACAAATTGTCACTTTATTAGGGGGTGGGTTCATTGATACTAAAGAACGTGGTGACATTAAACTGGGTTTAATTAATATTGCTGGTTCGGCCGTTTTTAGTAATTTCCAAGGTGCATTTAATCAAATTGGTGATGCTTTTGGTTTAAGCGAATTAAGAGTATTTCCCACTATTCTTTCCCAAAGGCCAGAAGCAGGGAGAAATAACTCATCTTTAGAATTGGCTTTAGAAGCAGGAGTTGATATTTCTCCGAAGTTTTCCCTTTCTACTATTAAGATATTGACTGCTAGTGATCCTTTACAATGGGGGATTAATTACCGAATAAATAATGAACTTCGTCTCCGTTCTTCTACTAATTTAACGGATGATAGTCGCGCTGTAATTGAGTTTGAACGGAAGTTTTAAAAAATTAACACCTAACAATTGACAATTATCATAAGTAATATCTAACAGTCGTAACAATGCGACTTTTATTAACTCGTAAAGCATTTTTCAAAAACAAAGTTGTTTGATTATGTAAAATACTATCCCACCAATTACGAGGAACAAAAGCAGGAATAATGATAGTTGTGAAAACACCTGGGTGATTTTTCTGGAACTGACCAATAAAATCTACAATGGGGTCAATTACAGAACGATAGGGAGATTCAATAATTTCCAAAGGAATATCCGCTTCTAGATTTTGCCATTTTTTTTGTAATTCTTCCCGGTCTGTAGAACCAATATCTACGTGAACAGCAACAATTTTATCTGCAATTGTCCGCGCATAGTCCAAAGCTTCTACCGTTCCTCGGTTGAGTTGTCCCACTACAACTACCGCAGGGTGAGTGACAACTGCGGGTTTGGGAACGGAGATATAAGTCCGGGGTGCTAAATCGTGGATACTGAGACGTTGAGCTACATATTGATAATGACTATGAATAGCTGCAAATAGAGTAACTACTAAAGGAATTGCGATTACAACCAGCCAAGCACCTAATAGGAACTTAGTACAAATAATTACTAATAACACTATTAGGGTAGAAAATGCTCCTAAGCTATTCATGATTGCGCTTGCACGCCAACCTCTGGTTTGTTCTTGAAACCAGTGACGTACCATACCCGCTTGGGAGAGAGTAAAGGAAGTAAATACACCAACCGCGTAGAGAGGAATAATGGCGTTAACTTGACCTTTAAAGATAATTACTAAGACTCCTGCACAGATACTCAAGAGCATAATACCATTAGAGTAGACCAAGCGATCGCCCAAGAGAGATAATTGACGAGGTAAAAATCCATCTCGTGCTAAGAAATAACACAGTCTGGGAAAATCTGCATAACTGGTATTAGCAGCTAACATCAAAACCAGCAGAGTGACAATTTGCAGGAAATAGTAAACAGGTCCATTTCCCAAAATAACCCTACCCAAAAGAGAAACTACGGTTTGTCCTTCTTCGGGAACAATATGATAAATGTTTGCTAAGTAGCTGATACCCACAAACATAAATCCCAAAATCACTCCCAAATATAACAAAGTCAGGCGAGCATTTTTCCATTCTGGAGTTTTAAAAGCTAAAACCCCGTCAGATATTGCTTCTACCCCCGTTAGTGCGGTACAACCGGCGGAAAAAGCCCGTAAAATGAAGAATACACTTATGCCTTCACTAACAGGAAGAGAAGGATATTCAGTTATCACCTGCCCAGTGGTATATTTAAACAAACCAATGCCAATTAACAGAAAAATGCTGGTAATAAAGGCATAAGTAGGAACCATGAATATCTGTCCTGACTCCTTGACACCCCGGAGATTTGCCAGCATAATCAAAAAGATGAAAAACAAACACAGCAGGACAGTGTGAGATTTCAGTACCGGAATGGCTGAAGTCAAAGCGGCTGTACCAGCAGATATACTGACAGTTACAGTCAAAATATAATCAATCATCAGCGAACCACCAGCCACCAATCCGGGATAAAGACCGAGATTTTCCCTAGCGACAATGTAAGAACCACCACCTTGAGGATAGGCGCGAATGGTTTGACGATAGGAAAGGACTACTATAGCCAAGAGGACGATAATTGCTACAGCAATAGGTAAGGACAAACCCAGAGCGCCACTTCCTGCTGCGACTAAAACTAGTAAAATTTCTTCTGTAGCATACGCTACCGAGGAAAGAGCATCAGAAGAAAGAACCGCTAAAGCCGCACCGTTACTTAATCGCTCTTCGCTATGGGCGCTGGTTGGTAAGGACTTACCAAGGAAAAATTGCTTAATCTGAGGATACAAGGACATAAAAAGTCCACCAGATAAATGTGTTTATGTTTATTCAATTGAGGGGAAACTCAAGTCTGAGTTTATAGAATATAGCAATTTTGGCAGATTTGTAACATAATTAACTGTTAAGTTTTTTAGAGTTAGATCCCCGAATTTTTCAATAAGTCGGGGAGATTATATTTTATAATTTCCTGATCATCTGTTAACAAATTTTGTGCTGCTTCTAACATAGACGGGGCGATATCTTTTAAATCCTCCCGATTATTTAAGTATGTTTTCAAAGCAGACATTGGGTCAATACTGGTACTCGTACTCAATTCAGGAATCCGGGGTTTTGCTAACTGACTGACTAGTTCTGCTTGAATGGTGTAAGTATGGGCGGATTTTAAAGCACTGTGGAGGGAAGAGTTATCAATTAAATCCAATTGATCTGAGCGCAGTTTGTAAATCAGTCGTACCACATTATCTTGAATATCATATTTAGCAATTCCTTTTAATAAAGCTGCTTGTGGATCATCGTGTTTAGATAAATCTACTTCAATTGTCCGAAATATTCGCACCGGTAAAGGACAAAATTCCCAATTTACCTTCCCCTTTTCCAAGTCTATCATGACATAACCTTTATCTTCCTTCTCTTCACTAAAATCTACCCGTTCAATACTTCCCGGATAAATCACTGGTGGGTCATTAGATTTATTGAGATTTTGGTGTTTATGAACATGACCTAAAGCCACATAATCAAAACATGAGCGAGTTAACAAAGACAAAGGTAAAGTAAAACCCTTACCCACTGCTAATAAGCGTTCCGCGCCCAAAGTTGCATTATCAGCCATTAAATGAGCTAAAAGTACCGTAGGAATACTAGGGTCAAGACGACGAATTTCGCCTTCTATTACCACTTGTAAACGTTCTGTGAGTAATTGATTAACTTCGGCCAAAGAAGAACCCTGAGTTTCTTGACGAGTCATCAAAGTAGAACGAGTTAACCAAGGGAGAGTAATTATTTGTATATCTCCATTGCGGGTAGAAATGCGGTGAGTGGTCAAAGTATCACCAACCACAAAACCTGGTACAGCTAAAGTTCGGTAAATATTTAAACTAGCGCCTCCCAAACCTTGGGAATGTTGGTCATGATTTCCTACTAATAACACCGTGGGAATATCTGCATCTACTAAGCGACGAAATTGATGAGCAAAAGCTTCTTGAACATAGGGCGCAGGTGTCGCATTAGGAAAAGCATCACCACCAAATAAAACTAAATCTACATGATCATTTAACGCCCGGTCAATACACAAAGATAATGTCTTGACAAAATCCTCCAGTCGTGTATTTAAACCTGTGAGGGAATTAACACGCCCGTGACAAAAACCGCTACCAATATGGATATCTGAAAGATGAAGAATTTTCATAATTTATTTAATTGTAGGATGATCCCCGACTGCTTCAAGAAGTCGGGGGTTTAGTCGTCTAGACTGCTAACAACTGACTAAATATGAATTCCGCACTCAGTTTTTTCACTTCCACGCCAACGTCCAGCGCGTTCGTCTTCACCTTCACCTACCTTAGTGGTAATAGGTTCGTCACCAATACTGGGATAACCTTGGTCATGGAGAGGGTTGTAAATTACCTTATGTTCAGCTACATACTCCCAACTTTGTTTACGGGTCCAAGTAGCTAGGGGGTTAATTTTCAATCTTCCCTTACCATCTAATTCTAATACAGGCATGGTAGCACGGGTAATAGCTTGATCACGACGGCGGCCTGTAATCCAGGCTACGGTATTCAGTTCATCTAAACCCCGTTGCAATGGTTCAATTTTGGTAATATCGTGGAATTTAGCAATATTTGTATCCCAAAGGGCTTCACCAAATTTAGCAGCAAAGGCTTCACGACTATCTACATCTGGTGTTTTATAGGTTTTTAAATCAAGGTTATAGATTTCTTTGACTTTAGCAACTAATTCTAGGGTTTGGGGAAAGTGATAAAGGGTATCAAGAAAAATTACAGGAACTGGATGCTCAAGTTCTGTATACAGTATATGTGTCAAGATGATGTCATCAACGTTAAAGGCACTAGTTTGTACCAGTCCCGTGGGGATATTGTTAATAGACCAAGCTAAAATTTCCTTGGGGGTTGCGGTTTCCAATTGCTGATTTAGTGCTACTAAGTCAAAGGTGGTAGAGGCTGTCATGATATTTCCTTAAACAAAGATTTTTTACTTTTATTAAATTTAATATTACCTTAATGAAGTTACATATCCCCGCCGATGCTGGAGTACAGGGAAAAGAACTTCTTACCAATTACCAATTACCAAGTCCCTCATTATGTAGTATTTTGATTGCAAGTCTGTTTAAGGATTCATACTATGCAACAGTTACTCAAAAAGTTATTTAGTAACAAAAAATACTTTACTCGTCTTCTTTTACCTTTACTGGTAATGGTGATGGGGACTTGGCTGTTTATTTTACCTGCTTCTGCTACTGGTGTATACGAAATGCCAGGTTTAACAGCAGATACTTGGATTTTAGATCAAGGTGATGTGATTAGCCGATTTAATGAAGGTAATTTGACTAAGACTTTCAAGGATTTGGCTCAGGAAACTGGTCAGGAGGTGAGACTTGTAACAATTCACAGGCTTGACTACGGTGAAACACCGGAAAGTTTTGGCAAAGGATTATTTACTAAATGGTTTCCAACCGCAGCAGAGCAAGCTAATCAAGTGTTATTACTAGTTGACACCGTTACTAATGGAACTGCTTTAATTAGTGGTGATAATATTAAGTCTCTATTGACTGATACGATCGCGCAGAGTATTACTGAAGAAACATTAGGTACATTTTTGCGTAATGGCAATAAATATAATCAGGGTTTTTTGGATGTGAGCGATCGCCTGGTTGCGGTTCTATCTGGTAAACCAGATCCAGGTCCCCCACAGAAAATAGAAACTGTCAAAGTAGAAGGAACGTTCACTAAAGCGGAAGACACTGATAAAGGCAATGCTACTGTTTGGGTTGTAGGGCTTTTAATTGCGGCTACTGTGATTCCCATGGCCACATATTATATTTACCAAGTGTTTCAACCAGCAACTAAAGAATCTAAAGAATCTGGGGAATAGGTAATAAGTGATGAGGTAAGTATTTACTCATCACTACTACTAATCAATCTTGAATATAATCTTTACCGCATACTAAAGCTAATTCAGCGCGGACAAATTCTCTACCTAAATAAGCTGCATGATCTAAGAAGGTAATAGGACAATCTGGAGTTTCTTCAAAGATCTTAATACAGAGTTCTTTGGCTGTGCGGCCACTAAATACGGTTGTGTGTGTTCTTTCCACCTTACCGCGTACGGGAATGACCTTACCTGTTTCTGGATCTACCGCTAAACCACGCTCATTAATAATATTAGTGAAGTGCTTGGCATAAATCAATCCTTCATTTTTATCTATGTAGATGATAAAATAGCCATTGGGGTCAAGATCAATATGACGCTGGGAAAGTTTATGATCAATTGCTGTCAAATCTTCAAGTAGTAAATCCTTCATGCTTTATCAAAAGTAAATTTATTGAGACAGTCTTTTTTAGATTACATCTTCAGTGTAATTATAGATCATTTAGGTAGATACCGGAATTCTGTGAGAAGTCCGGTATCTAAAAGCGATCTAGATTTTGCTATTTAAAAGGTAATTCTGCATTAATAGCGTCTATTTCTTGTTGTTCGATGTGATTGACTTCTCGAATCCAAGGGAGGATAATTTTTTCTAAACGGTGGTTATAAAAGCGGTGGAGACTGTGATTAGGAGTAGCAGGAAAACCACGGCGTTTTTTATGTTTACCACCAGCACCGGGATCAAAAGTTTGGATATTGTGAGCGATCGCCCATGCAATTGGTGTATAATAACAAGCGTCAAAATGTAAGCAATCTATGTCTTGAAAACTCCCCCAATAACGTCCATAGAGTTGATTATCTTTAAATAAACAAAAAGACATTCCCAGGGGTTGACGCTGATCTTGATCTTGTTGGTGATAAGCAGCAAAAAATACAACGCGATGACGATAATTATGGTATAACTGTTCAAAAAATTGCTTTGTCAGATATTTGCTACCCCACCAACCAAACTTATCGCAAGTATCAGCATAGAAATCATACATTAAGGGAAACATAGATGGGGGAATTTCGTCACCAGTCATAGCTTGAAGTTTTAAACCTGCTTGTTCTACAGCTTTGCGTTCCCGTTTAATATTGCGTCTTTGATTAGCATTAAAGCCAGTTAAATAATCATCAAAAGTTGTAAAATCAGCATTTTTCCAAATATAACTATGATGTAACCAAGTTGTCAAACCCTGTTTTTCTAAAATTGGTCGCCATTGGGGATCAACATAGAGAAAATGACAGCTAGAAATGCGATGTTTAACACAAAAACTATCAATTTCATGGAGCATTAAAGCTGTAATTTCTTCCTCATCTTCTCCCGGTGAAATTAAAAACCGATAGCCTTCTGCGGGGGTAAATGGTGTCATTCCCAGGAGTTTGGGATAATATTCTATTCCTAAGCGAGATGCTAATTCAGCCCATTGATGATCAAAGACAAATTCCCCTTGGCTATGTCCTTTTAAATATAATGGAGCAGCAGCAATTAAAGTTCCATCTCGCCATAAAACCAAGTGATTTGGTAACCAACCAGCATGGGCTGTAGCGCTATGGGATACTTCCAAATTGTGCAACCAATCCCATTCTAAAAAAGGGGTTTTTAAGGGTATTGCTAAAGCATCCCAAGCAGATTTAGGAACATCCGCGATTGTGTGAGTCCAAGTGACAGAATAGTTAGGTTTGTGTGCTTTTATCATTGTGTAATTATTCAACAATTTAGGATTTTAGATTTACTTATGACTGATGAATTATCCGATAGTGTAAAAATACTTCTTGCTCAACTGTGGATACTTCTAGTAATTGTAACTGAGGAGCAAGAGCAGATAAAAATCCTTTTTTTCCTACCGGTGAAGGAGCAGTATTACCACCTAAAATCAGTGGACAAATAGTCAGCCAAATTTCATCAATTAAATCCAATTCAAGAAAAGATGCTACTAATTGTCCTCCTCCTAAAATAGCTAGACGGCTAATTTGTACACTTGCTAAGTATTTTACAACAGCCAGAATGTCAATTCCTCCCGTAGGAGTTTCAAATATTAAAATTTCCTCAAATGCTGAACTTTTTTCCCAAACAGAAGCCCCTATAGAAGTTGTGAGTAACCAACGTCTCACCGGTTGTTGAAAAAATTTAATGTCCGGATTTAGATTAGCTAAACGGGAAATCACTATATGAACAGGTTGGGGGTGGTTATTTACTTTTATTCTTTGTTGCAAGAGTATTGACTCTGATATTATCATTGTCGTACCGTAAGCACGAAGGGTATCAGCACCGAATAAAACAGCATCAGCAGCAGCAATTTGTTTCTCCAGATGGAGTTTATCATTTAATGAACCAAACCGAGCAGGGGAGCGGTTTAAATCTGCTATTTTGCCATCAGCACTCATGGCTAAAACTACTGTGGTATGAGGGCGATTTTCCATCATTAAGTTACTTTGATAATTTTTAGCTGCTGTGTAGATTTTCTCATAGTTTATAGCTATAAGACAATGTTGAGAAATTTTACTCCCTATATTGATATGCAACAATATTCACTATATCTACTTTTTATGATTTACATGATGTTTATTTTTAGGGAAAACAGATAAATTAATAGGCAGGTAATTGGTAATTGGTCATTGGTCATTGGTAACTGGTCATCGGTAATAACTTTTTAAGTTTTAATTTTCAATTTTTACCTATTTTCTATCTATTAAAAATTCTGATAACACTGATTAAATCGGCTTTATCTTCTATAAAATGTCTCCTTTAGTGAGTGTAATTATATATCTTTTTATGGTGGTTTAAGAATGCGAAAAGAGACAACAGATGGTTAAATCTAGTCAATCGTCATTTAGACGAATTTTAGTAACAAGAATACTGCTGGTATTTGTCCCGGTTTTATTAGTAGGTGAATTAGTCGCCCTGAATAAAGCCCGTTCTAGCCTTTTTAATACAGCCAGACAAAATTTAACAGAAAGTGCAGTTAACAAAGGAGAAAAAATTAGTGACGATATTGCTGCTTTACGTTCCAATTTAATTACCGCTAGTCAAACGAAAGTAATTCATTCTGGATCATCTGTAGAAATTCAACAATTTCTTAAACAACTCAAAAACCAACTACCAAACCAAATTGATTGTTTACAACTCACCCATATTAAAAAAGGTGATATAATTGCTAGTAGTTGTGGTGATCAAGAAATTACCCCATCAGGTTTATCTCCTACCAATAATGATGTTGATATTCAATTTATATTACCACCTCCAGCAGGAAAAACTGGCAAACGAGATAAACAAAATCAACTCCAGTTGTTTTTATCAGTTCCTGTTGCTAATCAACGTGGTAATTTAGCTTACCGATTAAGCATTAAAACCACATTATATCAACAAACTCCCAATCATCCAGGCTCTCTGACTGGTTCTTTAGTTGTAATTTCTGAAGATGGTAGGGTTTTAGCTCATCTATTACCGGAAAGAATCGGTACTAATATTAAAAATTATCCCGATGTAGAAAGAATACAAGCTATAGTTAAAGATGCTTTAGCTGGAAGTAATAATTCTAGTAATTTATCTTTTAAAGAAGGAGAAGAATTGGTCGCTGGTTTTACAGCTACTACTAAACCTATAACCACAAAACCATCACAAAGATGGATTATACTAGCAGTTACAACTGTAGAAAATGCCCTATTTGGTTTAGAAGAAATTAAACTAATTCTGATTGTGCTAACAGTTGGTTTAATTGGTGCAAGTTTATTAGCATCATTTTATTTAGTTCCTTATTTAGCAGGTCCAGTAGAAGAACTGCGCGACTATGCTGTTAATCTTCATAGTCACCACGCAGCCCAACCTATTCCCCGTAATTTCAAAATTCGGGAATTTAACCAACTAGCACAAGCATTAGATCAAATGGTAGAAAGACTCAAAGATTGGGCTGAAGAATTAGAAATTGCTTGGAAAGAAGCTAAATCAGCTAACCAAATTAAAAGTCAATTTTTAGCAACAACTTCCCATGAATTAAGAAACCCACTTAATATTATTATTAATTGTGTTCGTCTGGTTCGTGATGGTTTGTGTGATAACAAAGAAGAAGAATTAGAATTTCTCAAAAAAGCCGATGATACAGCAATTCATTTATTAGGTTTAATCAATGATTTATTGGATATTTCTAAAATAGAAGCTGGTAAACTTTCTGTAATTATAGTACCTCTAGATTTACGTCAATTATTATTAGAGGTAATTAACTTACAATCAGTTAATATCCAATCCAAAAGACTACAATTAATTTGTGATATAGGTGATCAACCCATCCCAATTAAGGCAGATATAGTTAAACTTAAACAAGTGCTAATTAATATTATTGGTAACGCTACTAAATTCACAGATGAAGGTAGTATTCAAATTAGTACAAGTATTTACACAAATAGTCATCAGCCTTATGCTATAGTCTCCATTAAAGACACAGGAATTGGTATTGATCCAGAAGAACAAGGTAAACTATTTCGTCCCTTTGTCATGGTTGATGGTACAACTACGCGCAAATTTGAAGGAACTGGATTAGGTTTAGCAATTTCCCGGAATTTAATTGAACTGATGGGTGGTAGAATTAGTTTGCAGAGTTTGGGTTTAAATCAAGGAACGACGGTAATCATCAAATTACCCTTAACTGATCTAGCTTTATTACCAAATACAGAGAAAAAAGATGCTATTGGTAATGGAGTTAGGAGTCAAACTAGCCGATAAATTAAAAAGTAAAACATTTCTGAAATGAAACGATTTTTATCAAGTATTCTTTTCGTGACAACTTTATTAGTAGCTTCCGCTTGTTCATCAACTAATAAATCTACTAAAGTAGAAGTTTCTCCTAGTATGATGATGAATGATGATCAAGATTCTATGGGTGGACATGAGGGACATTCTATGGAAAATATGAATCATGAAAATAATTCACAAACAACTACTAAAGCGACATTAAATACTCCCAAAACTTTAACTCCCAATCAATCAGTTAATTTAGTCATAGATATTCAAGATGCTACGGGAAAACCTGTAAATAAATTTGATATTTTCCAGGAAAAAATCATGCACTTAATTGTAGTTAGGGATGATTTAAACTCTTTTGCTCATATTCACCCCGAATACAAAGACAATGGACGATTTCAAGTAACTACAAAGTTTCCAGAATCAGGAAATTATACACTTTTCAGTGATTATAAACCCGCTGGTGCAAGGGAAAATGTCTCTTTAATGAAGATCACAATTCCTGGTACAGTTTCACCCCCAAGAGATTTAGAAAAATTCACAAAAACTAAAACCTTAACAGATACTAAAGTCAATCTGAATATGTCTGAAAAAAATCTGCAAGCTGGTAAAGAAGTAAGTTTAATTTTTGATTTAAAAGACAATAAAAATCAACCCATTCAAGACCTACAACCCTACTTAGGAGAAAAAGGTCATTTAGTGATTATTAAAAGTTCGTCTCCCCTGACAAAATCCGATTATATTCATGCTCATGCACTCAAAAATAGCCCAGATGGAAAAATAGAATTTGAGACAAAATTTCCCAAATCAGGAATATATAAAATGTGGATGCAATTTAACCGTAATGGAAATATTAAAACCGCAGATTTTTGGGTAAAAGTAGAAGAATAGAAGCATAGATTAGGCGGTTATAAACCGCATCTACACAGACATAACCCACAAAGGTGGGTTTAAAATCCTTTTAGCCTCGTCCTCCCTTGGGGGGAGGTAATTGGTTTTATTTTGTATGTTATCACACCTGTAAGTATATATATTCACATATAAATATCAGATGATTTTAATTACTCCTCTGTCAGATGGGTGCTAATTAGCAAATAAGCCTCCTTTGCAGCAGCTTGTTCAGCGGCTTTAATAGAACGTCCTTTACCTTGTCCTAACATTTTTTCATGTAGCCAAACTTCAGCAAAGAAGCGTTCATGATTGCGGTGGGGTTGACTAATTTCTAAAACTCGATATTCTGGAAGAACCTTAAATTGTGCTTGAGTCCATTCTTGCAAAGCCGCTTTATAATTGAGTCTAGCAGGGTCAAGACGGATTTCTGTGGTTAGCTGTTGGAAATGGGGATCTAACCAAGGACGAATCAGGTTAAGATTTTGAGTGCTAAGGTAAAGCGCACCTAGAACTGCTTCAAAAGAATCTGCTAATCGTGATTCTTGCCCGATATGATCAGCAGTAGCACTACCAGCCACTAATAAATATAATTCTAAACCATATTCTCTTGCTAATTGGGCGAGAATGCGATCGCTCACCAAAACCGAACGAATAGCGGCAAAATCACCAACGGAGCAATTAGGGTAATGTTCCCATAATACCACAGCCGCCACGAGACGTACCACCGCATCGCCCACAAATTCTAGTTGTTCATAATTGGCGGTATCGGAGACGGTAGGATGAGTTAGTGCCAAGTCCAATAATTGCCACTTTACTGGTGCATTTAGTGACAAACCAAACTTTTGAACTAAACTTTCAAGCTGCCGTTGTCTTCGGGGATAAACGCTGGACATTAGGTAAGTGTGGAAAAAAGGGCTAATAACTCTTAACTTAGCATTAAATTATGGAGTATAAGTACAAGTTGTTTTTTGTGGAAAAATTTTCTGTCTGCATATTCTCAGAATTGCAACTAGCTGCGGAATGTGGAATTGAGGTAAGATAGCATACCATAAATTTATGGTATAAGTTTACTTTATATTAATTTTATTTAACAATTAACTGCTTTTTTTCGTTCTTTTCTTTTTCTCTGGTTTGAGTAAGGGAGCATTTAAGGCTTCATATTGACTAAATAAAAATTCAATTCGATTTAATTCACTGACAAAGGGCTGGGGACGATAACATAAGTCTACGGCTTTATCTAATATTTGATGTGCCTTTACTAAGTCTGGTGGCATTGTCAAGGGATCATACAAATCGGCTAAACTACTATCAGGATATTTTGCTCTGGTGTCTAATACTGCTTGCGCGGCTGTTTCTACTTTCTGTTTTTGTTTCTCATTGACGTTTTCAGGAAAGGGATAGTTATTATAAACGATGGTATTGGAATAGCGATAATCACTTTTTAATCTTCCACATACATATTTTACCCATGTAATGTGCATTTCTGAAGTAAGAATACCAAATAAATAGAGAGTAGCATTAGGGATACAACTACAACTATTCGCAACAATATTATCTTTGTTAAATAGACCGATGGGAATATATTTTCTATTTTCAGATGAGTGTAGAGGAATAATTATATAATTACTATCAGGTTGTCTATTTTCAATAAACAATGTAGGAAAATCTGCCCATTTTACCGTTGATTGTTTTGTACTTGATAATCTCATTTTTCTAACTTTAATGACTCTATCAGACAATAATGGCAATTTTTTTAATTCATTAGGTTGAATATCTTTAAGCCAAAAACACCAACGTTTTTTACCATTAAGAAATTCATCAGCAGAAATAAATGGTTTAATAAATTTTTCTCCAGATGGTTCTTGAATGACATATTCTAGCTTTTCTTCCTCAGTCATTAAAAGGTTTCCTCCATCTGTAGGCTTACTACCATAGATCATTTCAGGTACACTAAAAATAGGCTTAGTTCTCTTCAAGATAACTAAATCATTTCCTGGTGCTAAATACGGATTAATATTTTTAACTTTCCTCTCTGTTGGTTCACCCTTAATATTTACATAATCAAAAACTCTCTTATTTTCAATATCCTCTAAACCAAACCCAATAATTACACAATGTACAGCAGCATTACCTTTAGCTTCATTACTCCAGCTAAAAGTACGATGAGCAAAATGTATTTTTATTTTGTAATTATTGTAAAGTTCTTGCCAAATAATCCCAACTTGTTCACCTTGTGATATAGAATTTGTACTCACAAAAGCACAACGAATATTTGTATCTTGTATTAACTGAGCAGCTTTGATATACCAAGCACTTACATAATCTAAAACACCTGAATTTTTTATACTATTACAAACATATTGCATATCCGCTTTTTGTTCTGCATTTTGTAGCTGTTTACCAACAAATGGGGGATTTCCTAAGATGAAACTTAACTTTTCCTTCTCGACAACGGTTTCCCAGTCAATTCTTAATGAATTACCATGAACAATTTTCGCAGATTTAGTTAAAGGAACTCTAAAAAAATATTGACCAAATTCATGACTAACCTGAATATTCATTTGATGATCAATTAACCACATTGCCACCTCCGCAACACGCACCGCAAATTCATCATATTCAATACCCGCAAATTGATCTACATTAACCTTAATAATATCTTGAATATTAATAAATTGCTGTCCATTTTTATTCAATGCTTGCAAAATTTTCATCTCTAGATCTCGCAATTCCCGATAAGTGATAATTAGGAAATTACCGCAACCACAAGCAGGATCAAGAAAATAAAGATTAGCGATTTTTTGATGTAATTCTTGGAGTTTACCCCGATTACTTTTGACTTTTTCCAACTCTAAATATAAATCATCTAAAAATAGAGGTTTAATCAACTTTTGAATATTTTTTTCCGAGGTATAATGAGCGCCTAAATTTCGTCTTTCTGTGGGATTCATCACCGCTTGAAACATCGAACCAAAAATAGCCGGTGAGATTTTACCCCAGTCAAAACCACAAGCTTCTAAAAACATTTCCCGCATTTTGCTATCAAAAGCAGCGGGTTGTAAAACCTCTGCAAATAATTTCCCATTCACATAGGGAAACTGAGCCAAATTAGTATCTAAATTTGTTAATCTTTTTTCCGGTGGTGTATTTAATGTATGAAAAATAGAAGCAATGTGCATTGCTAAATCACTACCATCTGATTTAGTATGTAAATCAATATATTCCCAAAAAATACCTTTATCAAAAATGCCTGTATCATCAGCAAATAAACAGAAGAGTAACCGGACTAAATAGACTTCTAAATCATGACCTCGATAACCAACTGCTTCTAGTTTATCATGTAGTTTACCCATTAATTCAGCGGCTTGGATATTGACCGGATCTTCATCTTTATAGGTGCGTTTTTCATAACCAGCAATAAAACCGAATAAATGAACCTGATTAATAAAATCTTTGAGGACAAATTCTGTGGTAATATTAGTATCTAAATCGTAGAGTTTAAACTTTTGGAAATCAGAAACTAAAATATATTTTGGTAATTCATGTTCTTTTAAACCAGGGAAATAATCTTTGGCTTGCTGCATAGCTTTATCTAGACTTTTCCCCCTAGATTTATGTTCTACTAAAATTACACCCTTCCAGAGTAAATCAATAAAACCTTGTTTATTATCGGCTTTTTTGACAGATTGTTCAAATGTTGCCACCCTGCGACGAGAAATACCAAAAACATGAAAAAACCCATCCCAAAATGATTTAGCTTCTGCATCTTCTGAGGTTTCATGTTCCCATTCTTGAGAAAATGCGATCGCTCGGCTTTTAATTTCGTTCCAGCTTAATGGCATAGTAATAGTATATTTCTACTTGGTTGATGTTTTTTTATAAGTCTGTTTCAATTCGTTTAAGAAATTAAAATGCTTTTCAATAAAATTTTTCTCATGGGGATTTTCTACATTTTCTAGTGCCAAATTCAAATCTCTTTGGGCTGCTTCTAATAATTGTCCGCATAGTATCCGTCCAGTTTATATCTATAGTTAATTATCATAGAGCTATGATAGAGCGATCGCCTTTACCCAAAAAAAACTTAAATCTATCATTGTGAAAAAACGAACTATGGAAAATAAAAAATCCATAATTCGCTTAAAAAGAGAGAGTCGGTAGTAAGCCGGGTTCTGTTCTCTTGCGAGGGCAGTTATCTATCTGGGATGCTTGTTACCAAACACCTCTAGCGGCTCTTTTTCAGCGGAACCGGTAAAAGACCAACCGTAGTTCCTCCGGCCTTGCTCCCAACCGGGGTTTACCGAGCCAGCGCCTCTCGACGCTGCTGGTGCGCTCTTACCGCACCTTTGCACCCTTACCAACCAATAAATTGACTGGCGGTATCTTTCTGTGGCACTATCCTCACGATCACTCGCACTGGACGTTATCCAGCAAGTTTGGTCTTTCGGGAGCCCGGACTTTCCTCAAACCAGTCTGAATGACTAATCTGCAACTGCCTACGCCTACTCTCCCCCTTTCTCTAGTTTACTTTTAATTACATGAAAATCGCAAGACTCAGATCCCTGATTTTTTCAAGCAGTCGGGGGTATTCCTAGATTACTTTTTATTCCAAGGTAAAGCGTAGGTCCAAGGGAGTTTTTTAATAGTAAAAGGACAATTAATAATTGACACTGGGGGAACATTTATTCCCGGTGCTATACCGACTCTCATTTCTGAAATTCGCAATACAAGTTGTAAGGAAAATTCTAAATTTTTTTTACCATCTAAAAAGTCTTTGTATAACTTTTTATTCCCTTTAACTCCCGCTACATTGATTAAAGGTGAAGCTGGTTTATAGACTCCTGATTCTTTATCTCTTTGAAAAACATCTTCAGCGGTGACATTTTCAGAAATTGTCTTTTTAGGGGCGATAATTGTCGGCACTTGGGGTATAGCTAAATCCCGGGTTAAGTCAGGAGATTTGCGAATTACCCGCCGCGACTGCTTGCTATGTTCAACCACAAAAGAACTATTATCCCAGTCAACATATATAGCAATACTGTCTGATTTATTTTCAATACTCATGGATAATTCTTTTAAATCATCTTGCACTTTATCTAAACCATAAGTACCTGTTTTAAAAGAAATACCCACTGTCTCCTGAAGATTTTGTTCTTTTAATTGATTATCAACAGCACCTTTTTGGAAATCAACTTTAACTATATCGTCTATAGATTCAATCATGCGATTAAATGTCCAATAGACGGTAAGTATATAAATCATCAAAATAATCAGATTTTGGTCGCCATTTTGCATTTTTATAACCCTGATCTTCTACCGATTGACAAATGGTAACATAATCTGAACTATGATTTGTCTGATTTCTTTAATTTCTGTGATCAACTTGTGTGATGTGATTGGATATGATCTTCTTATGTGTGACTGTAAATCATGAAAAATCTACTTTTCTTCACCCAGGCTTACCCTACCTTATGCCATTACTATCTTAAATCATGATCATCACCAAAAAAATCTGCCCAAATTCTAGTTTAGACAGTTTAAAGGCTAATCAAACCACCTGATCAATTAACTTGCGTGTTCCCAGTCACTGAGTAATTCAGACTGCTGATTTTTACTTTTGATTTTACGGACTGGTACTTGAGGAGTTCCAATATCAACTGGAGAAAAGGACTGCTTCTTTTGAGCAGACTTGCGTTCTTTTGTATTATTCATGACTATTTTCACTTTCTGAAAACTTTCAACTCTATTTAAGTTTTCAATGTTGATTTAGCCCATACCGGATAAAAGATTGAGTTGATTATGAGATTAAGCATTTATCAATCTATCAATCTGTCAGATTTTTAAAGATTTTTATATTTAGTAGTTTCTACTACAAATTCTTGCTTCTCACCTCCAATTATCAGGGCTTAATTAGCAAAATACAGTATTAGTTGATTTCCTAGATAAATGTTAATCATTTAGCCATCATTCCCCAGACTGATTTAATATCTTACTAATTTTAAATTCTAATTTTTGTAGTTTTTTTCGATGAAGATACAACAGGAATAAATACCCATTATGAGCAGATATAATTCTCAAATTATCAACATTAAAATTCAATTATGGATAAATGAGTTTTATCTGTATAGCTACAGCCAGGGTAATATAGCAGTTGTGGTGCGGGCATCTTGCCCGCCCAAATTGTACCTCACCCTGATGATAATCCGCTGTAAGTTATTTGCTATTTAACAAAAACTTTACTGTAGAATCTGATGCTGACAATATTTTTGGGTTGGTGTGACAGAAACAACTTCCACCTCTACAGGTTTTTCTGGAGTCGGGTTAATGATAAATTCACTTGGTCCTTGATGGGGTTGTTGAGGATTTCCCCAGTCATAGGTATAACCTAAACCAGACCAGGGATAATATTCTTTTTTAGCATTGCTATAGGAATTGGTGTATATTGTCTTGACCACAGGACTATTATCAGGAACAGGTAAAGGTAAAAGATCGCAACTAGAATCGTTAATTTCTCCATCAATACATGGTCTCATTAGATCTTCTCCTTTTACCCACATTTCCACAAAATGGGTTTTGGTAGAATACTTATTCAAAATTAACCCCAAATACTGTTGTAATCTCAATGAAAGTTCAATATGATCAGGAATATTGCTATCAGTTGCTTGATATTTTTGACAAAATTCTTTAACCTGTGGTACTGCTGTAAACCAAGTTTGATAAGGTAGCAGTTTTTTTGCACCTATTGGCCAGTCTGTAGTGGGATTACTTGTATATTTCCAAGTTGACATCAAATATTGTATTTTGCCATTATTTTCTCTTGATTTGATTTGTGGATTATTTGCAGACAAAGCCCAAAGATTATTCACTACTTCATTTGCTAATGGTTCTTTGGCATCTTCAATACTATCTGCTAATGTTTTTGTGAGCAAATTATAAGTTTCTGGTTGATATTGCAACAGATAGTCATAGACATTTTGAGTTACTTCTAATTGGGCTAATTGAGTTTTTGATGCGGGTGTATTATAGCTATTCATTCCTTCAGCTAATACCCTATTTTGCCATCCAAAAACTAAAAATGCACAACAAAGTAAGCCTACAAATAATTTGTGCTGCCAATTTTTCATGATTAATCATTCCCTACTTGAAATTTTTTATAGGCATCTTAAATGATTTCTGCACAATATTCGGTAGTGTTGATAGAGTATTGCCCAGCCTACGTATATTTGCAAAATCAAATCTGAATCCTATGTCAAACCTGATTCTACATGAAAATACTATTTTACTTCTGGTAAGAATTATTAATAAATAATTAAAAAATACCGATGGCTTTACCCCTTGTCTGAATCCTTACGACTAACCGATAAATAACCAATAAATAACCAATAAATAAATATTGCTATTCTCAATTATTTCTTAATAAAACTTTAAATTTGTTAACAAATCTGTCTGCAACTCCTTTAATAACTAGAATTTTTTGTTTGTAACAGTTAATTTATATTTGTTGTCAAATTCTTCTCTTGGTTAGATACTAGGAATACAACAAAGCAATTATTTTTATGAACGCTATTTCTAATCTGGAATTTAAACGCTCAACTTGGCAAATAGCCATTCTCTTGACCTTGGGCTTTTGGCTGAGTGCTAGTCTGGTTTTAGATTGGGTAATTATGCCTAGTCTTTACTTTGCCGGCATGATGAACGAAGCTAGTTTTTCTATAGCAGGTTATGTAGTTTTTTGGAATTTTAATCGCTTAGAATTATTAGCCGCTACTGTGGTTTTAACTTCTGTATTGGCTATTAGCAAAACTCAATCTCATTGGCGCTTGGGTAGTATTGCATTATCTGGAATATTGTTAACAGTAGCATTACTAGATACTTATTTCTTAACTCCCCAAATGTGCGCTCTAGGAGCTAATTTCAGCTTACTCCCTAGTGATCCAGTCCCAGCAATTATGAACTTATTACACAGCGGTTACTTCCTGCTAGAGGCCTTTAAGGTCATAGCAGGAGGTATACTTTTAAATTGGTGTTGGCGGGAAATTTAAGCCTCATCAGTGTTAGGTAAGAGTAGACGGATAGCGAGAAGCGCAAATCCAATGGCAGCGATCGCTTTTAAAATGCGTGTAGGTAAAAATTCAGACACCGCACCACCAGCCAATGCTCCCAAGAGGCTAGTTAAGACTAAAGCACCCGCTGTACCAAAAAATATAGCCTTTCGAGATTGTCCTTGTCCAGAAAGAGCGATCGCTGCTAACTGACTCTTATCACCTAATTCTGATAAAAACACTGTCACAAAGCTCAGTCCTAAAAGATTCCAGTCCATATTTTCCTCGGTTGACAATATTTGACAATATTACAAAAATTAACCTTGAATGACATCCCAGACCAACATCAGGGAAATTAGTAGCAACATGACACCGGCTAGTTTTTCAACAGTTTTAGGGCTGAGTTTCGTAGAAATCCAACCACCTAATAATACTCCTAATAAACTAGTAGTAATTAATGCTACGCCAGAACCAAGAAAAACTACCCAAGGAGCATGAGATTCTGCACTCATTAACAGGGTGGAAAGTTGAGTTTTATCACCAATTTCCGCGAGAAAAATCGTGATAAAGGTTGTCCCAAAGACCATAAATACAGATGTTTTGCTTTTGGGATCATCCTTAACTATAGTCTGATGTGACTGGTTTTCGGTTGCAGATAATTTAGGAATGCTGAATGGTGCAGTATCAATTTTCACGGTCGTTAGTTTTGTCTTTCAGTTATTTTCATATTCCTTTCATTTTCTCATATTGTTGTCATAAATTGCAACCTGATTGAATTAAAAACCCACAGCTTGATGAAAGCGGATAATTTCCCAACTGCGATCGCTTATTGCTGTACTTTTATTTATCAAGATGCAATAGTAAGCAAATAGTAGCATTAATTTTTTGCATGAAGAATACTAATGAGAATATGCGTTAATGATATTAAAAAGTAATCTAAAATAAAATCTCTTATCACAACTTTGGGCGCTAAAATACCGGATATAGAGCGAATTGAAGATATTCATGTCAGAAATTCTTTTAGATTCTCTATATAATTATTTGTTAAAAAAAGTAAGAAATATGAAAATACAGAGTTTTAAATTCAGTAATAATAAAGAAAATTGGCACATTCAGGAGGTTAAATTTGAGAGTCTAAATTTACTTGTCGGTGGTTCTGGAGTTGGAAAGACAAGAATTTTAAAAGCACTTAATTTAATTTGTGATACTGCAAAAGGTGTAAATCGTAATTTAGATGATTTGGAATGGAGTATCAATTTCTCTCATTTAGGACAAAATTATAGGTGGGAGTTAAAAAGTTCCTCAAGCAAGAAAGAAGAAATATTTCTAAATGTCAATGAGTCGGAACAGACTGAAATTATTTATGAAAAATTAGTTCGATATGATGATGATTCTGAACTGGAGATACTTATCCGTACTATTTCAGATTCAAAATTCAATAACGAAAAATTACCTAAATTAAAAAGAACTGAAAGTGCAATTACTCTTCTTTCAGAAGAAAATTTAATTATTCCAGTCCTTCAAGCATTTAGACGATTAATATTCAACTTTGAAACTGCTGAGACTCAGAGATTTATGCTTAAGGCTGATTATGATGATCTGACTCAAATTATTAATAAACTAGAAGAATTTTCTGATAAAATAAATATTTCCAGGTTTAAAGAAATTTTTACTGGTAGTTTGAGTTTGCCAGTCATAAAGTCTTTTTGTTTGCAGAAATTTTTGCCAGATGATTTCAATGAAATTAAAGAGTATTATATTGATGTTTTTTCAGAAGTTAACGATGTGAGAGTTAGTAGCGAGAGAACCTCAGATGGTGATTTTAGGCTATTCTTGGAAATTCAGGAGAACGGTGTAGAAGACTGGATTCCTCAACAGCGAATTTCATCCGGTATGTTTCGTACTTTAATTTTTTTAATTGAAGTAATTACTGCTCCTGAAGAGTCAGTAATTTTAATTGATGAATTTGAGAACAGTTTAGGAATTAACTGTATGGCTGAATTAACAGATTTTATCCTTGATAAATCCTCAGACATACAGTTTATACTTACTAGCCATCATCCATATATTATCAATAATATTCCTTGGGATAATTGGCAAATAGTTAATAAATCTGGAAACAAAGTCAGAGTCAGAAAAGCTCCAGATATTCCAGAACTGAACACAGCATCTAGCTTAGATAAGTTTACTCAATTAATTAATTTACTTGACTGGGAGGAATTTTCCGAGTGAATCTTTTATTTTTAGTAGAGGGGGGAAAGACTGAACCAAAAGTATATAAAGCATGGTTACAACATTTATTTCCTAGCTTAACTTTTGTTGTCCGACCTGAAGATATGACAATAAATACTTGTCGAATTATTGCAGGGGACGGCTATCCAAATATGGTGAGTAAGCCTAAGCAATATCCAGGAGTTTCTCGACTGGAAGCCTGTTTAATTGATATAGTAAAATTCGGCAATGTCAATCATTTTTTTATATGTATTGACTCTGAAGAAAATTCTTATACAGATCGTTTTCATGAAGTGAAATCTAAACTTGATGATCTCAAGTCAGGCTGCAATATAGATAGCTCAAAAACAGAGATTCATATAATAATTCAGCATTGCTGTTTTGAAACATGGGCATTAGGTAATGCAGAAATTCCTAACGAATATAGTTCAATTGTAAGTTCTACAGTTTTATCTGATTTTCAGGCATATTACGATATTTTGGTCAATGATCCTGAAGAAATGTCTTCATGTCCACCTGGATATATTTTTGGGACAAAAGCGAAATTTCATGAACGTTATCTCCAAGAATATCTCAGACGATTTGGTTTGTCTTATAGTAAGAAAAATCCAAAGGTTGTAGCGGATAAAAAGTATCTAGATGCGTTAAAAAAGCGATGTGAATCAATGAATCATTTATCTAGCTTGAAATTATTGTTAGATATATGGGACAGCATAGAAACTTTGTAATCAGTAACAAAATTTAGATATATGAAAGTGAATCTCCCATTGATTACTACGCTCAAAAACACAATGAGAGAATACCTGTATGAATTAAATCAAAAACCCACAGCTTGATCAAAACGGATTTGTTCTAAACTGCGATCGCCATAAACTCCTTCAATCTGCTGACGACAGCAGTCAATCGCAAAATCGTTTACATCCTCTGCTTCAATACCATACATTTCTGCAAAGGTTTCTGCTTCTACACGACAAAACCGAGGACGGTGAGGATAAATTTTACATTCCCTTGTACCATGATCATAATTTACACACCATCCCCCTTCACCTATCATACTGAGGTAAAGTTCTAAATCCGGTGGTGAAAGATACTCTTCTAAGTCTGGACGATCCGCTGGTGTTAAGTTACAGCAAGCCCCACACTGAGATATACATTGCCAAGTAGCCATATTTTTAACCTTCTGCTATTGCTGCTATTTTACTTTTTTATGACTTTTTCTATAATTTTGTGAACTAAATTAAATTTTAGATCCCCTAAAAAGATATGATAAATTACGGGTTTGGCTATGAAATTATTAAATCTTTTTAAACCATTAAATCATTGGGAGGAAAAAATGGACATTTTAGCTAACATCAATTGGGAAGTTGTCTTACAGTTGACTTGCGTGGGATTAATTGTGATTTCAGGTCCCATAGTCATCTTTATCCTAGCATTTCGCAACGGCAACCTGTAAATTAGTTAATGGGTAATAAGTAAGAGTTTATCTAATCACCATTACCCATTGATAACAATCGGGGTTAAATCCCCGCTTCAAACAGTTTTTAATCTTTAACTCATAGCACAGGTTGATAAAGCCTGGATTGCCTTTTCAATAATTCCCTCATATATAGGTTGAGATAAGTTTACCTGTGCAGCATTTTCGCGGTTGAAACCTAACAGACCAAATTTATCATCTGGCCGCATCACTAAAACCTTACCTTCGGAATTTTTGACCCTTAATTCTTTACCCATACCATTTTCATAAATTCCACAAGTGTATTGACGCTGTTGATATTCAAAACTCACCGCTGATAAATTTGATGAATTAGTGAAAAGTTTGAGAATATGATTTGGAAGTTTTGCACCAATTAACTCAAGTTCAATATTAATTTGACCATTAAAGTTATTTTCCCGTAATTTGTAAGCAATATCTAATCTTGACGGTAAAGGAAAATAATCACCCCAGCGCCATGCTATCCCTTTAATTTCCACCAAGTTATTATCAATATTTTGAACTACAGTTAATTTAATATGACCCTTACCAACAATTTTTTGTGCAATCACTTGGACATTAGGAGTCCAAAATATAGGGTCTGAATTATCAATACCACAGGGATGGAGAATATTTAATTGTTGCAAAAGATCCTCATTAATTTCGTGAAGATTCACTTGAGTATCAATTTTCAAAAGAGGTTTGAGATGTTGAATTTCTAAACATCTATTTGCAAATTCCGACAACCGCAATCGAAATTCTGGTAAATTTTCCGCTGGTAAAGAAAATCCTCCCGCAGCCTTGTGTCCTCCAAATTTACCTAATAAATCCCGACAACTATCTAAAGCCGCAAATACATGAAATTCAGCAATTCCCCGCGCTGAACCGCGAATTATGCTGTGATTTTCATAAGTACCAATAAACACCGGCACACCATAACGTTCTAGTAAACGAGAAGCCACAATACCAATGACACCATGATGCCAATTATCTTTGATAATAACTAATACGCGGTCTTTTTGTAAAGAGTTTATATATAAATCCTCAACCATAGAAATAGCTTCTTGTTCAATTTCTTCACATATTTGCTGACGTTGAGTATTAGTTTGTTCACACTGAATAGCTTTAGCTAATGCGATACTAAAATCATCAGTTGTCAGTAAATCAATGACAACTTGTGGATCACCAATTCTACCTATAGCATTAATTCGCGGTCCTAATCGAAAACCAATATCTTCCGGTTTTAAAGATTTGGAATTTTGGTTTTTTTCTCCTTCACTAGCTTGCACTCCTGCAACTTGAATTAATGCTTGTATCCCTGGTAAATTAGATTTTGGTAATAACTTTAAACCCCGTTTTACCCAGCGACGATTTACACCCGTTAAGGGGGCTAAATCAGCAATAGTTCCCAAAGTAAATAAAGCTAAAAGTGGTTGAACTAAACCTTTAATTTCCCCTAACTGTTGTGCTAGACAAACTGCTAAAATATAAGCCACACCCACACCAGCCACACCCCGATAGGGAGAAGATTCAGCTATTAGTTTTGGGTTGAGAATTGCATTAGCTGGAGGTAATTTTTCTGGAATATCATGATGATCTGTGATAATAACTTTTAAACCTAATTCTCTGGCTTTAGTAATAGGTTCAACAGCAGAAATTCCATTATCTACAGTTAGAATTAGTTTTACACCTTCATCATAAAATTCTTGGACAATACGGTTATTAATCCCATAACCATCGTGCATTCGACTAGGAATAGCATAATCAATATCAGCGCCCAAAGCCCTAAGACTTCTTAATAGTAATGCAGTGCTGGTCATACCATCTGCATCATAGTCACCACAAATAGCTATTTTATCATTATTGGCGATCGCTATTTCTAATAATTCCACACTAGCAGCTAAATCGGGAAATTCTGCCAGAGGAGAAGGTAAAATCAGAGATTCAGGTTCTAAAAATATCTTTGCATCTTCGGGAGTTTCCATGCCCCGATTAATTAATAATTGGCCGATAATGGGGGAAGTATTCGTTAAATTTGCCAATTTTTCGGCTAATTCTGGATTTAATGCGGCAATTTGCCAGCGTTGATTAGGTAAGCGTTTGGTAGATTGATGATTAGTCATTCGTCATTTTGGTTGTGTAAACTAGACCTATATTCTTTTCGATTCTATCAAATTATGTCACTTTCATCACTGATTATTTACTTGATATTTTGACCTGCATCTACATTTGTGTTTTTAAATACTATATAAATCATTTTTTCAGATATAAAATATGTTTTTCAACAGTCCATAACAACAGACAAATATTTTTAATCATTGTGTAGCTACCGTTGCAAAAGCAACTCTCACAAGTATTTTTTGACCATTTTAGGTAGAGATAATGACTTACAATTCAGAAGAAATGCAGCAAATTCTCGAAGTAGCTTTTAAACGTAAGCAACAAGGAGAATATACAAGAGAGCAAATAATAGAAATAGCCTCAGAATTAGGTGTTTCTTCAAAATCTTTGCAAGCAGCGGAACAAGAATGGTTAAAAAATAACGTAGAAGTGAAAAAAGAACAAATGTCTCATAGTCAACAACGAAAAGAATTTAAATCACACCTATTTGCTTTTATGGCAATCAATGGTTTTTTAGTGCTATTAAATTTAGTAGTTAGTCCCGGATATTTTTGGGCAATTTACCCCATGTTAGGATGGGGTTTAGGTCTATTACTCCATGGAATTAAGGTTTATACAAGTAATTCCTAAAACATAACCCCGACTTTTGCAAAAAGTTGGGGTTATTCAAGCTGATGCCCTAATTTTTAGAATAGAGCTTTCAAACAACATAATTTATGTTACAATCAGATGGCAGTCGAAAATTAATCGGCAAATAACTCAAGACCACAAACGCTATCGAGTTCCAGAAAATTTATCAAAACTTGTAAAAATTATTATAAGTATTATTTCTGGATAAAAAATAATTATGAAAATATTCACTATTGGACATTCCAATCATACAATTGAAACATTTATCGAACTGTTACATCAACATCAAGTAACAGCTTTAGCAGACGTGCGTTCTAGTCCTTATAGTCGCCGATTTCCTCAGTTTAATCAATCAGCTTTAAAAACAGCCCTAAAAACCGTAAATATCGCTTATGTTCCCCTGGGAGATAACTTAGGCGCTCGTCCCCGTGATAGAAACTGTTATATAAATGGTATGGCTCGTTATGATTTAATTGCTGCCACAGAAGCTTTTAAAATCGGCTTAAATCGTCTAATTCAAGGCTCAGAAAAATATCAAATTAGTTTAATGTGTGCAGAACAAGACCCCATTGTTTGTCATCGAGCTATTTTAATTTGTCCACATTTAAAAAATGCTGGTTTAGAAATTCACCATATTCATAAAAATGGAGATTTAGAATCAAATGAAGATTTAGAAAATAGGGTATTAAAACAGAATAATTTATATAAATTGTCCGCTAAATTGTCCGCTGATTTGCCAAGTCCTGTTAAACAGCTTTCTCTATTTGATTTGCAACTTGATTTCCCACCCATACAAACCCTAGAAAAACCTCTTTCCCGTGCCGAATTAGTAGAAAAAGCATATCAATTACAAAGTGAAAAAGTAGCTTATACAGAAACAACAGATGATGATTAAACAAGTTAATTTATTTACTATTGGCTTCACACAAAAAAAAGCCGAGCAGTTTTTCGAGACCTTAACAAAAGCAGGTGTGAAGCGAGTTATTGATACTCGTTTAAATAATGTTTCCCAACTTGCGGGATTTGCGAAAAAGCCTGATTTACAATATTTTCTCCAGAAAATTGGTGGAATTGAATATATCCATATTCTTGATTTAGCGCCCACTAAAGATATTTTGGATGCTTATAAGAAGAAAGAAATAACTTGGGATAGCTATGAGCAGAAATTTAATCAACTGATGACACAGCGACAAATTGAAAGGAAGTTATCTATAGATATCATAGATAAAAGTTGTTTATTGTGTAGCGAGTTAAAACCCCATAATTGTCATCGTCGCTTAGTGGCTGAATATTTGCAAATTAACCTAGAAAAAAATATCAAAATTCATCATCTTTAAGTATAATATTAGTTAAGGTGCTAATTAAAGTTTAACAATGCTGTGGTTTGATATTATTTGTCTTGCTAAATCTACTAAGCATGGCGGAATTTGTCTTGCAGGTATTAAAACCGATGGTACAGGGTGGTTACGGCCAGTTTCTAATAAAAAAGATGGAACTCTATATCCAGAACACTACACAGTGAGAGATGGTAGAGAAGTACAATTATTTGATGTTGTGAAAATTCCTTTTCTTAGATATGAACCAAAATGTCATCAACCTGAAAATTATCTCATTCATTATAGTTATAAATGGCAGATTTTAGGACAGGCTACTTTAGAACAAGTCCGAGAATTAATTAAACCAGAAATTCAAAAAAATTCTTCTCAACCTAGGTTATTAGGTAATTTCGATAAACGTATCCGTTATCAAGATTTAGAGATATCCCCGATTAGATCTTCATTAACAATGATAAATCCAGAAGAATTAAAATGGCAAGTTAAATATAATTCTTCACATAAGAAGACTTACAGATGTCTTTTTTATTTATGTGGTAATTTTTATGATTTACCAATCACAGATCCAGTGTGGATAGACAAACTTGGTTTTTTAGAAGAGGGAATATATTCCTGTGAAGAGGTAATCGAAAAACTCAACTTGAAAAATTTTGAACCTGATCAATTTAGATTAACAATTAGTTTAAGTGAACCTTTTCAACCTCAATTTCACAGTGAGGAAATATTTTGTTATAAATTGGTGGCATCTGTTATTAATGTTACCGATATTATTAAACGTTTAGGATGGTAAATATTCCCAAATGATTTAATAATTCGGGAATTTAAATCTATCAAAAGAACTAACTTATTACTAAGCACACAGTGTTAAAAATATGTTAAAAATAAATATCCTTGACTTTTGCAAGAAATCAAGGATATTTCTTATTTGCACCCTTCCCCTCATATTTAAGTTTAAGATTTACTACAGTGCCATTTTGGACTTGATAATTATTCAACTATATTCCCTATTTTGGAACTAGCTAATGTTGGTGAGGTGAAAATTTGTGAGTACAAATTTGCAGGTTGTTGACGAGCGACAATTGGTAAAACTTGACGAGCATGAGCCGCAACTTCTACTGTTTTCACATCATAAGCTTGTGTGATCAGCTTAGGATAAAAACCAATGCCGATGATAGGAATTAACAAACAAGCAGTAATAAACAACTCTCGTGGCTTAATATCAAGAACCACAGCATCTAAATGCAATTCTTCATTCTTGTCACCATAGAACACTTGACGCAGCATAGAAAGTAAATAAATGGGTGTTAAAATCACGCCAACTGCTGAGAGAAAGATGATGACAATTTTGAAGCCGGAACTGTAAACATCACTAGTAGCAAAACCCAAGAATACCATCAATTCACCGACGAAGCCACTCATACCAGGTAACGCTAGAGAAGCCATTGCACCCATGGTAAAAAGAGCAAAAGTTATTGGCATTACTTTAGCCATACCGCCCATTTTATCCATCATTAAGGTGTGAGTACGTTCATAAGTGACACCGGATAAAAAGAATAAACTAGCAGCAATTAAACCGTGAGAAACCATCTGTAATACAGCACCATTGATACCGATTTCTGTATAAGATGCAATCCCAATTAACACAAACCCCATGTGGGCAATTGAAGAGTAAGCCAAACGGCGTTTGAGGTTGGTTTGTGCAAAAGCACAACAAGCACCATAAACAATATTAACTACACCTAAAACTACTAAAACAGGAGCAAAGGTGATATGAGCATCAGCCAACATTTCCACATTAAAACGAATTAGGGCATAACCACCCATCTTTAACAATACACCTGCTAAGATCATTGAACCAGGAGCGGACGCTTCACCATGAGCATCAGGCAACCATGTATGGAAGGGGAAAATAGGTAATTTGACACCGTACGCAATCAAGAAACCGGTATATAGTGCCAGTTCTAAAGCTTTGGGATATTCTTTCATTCCCAATTCTGTCATGTTGAAGGTCAAATTATCACCATAGAAAGCCATGGCAAAACCAGATACTAGTATAAGTATGGATGCAGCAGCGGTATAGATAATAAATTTGGTAGCTGCGTAACGGCGGTTTGCTCCTCCCCAAATGGAAATTAACAAATAAACGGGTACTAACTCAATTTCCCACATCAAAAAGAACATTAACAAATCTTGGGCAAGGAATACACCCAATTGGGCGCTGTACATTACCAACATTAACGCATAAAATAAACGCGGCTTATTGGTTACTTTCCAAGCCGCGAATACTGCGAGTGTGTTAATTAAGCCTGTTAATAGTATCAGGGGCATTGATAAACCATCAACCCCCAAAGACCAATTAAAGCCAATTTGAGGTATCCAGGAATAGCTTTCTGTCAGTTGTAGGGCTGAACTTTGGAAGTCATAACCCTGCCAAAGAGCGCAGATAATTAATGAAAAATCTAATATTGCCACCCACAAACCGTACCAGCGCACAGTTTTACCTTCTTTATCGGGAATAATCGGAATTGCCAAGGCTGCCACTAATGGCAGGAAAATTATGGCTGATAACCAAGGGAGTTCTATTGTATTCATAACTGTTGACAATATATTTTTGGTTTTGCTTTTGTTTACATTATATTAAGAAATTTTTACTTTTGTAAATGATTTCTTGTGAACATCTCCAGTTTTGTGGATTTTATTAGTAATAAATACCTACTGAAGTCTGGTGCAAGTCTATTCTAAATGTAAATTTTTGTGATGTCAACAAAAAAACAGCGCTATTAGTCGCTGTCTTTAGTTATAATGCCCCGGCTAAGGATAAATTTAAACTTTCACAAGGTTGTTTAGGATGCTTAAACAATACGGTTGACAATTGTCCACACTTGACAATCTGATCTAACATAGGGGACAGAAATGGTCTTAAAGCCTGTGATGAAAGGTTTGTAGTAAACTTGCCAATACATAGGACTAAGTTCGTCAGCGCAGGTTTTGAGAAGTTTAATTTCTTTGGCCAGTTCCCCTGCTAGTTCGTTAACTCGTTCTGCATGAATTTGAGCGATTTTTTTGGCTTCTTCTAGCTGTGCTTCTTGTTGCGATATGCGGATAGAAATAGGTAAATGCCTATTTAGATAGACTTTCCTTTGTTGTATTTGCTTTTCTAGGAAAGATATTGCATCATCTATGCCTTTAAGTTCAGCAGATAATTGGGCATTTTCCCTAGCTTGACGACGATAAGCTTCAACAATGGCTAAATGTGAATCATTTTCGCCCAATTCTACATGATTATTAGTTAGTATAGCCCTTTCTTGCTGGAGTGCTTGGATTTGGGATTTTAGTTCTACTATTTCTGACTGAATTTTTTCCATATTATGTTATGACTGTTAATTGGTAATTGGTAATTGGTAATTGGTTTTTCATCACCCATTACCAATGGAAAATTCAAAATCTAAACTTTAAAATGTGGTCGTCCCTTGCATATCTAGGTCAAGTATTCGCACAGTTGAAGTGATTCCCTTTTGTAACCAAGCATTTTTCATGGCTATTTCTACTGCTTTTCCCTTGCTTGTATCTACTAAAGCCAAAAGTGTGGGACCGGCACCACTGATTACCATACCATAAGCACCAGCATCTATAGCAGCGTTATTAACAGCGTCATAGCCAGGAATTAAAGCTTGACGGTAAGGTTGATGTAATTTATCTTGTAATGCGGTTTTTAACCATTCTTCCCGATTAGTTGCTAAACCGCGTAACAATAAACCAAAATGAGAAATATTGAAAATCGCATCATGACGACTGATTTCTGTAGGTAGAACTTTCCTTGCTTCTGAGGTTGATAACTCAAAATCAGGAATTGCTACTACTGGTAGTATATCCCGATGCCAGGGAATATCGCTAATTTCCCAACCTGTGTTACTGGTAGCTGCCAGACGACAACCACCCAATAGCGCTGGTACTACATTATCAGGATGTCCTTCTATAGCGATCGCTAATTTCATCACCTCCAATTCAGACAAAGGCCTACCAGCCAATTCATTGGCTGCAACTAACCCGCCGACAATAGCCGTGGCGGAACTGCCTAAACCCCTAGATAAAGGTACACCCAACTTAATCTCTATTTTTACTGATGGCGGTGTTTGTTCTATATATCCATATAACTTAACAAATGCCTGATATAAAAGATTACTCTCATCAGTTTGTACCTTTTCCGCCTCCACACCAGAAACTTGAATCATTAAGCCATCTACATCGAGAGTAGTAAATTCAAATTGATTGTAAAGCTTTAAAGCTGCACCAATGCAATCAAAACCCGGACCCAAATTTGCAGTCGTGGCGGGAACTTTAACAGTAATGTGAGAAAAGACAGCCATTGAGATTAATTCAAAATTCCAATATAAACTACCTCATCTTACAGAAACACTAAGTAAGCGTAAAGCACAGTAACTTTTATCGGGAGGATACACTGCGCTAACGGTACTGAGTATGTTCTTTATTCCAGGACTTACGCAACTGGCACGATTCCTAGGTCGCGCTTCCCTATCGCCCAGAAACAGGGAGGCCATCACTATTTAGGGCTTGCTGAATAAGTTGTCTGTGAGGGCAGGGAACTCTTAACTCTTAACTGGGAATAGTTAGTAAGACATAGATTAAGGGATTAAAACCGAGTAATTTAACGTGAGATGCAGTTTTATCGGTTATAAATCAGCTAAATTTAATTTTAGCACCAATAATGGCGTTTTTTTACCTAGCAAAAAGTGGGAATTTTGGAATATTCATTGATATTACATAACTATATAGTTCTAGAAAGCTAGTCCTAAGTTAGCAAACAAATAACTATTGACCTTGAGGGATTTAAACCCGATTTTTTGATCATTTTTTAGCGAACTGCTTGCAGCAGCACTTCACTATGGTTATTTATCTGGACTTAATCCGCAAAAACTGAAACGACCAGATATGGTTCATACAGATGATGGTTAATTTGTACAGTGCGTAAGTCATATATTCCTAACTCCATGACTCCTTGATTTTCCTGTGAAGTATTTAAGTATGGTATTACATAAATACGCATCTGGAGGTAAAGATTGTATGGACAATTTAGGAATTGTCCATACAAGGGTTTTCGGTCACACCGCCTTTGATTTAATTTCTAGAAGATATATAATCTAAAACTGCTCAATGCCAATATTTTTCCAATTCACTTGACTAATATCGATCTATAGGGTTATACTCATTGACGTTCGGTGAAACATCGAAATAAAAAAAGACATCGCTTTTAATTATCCATTAGTCAAATATCGTAATTCATTTTTACATTGATTGCGAGGGGTAAGAGTTTTGAAAACTGTATAGTTTAGTTAATGTTTGGCGGATAACACGCCTCTTACGGGTATCGTATCACGTAGTATCCCCTGTCCGTTCAGGGTATGTTTGTGTCGACGTGCGTAACAGGAAGAAAAAACCAAAATCAGGTGCGTAAATTTATCTAGTTTTTGGGAACTTTTTTCCAGAGAGTATGATTCAATAAAAATGTGGTAAATTCAGTTAGTTAATCTGGGAGTATCTATGACATCATTGGTGGAATTAAAACCAAAGGTATTAAGTGATTCACAATCCAAAGTTGAGGGCGCGCGTTGGCTGATTATTGGTGGTGGAGATCATGCCATCAAATTTGTTCAAATGTTATTAGCTGATAAACCATCACAAGAATTAGTTATTCTCACGGAAAATCCCCATAATATCTCTGATATCTCCAACTTAGAAGAAACCGAAACCCAGATAACTTATGGTGGAAGTCTGAGCGATTTATCTGACTGGGTTCAGCAATCCTGGTCTGGCGTGGTATTGGGGACTCAAACAGGCCTCCATGAAACACAAGTGCAAACTCTGATGCAATTGCGACTGAAAGGTATTCCGGTTTATCGTCTACCCGATATTTGGGAAACCTTATATCAAAAACTCCCTTCTTCCCTACTTGAGGATGAGTGGTTTACCTTTAGTAAAGGCTTTCTACTAGTATCTAGTGATACTAGTAGAAAAATCAAGAGAGTTACAGATACAATAGTCACTATGCTATTATTTGTCTTACTATTTCCGCTCATGGTTTTGGTAGGACTGATGATTAAACTAGATAGTCCAGGTCCGATTTTCTATAGCCAATTGCGAACCGGACTCAACGGTAAACCATTTCGGGTTTACAAGTTCCGTTCCATGTATCAAGATGCTGAAAAACAGGGCGCACAATGGGCAAGCCAACGTGATTCCCGTATTACCAGAGTAGGACATTGGCTACGACTCCTGCGAATTGACGAACTACCCCAGATTTGGAACGTGTTGCGCGGAGAAATGAGCCTGATTGGTCCTCGTCCAGAAAGGCCAGAATTTGATGTCAAGCTCAAAGAAGCGATTCCTTACTACGAACTGCGTTATTTAGTCAAACCAGGAATCACAGGCTGGGCGCAAGTCCTTTATCCTTATGGTGCTTCCATAGAAGATGCCTACGAAAAGCTGTCCTACGACATATACTATATGAAAAACTATTCGCTCTGGTTGGATTTAGTTATCGCTTTTAAAACCATCAAAGTCGTCTTATTAGGTAAAGGCCGATGAATCAAAAAGTCTTGGTGACAGGCGGTGCAGGCTATATCGGTTCTCATGTGGTCCGTCAACTCGGAGAAGCTGGTTATGACGTAGTTGTCTATGACAACTGCTCCACAGGCGTGCCTAATTCCGTACTCCATGGTCAACTAATTATTGGTGATTTAGCAGATATAGACCGCCTTTACCAAGTCTTTGCCAAGCATCAATTTAGTGCAGTACTTCACTTTGCTGCCAGTCTAGTTGTCCCAGAATCGGTTGCGTACCCCCTTGATTATTACGCTAATAACACCCGTAATACCTTAAATCTGCTCCGCTGTTGTAGTGTCATGGGCGTTAACCAATTAATTTTTTCTAGTACGGCCGCAGTTTATGGCGAGCCTCAAGAAAATCCGGTTACGGAAAATACTCCTACCTTACCGATTAACCCCTACGGACGCTCCAAATTGATGAGCGAATTAATGATTCGAGACTACGCCCTAGCGTCTCCTATGCGATATATAATACTGCGTTACTTTAACGTCGCCGGAGCCGACCCTGGGGGAAGAATCGGACAAAACTCACCGAATGCAACTCACTTGATTGCAAATGTTTGTAATGCTGCACTTAAACGCCAATCAGAATTAAAGATATTTGGCACCGATTTCCCCACCCCAGATGGTACAGGAATCCGAGATTATATCCATGTTGAAGACCTGGCCACAGCCCATGTAGATGGTTTACGCTACTTGGAACAGAACGGAGAAAGTCAAATTCTCAACTGTGGCTATGGCAAAGGTTATAGTGTTAGGCAAGTTGTGGAACAGGCGAAAGCTATTTCTGGGGTAGATTTTCCCGTGATTGAATTAGAACGTCGTCCTGGAGATCCAGCCTGCGTAACAGCTTGTGCGGATAAAATTAGGCAGGTATTGAATTGGCAACCCAAGCATAATAATCTGGATGATATCATTTATAGTCATCTAGTTTGGGAAACCAGAAAGCTAAAAGATATAATAGATCCCACGGGTTAGGGCAACAGGTGAGAGGGTTGGGTAGGTGTCAGGTTAACTGTAGTAGAGACGTTCCATGGAACGTCTTTACATAGAGCAGACACTTTTAGAATGAAGCAGGAAGAAAAAACAGGAAGAATGTTAACATTAGTTAGCTTTTTTGGAGCGGATAACCTCTCACATTGACCACAGAAAGAAAAAAAATCTGGTAATTGTTAGCTTATGTTAGCTTTTTTTGCGGAACTTATTTATTCGACAAGATGTCTTGGCTGTAGACTAAATAAGTGATAAAATCAGTATATTTTATGAAATTAATATATGTCTATTAACCAAGAAGACCAGGATTCCATTGATATTCAACAGTATTGGCTGATCTTAAAAAGACGTTGGTTCGTCGCCTCAGTTGTGATGGCCTCCGTTATCTCAGCTACAGCCTTTATGACTTACACACAAAAACCAGTTTACGAATCACAAGGTAAGCTCGTTTTTACGAAAAAAGATGCAGCTTCATCCTTGTCAAGTCTATCAGACAAGATGGGAGAACTGGGCGGACTCACAAACCTCAGCAACCCAGTTGATACCGAGGCCGAAGTCATTCGTTCCAATCCCATTGTCACGAAAACTATTACCGAACTAAAGCTCAAGGGTAGAAAAGGCGCACCCATGACCACGGGTGATTTCCTGAAAATACTCAAGCTCAAAACTATCCGGGGGACGGATGTGATGGAACTTTCCTACAAGAGTACCGATAAACGAGAAGCCGCCAATGTAGTTAATTCCTTGATGAAACATTACCTGGCTAGTAATGTTAGCACTAACCGCGCCGAGGCGATCGCTGCCCGGGAATTTTTGTCTAAGGAGTTGCCAAAGGTAGAAAGACGAGTTACGGAAGCAGAAATAGCTCTGCGTCGGTTTAAAGAAAAGAACCGAGTCGTCGCTTTGGATGTAGAAGCCAGAGTGAGTTTGGAATCTTTAGGAAATTTAACTGAGGCCATTACCCAAAGCCAAGGGGAATTGGCCGCAGCTTATACTCGCTCCGTAGCATTACAAAATGAAATGAAACTGACTACACAACAAGCCGTTGATCTGAGCAGTTTAAGTCAATCCCCTGGGGTACAGCAGGTACTAACAGAATACCAAAAGACACAACACGACCTAGCGATAGCGCGAACCCTTTATACCAATGATAATCCCAAAGTAGTTGATCTATTACTGAAAGAAGCAGCCCAGAAAAAAGAACTAGAAGCGCGAGTTACCGAAACCGTTGGTAATTCCAACTCCTTACCCAAACAAAACTTGCAGATAGGAGAACTCAAACAGGCATTAACTCAGGATCTAGTCAAGTCAGAAGTAGAAAGATTGGCCTTGACAAACCAAGTCGGGGAATTACGGAAGGTATTTATAGTCAATAAAAGCCGTTTAGATAGCTTACCTCGACTCGAACAACAACAGTTACAGCTACAGCGACAGTTGATGGTAGCACAAACCACCTACCAAGAACTGCTGAGGCAATTCCAGTTAGTTCAAGTCATGGAGAATCAGAATGTAGGTAATGCCCGGGTCATTTCGGAGGCTTTAGTGCCTGAGATTGCCGTCTCTCCCAAAAAGCCCCTGAATTTAGCACTAGGTGGCTTTTTGGGACTCCTTCTGGGTGCAGGGACGGCACTCCTGTTAGAATCTATGAACCAAACCCTGAAGAATATTGAAGAAGCCAATCGGTTCTTGGGATTCCCCCTGCTGGGGACAATTCCCCAATATGGTGAAAAAAAGAGGAAAAATACCGTCGTGGAAGGTCTGCTGGAAGTGCCTTTACTGGATCAACCTTATTCACCAGTCAGTACATCATTGGAAATGCTCAATACTAACCTGGGCTTCACCATTTCTGACAAAGAGTTACAGGTAATTTTGGTGACTAGTACAACGAGTGGAGAAGGTAAATCTTTTGTGGCGGCCAATCTGGCTGTAGCCGCATCCCATGTGGGAAAACGCGTGCTGTTAATAGATTGTGATATGCGTCGTCCCCGTCAGCACCGCATTTGGGAAATACCCAACCTGCTGGGACTGAGTAATATCTTAGCCGGTCAAAACGAGGTAAAACCAGCTATCCACACAGTATTCTCTAATGTGGATATGCTACCAGCCGGAAAAATTCCGCCTAACCCAGTGACACTTTTAGATTCCCAGCGTATGGCTGACTTGATTGAGGAAACTCGTCAGGATTATGATTTTGTGATCATTGACACGCCACCCTTGACAGCCGTTACTGATCCCCTGATTATCGGCAAGTTTGCCGATGGCTTATTGCTAGTTGTCCGTCCTGGCCGGGTGGAATATTCAGCGTTGAAGTCCGCGAAATCATTACTCAATCAATCAAAAGTGCCTATTTTGGGCATGGCCGTGAATGGTGTTAGTGAGGAAAGCGGTTATGGTGGTTACTACTATTATAGAGGTTATAGGGGTTATTACCGAGAAACAGAAGAAACCAGTAAGAACAACAAGTCTGTGGAAATTAATCTGAAATAAGGCTTGACTTTATTCCCTGCCCATGCAACAATATAAAACTGAGATGTGTTATAATTTGTTGGTTTGACACAAAAACAGTTTTTACATCTGTAGGATTAATTGAATGATCACCGTTTTGGGAGTTGAGCTTTGATGGTCTTAGGATCTCAGTTCCTCCCTCGCAACCTGCTCGTAACTGAGAAGGCCAAAGCAGGGGAAAACTATGTCTAATTATGGGATTCTGGTATTTTGATGCGATCGCCAACCAATACTGATGGAAAAAACCGATATTCTGCCTGTATTGTCGGGAATAGAGTTAAAATTAACTGTTGATGATGTATTTGGCTGGTTGAAAATGGCTTAATCAAGCATTACCTTAGAGAAGGTAAGAGTTTTACTAATGAAGTTATCTCCTCGCCACCGATGTCAAATTAGCCCCTATGGGGATGCCATTGCAGGATATATGACTGAATCAACATTGATTGTTTAAACTAAATAACCCACAGATAGATAGTTTACACCAGATTTTGTTAAGCCACCGACACAAGACGAATTACTCTACGATTAATGAACTCTAATAGAATCGAAAAAACTATATTGTTTTTGAGTCTCCTTATTTAATATTAGTAGAAGCTAAAAAAGACAACTTTGAGTAAGGGTGGGGACAATGTTTAGCCGAATTAATTGCCGCTCAGAAGCTAAACAATCAACCGTAACAATTACTATGTGGTATTGTTTTTAATGTTAAAATATGGGAATTTGGACAACTGCGAGAACAAGATTTTACTAAAAATATCCAAGAGTATAGTATATCTAATTTAGATAAATTATTTGCCGGACTTAACTATGTTTTTGGACAAAGTTAGTTATTTACGCCAAGAAATATGCCCAAAATGAAAATTGGCTCATGCTAAGTAAATTAACTTTCAAAAAAAGTTGTCATTTCGTAAATCAAGTGATAGTATAAGTTTACTTATATAAGTTTACTTATATAGTAAATGGGTAATTAATACAATTGTTGTTTTATTCCTGACTTTTTCCATTTTGTCCTTGTTGTAAGCTTAAATAGTCCTATTAAATAATAATAATGAGTTTAACTGCTAGTATCATAATTAGAACTTATAATGAGCAACGATATCTTGAAAAACTGCTCAAAGAAATTCAGAACCAGGTGGTAGATGATTTAGTATATGAAGTAATCATTGTTGACTCTGGTTCTACAGATAAAACGCTAGAAATAGCCCATAAATTTAATTCCAAAATTCTAAACATCAAAAAATCCGAATTTTCGTTTGGGCGTTCCTTGAATATTGGTTGTGCCGCAGCTACTGGAGATTACTTAATATTTATTAGTGGACATTGTGTGCCAGTTAATGAGTATTGGCTAATGAGGTTAATCAACCCGTTGATAGTCAAAAATATTGACATTACCTATGGTCGTCAATTAGGTGGAGAAACCACAAAGTTTAGTGAAAATCAGCTTTTTGATAAATTCTTTCCGAAAGATAGTCAAATTCCTCAGAAAAGTTTTTTCTGTAATAACGCTAACTCTGCGATCTTAAAAAGTGTGTGGAAAAAATATAAATTCGACGAATCTCTAACGGGATTAGAAGATATGTACTTAGGTAAACAAGTTGTTGCTGCTGGTGGCTTGATTGGCTATGTTGCCGAAGCAGCTGTTTATCATTATCATGATGAATCTTGGAGTGTGGTAAAAAGGCGTTACGAGCGAGAAGCGATCGCACTGCAAGAAATTATGCCAGAAGTGCAAATTAACTTGGGAGATTTTCTCAGATATTTTATTAGTGCGGTGTTACTAGATGCTGGTAGTGCGTTGCAACAGAAAAAGTTATCCAGTCAAGTTGGTGAAATATTTATGTTTCGGTTAATGCAGTTTTGGGGGTCATATCGCGGTAACCATGAACATAGAAAAATTTCTGCACAAATGAAAGAAATGTATTTCTATCCTCGAAATATTTCTAAGGAAAATTATTCTTAAATTTATTCTTAAATCATTATTCAGACACAACAAAAGCAGCCATCATGTCAAAAACACTAAAAATAGTTGCTCTTTTACCAATGAAAGCCAACAGTGAAAGAGTTAAAGGCAAAAATTTTAAATTTCTGCATAAAAAACCGCTTTTCCAATGGATATTGGATAGCCTGACTGCAATTCCCGAAATCTCAAAAGTTGTCATCAATACTGATGCTCGTGCTATTTTAGCATCACATCAATTAGTTGATTCAGAAAAAGTACAAATAAGAGACAGAAAGCCAGAGATTTGCGGTGATTTTGTCAGTATGAATCTAGTCATAGGAGATGATATCGCTAATGTCCCAGCCGATGTTTATCTCATGACTCATACAACCAATCCTCTCTTGAGTTCCGCAACTATTCAAAAGGCGCTACAGCGGTTTTTAGATGCCAGGGAAAATGGCAGTGCAGACTCCTTATTTACAGTCAACCGCTTTCAAACACGGTTTTATCGAGAGGATGGTACAGCAATCAATCATGACCCTAATAACTTGATTAGAACTCAAGATTTAGAACCTTGGTATGAAGAAAACTCTAACCTCTACATCTTTACGGCTGAGAGCTTTGCTGCTACAGGTGCTAGAATTGGCAAAAAGCCGATTTTGTTTGAAACACCCCGTTTAGAATCTATAGACATAGATGATCAAACCGACTGGTATTTGGCAGAATCAGTTGCCCAGTTTATGGAATTTCAAACAATAGAAACAGCTTAAAATAATGAAATTAAAATTATGAAAGTTTTAGTTACTTGCCCACCAATGATTGGTTTGATTGACACATTCAAACCCGTGTTTAGTGCCAAGGGAATTGAAGTTGATTGCCCTCATGTTGTCCAAACTCTTTCAGTAGAAGAACTGAAATCTTTAGTTCCTCAGTATGATGGCTGGATAATTGGTGATGATCCAGCAACCAAAGAAGTATTTATGGCTGGTAAGTTGGGTAAACTGAAAGCAGCAGTGAAATGGGGCGTTGGTGTAGATAATGTGGATTTTGTAGCTGCTAAAGAATTGGAGATTCCCATTGCCAATACTCCCCGAATGTTCGGCACTGAAGTAGCAGATATTGCAGTGGGTTACGTTATTGGGTTAGCAAGACAAACGTTCTTCATTGACAGGGGTGTGAGACTGGGAAAATGGTTGAAGCCTTCTGGTATATCTCTGTCCGAAAAAACAGTAGCTTTATTAGGGTTTGGTGACATTGGCAGAAATACAGCCAAACGGTTATTAGCTGCTGATATGCGAGTTATTGCTTATGATCCTTATTTTCAACCAGCAGCGGGATTAGAAACTGTTGAATCTGCCCAGTGGCCTAACCGGCTAGATGAGGCTGATTTTATTGTCTTGACTTGCGCCCTAACTCCAGATAATTGGCATATATTAAATAAGGAAACTTTAGCTTTAGCAAAAAGAGGGCTGCGGATTGTTAATGTAGCACGCGGGCCATTAATTGATGAAGTAGCTTTAGCTGAAGCGTTGGCATCGGGACAGGTATATTCAGTAGCATTGGATGTTTTTGAAGTCGAACCATTGCCTGAAGAATCACCGCTACGACAATTTGAACAGTGTATTTTTGGCTCTCACAACGCCTCAAATACTGTGGATGCGGTTCATCGTGCTAGTGAACGAGCGATCGCACTTTTGTTTGACTTTCTGGGTGTAAGCTGATGCCGAAAAGTGTCCTTGTTACAGGAGCCAATGGTGGTATTGGTAAAGCGCTATGTAAAGTTTTTGCAGATGCTGGCTATTTCGTCATAGCCTCAGATCAAGTTACAGGGGATTGTGCTTGTGATGTTTTCATTCAAGCTAATATTGAAACACTGTGTATTGATCCAGAGTATCGCACCAATATTTTTGCTCAAATGCGCGGATACTTGAGTGAGCAAGGTCTATTTGCTTTAGTCAATAATGCTGCTGTTCAAATATTGGGTAAGACAGAGGAAATTCAAGTAGAACAATGGCGACGGACTTTAGATACAAATTTGATTGCGCCTTTTCTGCTAGTTCAGGGTTTGTTACCAGAATTGAAAAAAGCTAGGGGTTCAGTAGTTAATATTTCTAGTGTTCATGCTATAAGTACAAAGCCAGGATTTGTTTGTTATGCCACGAGCAAAAGTGCTTTAGTGGGGATGACAAAGGCTATGGCAGTAGATTTGGGGGCTGACCTGCGGATTAATGCAATCTGCCCTGGCGCTACTGCTACACCAATGCTATTGGCTGGATTTGAGGGTAAGGAGGAAGAGTTTCAGCAATTATCAAATATGCACCCCTTGGGGAGGATTGCCCAACCAGAGGAAATTGCTAGTGTAGCCTTATTTTTGGTGTCACAAGAAGCAAGTTTTATTACTGGTGCGTCTTTGAGTGTGGATGGAGGAATTGGGAGCAGGTTGCATGATCCTGTTTAAACACAATGTTAATCTCATCAAGGCGGAAATAAATTAAGTTGAAATAGGGCTTGACTTTATTCCCTGCTCATGCAACACTATAAAACTAAGATGTGTTATACCATAACTATACTATATTGGTTAGACACAAAAACAGTTTTCACATCTGTAGGATTAATTGAATTATCACTGTTTTGGGAGTTGATCTTTGATGGTATTTGGATATCAGTTCCTCCCTTGCAACCTGCTAGTGACTGAGAAGGACGGAGTAGGGGAAAGCTACGTCTAATTATAGTATTCTGGTATTTTCATGCGATCGCTAACCAATTCAATACTGATGGAAAAAACCGATATTCTGCCTGTATTGGCAGGAATAGAGTTAAAATTAACTGTTGATGATGTATTTGGCTGGTTGGAAATGGCTTAATCAAGCAACACCTTAGACAAGGTAAGAGTTTTACTAATGAAGTTATCTCCTCGCCACCAATGTTAAATTAGTCCCTATGGGGATGCTATCGCAGGATATATGACTGAGTCAACATTGCCTAAACTAAATAACCCAAAGATAGATAGTTGATCACCAGATTTTGTTAAGCGGCCGACACAAGACGAATTACTTGACGATGATGGGATTCCCATGGAGACTTACCGCCCGCCATAAGCAGAGGGAGCAGAATTATTACTAGCACAAGAACAACAGAGAATGGAGAAGTTGCTCGCACAATTACGGGCAAAGGGAATAAATCCCAATGAACTCTAATAGAATCGAAAGAACTATCAAGAATTTGTCTAAAATCACCATTGCTAAAATCTATAGGACTTACGCAAGTTTTACAACAAAAATCTGTTGTAGGGTGCTTTACTACTGCAAAAATCCTGCAAATAAACAGATTGTTGATATCTGACGCACCCCACCAATGTGCCAGTTGCGTAAATCCTGATCTAGAATGAAATAACCCGGCATACAAACCATACTCCCCAAAGAGCAAAATCATGTCTTATAATCAATACAAAAATATTGCCCAAGTCTTAGGGGACTTTCCTTTAACTTATCAAGAAGAGAATTTCATCCAAGAAAATCCCTTAGAAATTGATAATTACTTTCGTAATCGTTTTGAATTGGTTTTACGGGAAGGAGTTGTATTTAACTCAGAGTATGCTATTTGTGAAGGAGTTATTTTTCCTATTTTAATTGAAATTTGGCAAAAGTATAAGGATAAGTTATTAATATGGAGTCATCAGCCATTAAATTTTGATGAAAGACTATCAGGTATCCCTGATTATATTGTTGCCAAAAGATCACCTAGAGGCAAAATTGTTTTTGAGTCTCCCTATTTAATATTAGTGGAAGCTAAAAAAGACAACTTTGAGGAAGGGTGGGGACAATGTTTAGCCGAATTAATTGCCGCTCAGAAGCTAAACAATCAACCGAAACAATTATTATATGGTATTGTTTCTAATGGTAAAATATGGGAATTTGGACAACTACAAGAACAAGATTTTATTAAAAATATCCAAGAGTATAGTATATCTAATTTAGATAAATTATTTGCCGGACTTAACTTCGTTTTTGGACAAAGTTAGTTTTAGTTAAGTTATTTATGCCAGGAAATATGCCCAAAATGAAAATTGGCTCATGCTAAGTAAATTAAATTTCAAAAAAAAGTTGTCATTTCTTAAATCAAGTGATAGTCTAAGAAAGATTATTGCGAATACAGGTTGGTTATTTGCAGACCGCATCCTTCGCATGGGTGTGGGGTTATTTGTGGGGGTTTGGGTCGCTCGCTACTTAGGAGTACAACAGTTTGGGGTTTTTAACTATGCTACTGCTTTTGTCGCCTTATTTAGTACCCTTTCCACCCTTGGTTTAGATGCCATAGTAGTCCGCTCTATAGTCCGAGAGCCTGAGAAGAGAGCGGAAATTTTAGGAACAGCTTTCTGGCTGAAATTGTTTGGTGGTGTTGCCGCTTTAATACTAGCTGTTAGCTCTATTGTTGCGGTGCGTCATGATGACCAATTGACGATTTCCCTAGTAGCGATATTGTCATCTGTAGGGATTTTCCAGGCTTTTGATACAATTGACCTTTGGTTTCAATCTCAGGTACAGTCAAAGTATACTGTCATTGCTAAAAATACAGCTTTTGTCATCACTACTTTAGTTAAAGTAGCCTTAATCAGTTTTCATGCTCCATTAATTGCTTTTGCTTGGGCAGGATTAGGAGAGGTAAGTTTAGGTGCAATTGGTTTGATCATATCCTACAGAGTTAGGGGTTATTCACCTTGGTTGTGGCCTTGGAGTTCACCACTTGCTAAGACCCTTCTCAAAGAAAGTTGGCCTTTGATCTTGTCTGGTTTAACCATCATGATCTACATGAAAATTGACCAGATCATGCTAGGCCAAATGGTTGGTGACAAAGCTGTTGGTCTTTATTCAGCCGCAACTCGGATTTCTGAGGTTTGGTATTTCATTCCTACAGCGATAACCTCTTCAGTATCCCCAGCAATTTATGCTGCTAAAGAGGTAGGTGAAGCACTATATTATCAACGAATCAAACAGTTGATCAGAATGCTAGTGTTGATTTCTCTTGTAATTTCCGTACCGATGTCTTTTATGTCTAGTACACTAATTACAATACTTTTTGGTAATGGTTACTCGGAAGCTGGAAAGATATTAGCAATTCATATTTGGGCTTCTTTATTTGTATTTATGGGGGTAGCCACATCACCTTGGTTTATAGCGGAGGGTTTAACTGAATTTTCATTTCATCGAACTCTGATTGGGGCAGTTGTAAACGTTGTGCTAAACTTCATTTTAATTCCCAGTTGTGGTGGTATTGGTGCTGCGATCGCTACTGTTATAGCCTATGCCATAGCTGCATTTTTTGCTAATGGTCTTAATTCAAAGACACACAGAATATTTACTATTCAATTGAAGTCGTTAATATTATTAGCATAATTTGGTTGCATAAACTTGCTTAACTAAATAGTGTCTAAATTGAATATTGATATTCCCGTTAACCAATAACTAAATCTAAATCTATGAAACCGTTAAAGACATTTATAAAGTATTTAATTCACTGTGTCAAATTCGATAATTTTATGTTAAGGTCATACTCTCAAGAAGGAGAAGATATGATATTAAAGCGTTTATTTGAAAAACAGTCAGATGGATTTTATGTTGATGTTGGTGCCCATCATCCTAAACGTTTTTCAAATACCTTTATTTTTTACAGTAAAGGATGGAAAGGAATCAATATCGATGCTATGCCTGGAAGTATGAAAGCCTTTAATAAACAACGTCCAAGAGATAAAAATCTTGAAATTCCTATTGCAAAAGAACAAAAAAATCTAACTTATTTTCAATTTAACGAACCTGCATTAAATGGCTTTTGTGAAGAATTGGCTGTATCTAGGGATGGAAGTAATAGCGCATATAAAATAATTTCTAAACAAAATATAGAAGCTTATCCTCTAAGTGTTATTTTAGATCAGCATCTAGATACTGATCAATCAATAGATTTTCTTTCAGTTGATGTTGAGGGATTGGATCTAGAGGTATTGCAGTCTAATGACTGGTTGAAATTCCGTCCAAAAGTAGTTTTAGTCGAAATTTTGGATAGTTCTTTAGATACAATTCAAAATGATGCGGTGTATCAGTTTTTGACTGCTCATAACTATCATTTATATGCAAAAGCAGTAAATACAGTTTTCTTCATTAGCGATAAATTCCTATCTGAACGCATGATGTAGCTATGACTTTTGAAACATCCTCTCATATTTGCGTATTGTGTCGATAAATAAAATAATTATGAAAACCCCAGTTGCATTTATCATATTCAATCGTCCAGATACAACCAAAAGAGTATTTGAAGCCATTCGTGATGCCAAACCTCCCAAGCTTTTGGTAATTGCCGATGGACCTCGTGCAGACCGTCCGGGAGAAGCAGAAAAATGTGCTGCTGCCAGGGCGATTATTGAGGGTGTGGATTGGGAATGTGAGGTATTGACTAATTATTCAGATGTTAATTTAGGATGTGGCAAGCGCGTATCAACAGGTATAGATTGGGTGTTTGATCAGGTGGAGGAGGCTATTATTTTGGAGGATGATTGCTTACCTGACCCTACGTTCTTTGAATTTTGCGAGGTTATACTAGATAAATATCGTGATGATGAAAGAATTATGATGGTTAGCGGGACTAATTATTTAGGAACTTGGAAATCGACTATTCAAAGTTATCATTTTTCTTACTACGGTGGTATTTGGGGTTGGGCATCCTGGAAAAGGGCTTGGAAGCATTACGACTATGAAATGAAATTGTGGGCTGATACTGAAGTAAAAGCTCGCAGTCGTGATGTTCTTGCTAGTGAAAAACAATATGTACATAGAAAAAAAATATGGGAGCAAGTTTCTAATGGCATGATTGATACATGGGATTATCAATGGGGCTTTGCTCGTTTAGTACAGTCTGGCTTATCAATTGTTCCTTCTGTTAACTTAATTTCTAATATTGGTTTTGGCAATGATGCAACCCATACAAAATCAGCTGACTCAGCAGTAGCAAATATTAAATCAACTGAAATAGAGTTTCCTCTGAAAATAAATAAGTTCACAGTTGTGGATAGAGATTATGATCGCAAATTATTTCACAAGCTTATCAAAAACAAAAATATTTTTGATAGGATTAAAAGTAAGTTGTTGAAATTCGGCAATAAATAATACCTTCACTTGTTATTAACATGAAAAAAATTACTATTTTTGATACATCTATTTGTAGTTCAAACTTGGGAGATCAAGTAATAATGGAGGCTGTTGAGAAAATCTTAAATAGCTTATTTAAAAGTGATTTTTTTATAAAAATCCAGACCCATGATGTCATAGGTAAATCATCCTATAAATCCATACAAAATAGTGATTATGCTATTGTTGGAGGAACAAATCTTTTATCTTCTAATATGAACTCCTATAATCAGTGGAAGATTAGTTTATTAGATTCGTTTTTTATTAAAAGTGTAATACTAATGGGTGTAGGTTGGTGGCAGTATCAGAAAACTCCTAATTTATACACAGGAATACTATATCGCAGAGTTTTACATAAAGAATATCTTCACTCTGTGAGAGATAATTATACAAAACAACAATTGGAATCAATAGGATTCAAAAATGTAGTTAATACTGCTTGTCCAACAATGTGGTCATTAACTGAAGAGCATTGTGCGGATATTCCCAGAAGGAAAACAGATTCTGTTTTAGTTACTTTCACAGAGTATAATCAAAATAAAGAATTTGACTTCAAGCTAATAGAAATTCTCAAAGAGAATTACAAAAATATTTATTTTTGGATACAGCAACCAAAAGACTACGATCATATGTATAGTATTTATGGTGATAATGCAATCTATATTAACCCGAGTTTACAAGCATTAGATGAAGTATTAAATCTCGACATTGATTACATTGGCACCCGATTACACGCTGGAGTTCGGGCATTACAGCGCAAAAAGCGGAGTTTGATTCTAGCGGTTGATAACCGAGCTATCGAAATTTCTAAAGATACTAACTTACCTGTAGTTCCTAGAAATGATTGGGAAGGTATAAAGAATTGGATAGACTCAGCCAATGCTACTCACATCCAATTACCTTGGGATAATATTAATCAGTGGAAAAAACAATTTTAAGTAAACGATTTCAAACGAGTGTTAGAACTCGATATTGAAAAATGCTTCGACAGGATAAACCACACCGCCATTATGGATAGACTCATCGATCCCAAGAGTATAAGACTAGGAATTTTCCGATGGCTTAAAGCCGGAGTTAACCCAGAATTTCCTGAACAAGGAACACCCCAGGGCAGGGTAGTAAGCAGAGGATTTTCATTTTCTAAAATTGCGTGCGATGGCCAGAACCTTTTGACAATCAATTTTGACAATCAATATTTGTACTTGTTTTTGATATTAATTAATCATAGGAAAAAAAGTTTTTATTGACCTGTGGGAAAGGGTTTTGGGGAAATGATTTTCGAATTTACCTCCGAGAATGAAAACGCACTGGGGTAGTAAGTCCCCATTTGTTGAGGCACTTAAATTGCTGTAAATCCATACAATAGCTGGCAAATTAAGAGTTTCATGTCTGACTTATATGATGTAATCCATAAATGTTTAATGATTAAACCACTGCTAATTAGCACTAATGATATTAATGGGGGTGCTGCCCGCGCTACTTATCGTTTACATCAAGGCTTAAAAAGTATTGGTGTAGATTCCCAAATGCTTGTACAAAACAAGCAGAGTGATGATTACAAAGTAATTTCTCCAGCAAGCAAACTAGGTAAAGGTATTGGCAAATTAAAACCCACTCTCGATAGTCTACCATTACAAATTTATCCCCAGCGCGATCGCTCTACTTATTCCGTTCAATGGCTACCAGATAACCTAGCCGCAAAAGTAGCTCAAATTAATCCTGATGTGATTAATTTACACTGGATTAATGGTGGCTCTCTAAAAATAGAGACTATTGCTAAATTCAAAAAACCCATAATTTGGACACTGCATGATATGTGGGCATTTACAGGAGGGTGTCACTACAACGGAGATTGTATGAATTACACAAACTCCTGTGGGGCTTGTCCTCAACTACACAGCAATAGGGAAAAAGACTTATCGCGCTGGATTTGGCAACGTAAAGCCAAGGCATGGCAAGACTTAAATTTAACTATAGTTACTCCTAGCCATTGGTTAGCTAAATGTGCTGCTTCTAGTTCCTTACTAAAAAATGTCAGAATTGAGGTTATTCCTAATGGACTGGATACGAAACAGTATAAACCAATCGAAAAATCTGTAGCGCGATCTATTCTCGGTTTACCTGAAGATAAGCAACTTGTTCTGTTTGGAGCTATGAGTGCAACGAGCGATCCTAGAAAAGGTTTTAATTTTCTACAATCAGCTTTACAAAATCTCACCCAATCTGGGTGGGGAGAGCAAGTAGAATTGGTTGTATTTGGATCTTCTCAACCTAAAAACCCTACTGAACTTGGCTTTAAATCACATTATTTAGGTAGATTAAATGATGATATTTCTCTCTCCTTAGTTTATGCAGCGGCGGATGTATTTCTTGCTCCTTCTGTGCAAGATAATTTACCAAACACGGTTATGGAGTCTTTAGCTTGTGGTACTCCTTGCGTGGCTTTTGATATTGGCGGTATGTGTGATATGATAGAACATCAAAAAAATGGTTATTTGGCTAAACCTTTTGATGTAGAAGACTTAGCTAGAGGAATTGCTTGGGTATTGGAGGATGAGGAAAGATTACAGAAGTTAGGCGTTAATGGTCGTGAGAAAGTTGAGAATAACTTTTCTTTAGAAATACAAGCTCAAAATTATCTTGATATATATAAAAATATATACTATAAGTCATAAGAGGAAGTTGATTATACAAATTTATGACTAATCTAGTTTAAACAATCCTGTCGCGCTATCATGATTTTGAGGTAACGACAAAATCATGATTTTAAGATCATCTATGATACTTAGGAGAATTAATTATGATCTTTGTCGAAAGTATAAACCATAAAGTGCCAGGAATGGCTTTACACCAGGTTTTTGCTAAACTTTACCAAGCTAAATATCTCATTCTAGCAACTTCTTTAATTCTCTGGTCTATTATTCCAATAATAGGAACATTCTTTCTTCTACTATATTGTCAAATTAATATCTCTGGAAATAAAATAATAGACAGAAAAATACTTTTCCTCCAAAACTTAATTCCATTAATATTAGTGCTATTTACTATAATTATTTACAATGCTAGCATAACGCCATTTGGTGATACAGATGTATATATTAGGGTTTATAAGTTGCTTTACTATGAGCCATTATTCCATACTGTTGATGCCTTTGATACAGACAAAGAACCAGTTGCTTTCATTCTTTCTCAATTTGTTAGTAAACTAACAAGTGGCGATGAGTTCAGTTTTTTGCTGTTTCAATCTGCAACTATCAACACCGCAATAACTATTTATTCAGTGATATTTGTCCCTGAATTGTATCCAATGATAATTTTGATCAATATAATGTCTAATGGCTATTATTATCAGTTATTTTGGATGCCACAGTTTTATTCTTTTATTTTTATCATACCCAGCTTATATATAAGTAACTACATTAAATCCGTATCCCTAATTTGTATTGCTTATTTTACTCACAATTCTTCTTTATCAATAATTGGAGTATTTATTTATGAAAAAATAACTCATTATTTGATTCACTTTTTCAAAGTGTTCAAACTTCCAGATATACTAAATAATAAAAAAAATATTTCATTAATTTATATATTTATAGTATTACCACTTTCTAGTGTAATTTTCCAAAATTTTGTAGAATTTGCTTTGTCTCAAGATATTTTTACTTCAAAGATCAATAGTTATTCTGGTGCGCAATCTGCTAATTTTAATCAAGATCATTTTAACATTAGGAACCAGCTACGTTCGATACTTGACTACTCAGTTATATCAATATTTTTATTGAAATCTGAATTTAATAAATTTAATTCATTAATATTTTTTAGATGGGTGGGAATTTTCTTTATTATGTTATTTTTTTACGCCGCTGTTTATACTTTTGGGTTTAATATGAGGGCAAGTGCGTTATTTTTTTGCTTACCAGGTTTTTTTTACATTATTCCTATTTATTCTGGTAAACTTGATGGTTCAATAAACATCTATAGTTTTATATTAGTAGTATGGATTATTGTAAGATCAATATATTTTGCTATTGCGTTACTTAATGAAAATAATTACCTAACTTTTTTTGAAAATCAAGAACTATCTACAACAATTACAGGATACTTTCAATTATTATTTTCACAATAGACATCTCCGAAAACTGTCAAACTCCTACTATGAGTATTGGAGATTACCCGCTAAATGCAAAGATTCTCATGTTATACGCTAAAAGCTGTGCTTCTTAATGAAATTTGATCTAAACTAGCCATATAATTACTTGTGTTTTTCTGAAATATATTTTTCCTACTACCCTTGAAGTGAAATCATGATAATACAATGCTGTACTGTAAAAGTAAAGAGGTTAAACTGCTATGGATAAAATTAAACTGATTGACTGTACCCTGCGGGATGGAGGATACTACAACGAGTGGGATTTTAATCCCCAACTCATCAAGGAATATCTCCAGGCAATGTCTGCTATTTCTGTTGATTATGTTGAGTTAGGCTTTAGGTCATTTAATCGCAAGGGGTTTAAAGGTGGTTGTGCATACACAATGGAGAACTTCATCAGTCAGTTTGATATTCCAGAAAACCTCAAAATTGGGGTTATGGTTAATGGCAGTGAACTTGTTAAACATCCTGATGGTGTAGTTGGTGGCCTTGGCCATTTGTTTAAGCCAGCATCCAAATCCCTAGTTACTTTAGTGCGAATAGTGAAAAACTTCATGAGAAACAAAAGCCGCGATAATTACAAAAGCTGTCTGTGGAGTGATCCTAGCAAAACAAATGTCTAGTAATAGTGAGATAAAATTTACGTAATTGGAAACATATTTATATGAGTAATTGTCTAATTTCCATAGTAACAATATCAAGAAATGATTTTCAAGGTTTATTGAAAACATTAGATTCAGTCAAAGGGCAAGATTATGAATATATTGAACATATCATTGTAGACGGTGATTCTAATGATGGAACGAGAGAAATTTTGCAGTCTTATCAACATACTAAAAATTTTTCTTATGTTTCAGAACCGGATAATGGTATATCAAGTGCCTTTAATAAAGGTCTAGACAGAAGTACAGGGGATTTAATCTTTTTTTTAAATTCTGGGGACTTGTTTTTTTCAACAAGTGTAGTTTCTGAGGTAGTTAGTAGTTATATAAAATATAAGTGGAAATGTGCGGTTGGTAGTAGAATTGTATTTGTAAAAGGAGAAGAGTTTATGTATAGCCCACCAAAACTACCATCAAATTTTCTCAAATATTTTATGTTTTTGCCTCATCAAGCTTTCTTTTGTGAAACCAATTTACACAAGAATTACAAATTTGATGAATCACTCAAACATTGTATGGACTATGACGTATTTATTAGGATGCTGAGGGGTGTGGAAATATTTTATCTGCCTATAACGGTGGCAAAATCTGCACCGGCTGGTGCTTCAAAGGGAGGTATGCCAGAACAGTCACAAATACGCAGTAAGTACGCTACTAATCCCTTTGATAAGTTGATCATAAATATTATCAACAGACTTTTACTTTTAAAGACATTTTTCAAAATCAGTTCTCCTTTTGCAATCAAGTTCAAATAGGCCGCTGTGAGAAAAATTTGTTCTACGGTAAGTAAGATAAATACTGAATTATAGTGAGACGCAAGAAATGCCTAACTTTTCGTTTTTCGACCTTCATCTTTCCAGCCACACTAGGCATCCAGCATCAATAGCTCATGCTATTGAAAATTTGTGTCCTGGTAATAAATATCAATTTATTTATGACGAAAAAGATGGTGCTTCTGAAAAAGAAATTTTGAAAAAATTACCAGCCAATTCAGAAATTATTTATAGTGGATTCCCAAGTAAAACAAATATTAGTCATAAATTGACTACATTTAAGCCAGATGCTCTAATAGTCATGGCTCAAAGGATTCCTGATTCAGCATATATAAGTCTTGCCAAAACATTGAAGATAAAAACTTTTATGTTCCAGCATGGTCTTTATATTCCATTCCTTAAAAGGGAACCATCACTTTTTTTGAAAAAACTTGTAAAAACTTTACGATATATAATGTATGCATTAACTATAGCTGAAATAGTCGAAGAAGATAAAATAAAATACTTACAATACTACATTAAAAATTTAGTTTTTGGACAAAATATAACTGGTTCAATCGATAAAAACAAAATTAATGTAGATAAAGTTCTAGTATACGGTAATTTTTGGAAAGAATACCATCGACAACAGTTTGGATATTCAGACGAGTCTCAGTACGTAATTGGTTATCCAGATTTAATTAAAGTTAAGGATATTAGTAGTCTTATTCGGGAAAATTCAATTTGTTATATTGCTCAAACCCTAGTAGAAGATGGGAGACTACCTAGAAATGACTTTTTGAATTTTATCAATATTTTGTCTTCTAGCATACCAAATGATAAAAAAATATATATAAAACTGCACCCAAGAAGTGATGTATCCTTATACAAGCAGTTGAAAGAAGTTAATAACGCGGAATTTTGCAATAATAATATTCCTCATTGTAGCCATTATATAGGTCACTATTCAACTGTTTTGGCAGTCATAGCAATGGTAAATACAAATGTGCTGTTGTGGGATTTTGAAGGTCATGAAATACCTTCATATTTTACAGATATTTGCAGAGTAAAAACTGCTGATGTTAAAGAGTTAGTTGATTTTATAAATAACAATTCTATCCTAGAAAACGAGTGTGAAAACAAGTTAAAATCTCAGTTCCAAAACTTTTTCTATTTTGATGGTGAAGATCCATTGCAGAAAACGGCAAAAATTATCTTAAATGCTGTATCCTAAATGTCAGCTTGGTTTTATAGTGTTTATTACACAGAGAAAAAAAGACACAGACATAGAGCAAAATTTTAGGATATGAAATTTTTGAGTTTGATAAACTTATTTCGGATTGGCAAAATTTCTTGTATCTGATAACTTTAGATCACAAGAGAAAGAGAAAATTTTTTCAATCAGAAAAGCCTGTTAAATGGACAGAAATTATGCAGAAATTAATTTTAATTGCTTTCAACGCTAAAATAGGAATGAAACTTATTTTGGACTGTTATCGAATAAATTTTTCCAAATATTTCAATGTTTATGTATTGACTGACAAAGAATATGCTAAAGGTGTTAATGATCCCAAAATATTTGGTATTTCTGAATCTGGTAGCCATATTCGTATGGCTCTAGATGTGTTTAATATATTTAAAATGATTAAGATTATGGCTATAATAGCCAGGGAAAAAAAAGTAGTCATATATTTTATATCTGCTCATCCTCTTAACGCTATGACTGCATTTGCAGTAAGAATAATTAATTTATTACCTGATATGGAGTTAAGACTAGTTTCACATATTCATGATGTCACTCCACACGCAAATACGAAAAATGGATTTTTTATAGATGCTTTTCAAACAACTCAGGTGAATTTATCTGATCATATAACTGTTTATGGGGATTACCTCAAATCATCTGCTAAAAGACATTTTTCTCTGCCCGACTCTAAAATATTCTCGTATCTACATGGAGTAAATAGGACTATTAGTAGAGATAATTTACCTCAATCAAAAGTTGGGAAAAAGTTTGTTAGTTTGATAGGTAGAATTGATAAATATAAAGGTATAGACATTTTTCTTGACATAATAGCAACGCTCGAAGATAAAATTGATTGTGAATTTCTGCTGGCTGGTTATGGAGATTTGTCACCCTATACTGAAAAAATTAAGAAATTGAAAAGATTAAATGTGGTCAATCAATTTCTTTCGGATGATGAAATGGATGAGATGTTATTATCTTCTCATGTATTAGTATTGCCATACATTGACGCTTCACAAAGTGGCATGATTCCAGTTGCATATTATAATGCCTGTCCTGTAATAGTTTCCGATGTGGGTGGTTTGCCAGAAATGGTTAAACATGGAGAGACAGGGTTTATAAGTCCAGCTAAAGACGTGAGTGTATTTACAAAATACGTTGAATTACTGGTTACTGATTCAGACCTGAGAAATTCTCTATCAAAAAACAGTTTTGAATTTTATAGACATTGTTTACAATGGGATAAAATTATCAATGATGTTGCTTATTACATAAAGTCTCTATGATATAGTTAGTATCATGATGAGTTGCAAGAATATACAACACTTTGTGTAACAATATTAATTGGTTTAGGGATATTTAAAATATTCAATGCAGTAAATTCGCTATACTGGAACAAAGTTTAAATCTCACCCATGTTTAGTATAACACGAAAATTGCTTGAGTACGGAAGTTTGGTGAAAAGCGATCGCGTCAGTGCTGCACATTAGGCTAATCTTAAACCCTAAAATTATAAGAGAAAACTATTGTATTTGAAGTAACCGAAATACCGTTGTTGCTTGAGTGAGATATAAAAACCACATCTGTTGCCAACCCTCAATATAACCCCTCTCAGCAGTGCTTATGCGAGATGCTTGCAGCAGTACTTTGCGATCGCTCATGTTTTCAAATGTAAATAAGCATGAAGAACGATAAGCTATTTTACCGCATATTTCTCAATCAACCAGGTCTTCTCGCCGAACTCCTCCCTGGAATCCCCCCAGATTGTCAATTCGATTACTCAGCACCAGTCATTAAAGAACAGGAATTTCGCCATGATGGGATTTTAACCCCCGTAGAAAATGACCCCAACCTCCCCCTAGTCTTTCTAGAAGCGCAAATGCAACCAGATACAGACTTTTATGGACGCTACTTTGCAGAAATTTACCTTTATCTTAAACAGTATAAAATTATCAGACCCTGGCGAGGATTGCTAATTCTCAAATCCCGTCGTCATGACCTGGGTTCAGAAATTCCTTACCAATTCCAGTTAGATAAACAAGTCCAAAGACTCTACTTACAAGACCTGCTACATCAAAATCCCCTCAGTCCCAATTTAGCATTACTGCAACTGATTATCCTCCCGAAAACAAAAACCGTTCAAGCCGCTCAAAACCTACTAGAAAGTAGTAAAAGTCAAGCAGAATTTAGACAAAAACTTGATTTAGTTGAAGCTATACTGGTAAACAAATTCCCTAACCTGAGTTTGGAGGAAATATTAAAAATGTTAGACCTAAAAACCGCTGATATTACTCAAACCCGTTTTTATCAAGATGTTTTCCAATTAGGTAGACAAGAAGGTGAGCAAAAAGGTAGACAGGAGGGTGAGCAAAAAGGTAGACAGGAAGGTGAGCAAAAAGGTAGACAGGAAGGGGAAGCGAAACTGATTATCCGTCAGTTAAAACGTCGTTTTGGAGTAATGACCCCAAATCAAGAAACCCAAATTCGCACTTTATCCGTTCCCATGCTGGAAGCATTAGGAGAAGTCCTCCTTGATTTTATCAACCCCACAGACCTAGATACTTGGTTAAGTAACCAGGAGAATCTGAAGTGATAATCGACCTTGCTGAATTGAATAAGGATTTTAACTTGATATAGGCAGGAAACTGATTTCTCCCTCCGAGGTCTATTGAAATCGGGATAATAACTGCTCACGAGATAAACTAGACAACTGCAACAGCAAGGTAGTATATTCGTGAGGTGTTAAATTTAATACAGGCTGAACAACTGCCGCTAATTGCTCGTCTATAAAGCCAAATCGAGCTAAAAGCAGGTTTTCTACTATTTGCCGTCTTTCCTGTTCCTTACCTAGCTCCTTACCTATTTCCTTGCCTATTTCCTTACCGCGCTCTAAACCACGAAGTTCCGTTATCCGTTCCCACTCTAAATAAGCCGGTGTTAAATTCATTATTAACTCCCTATCTTCAACATCAATCTCATTGCTTATTTCCATAGTAATCTTCCAAGTCCCTAACAACTTTAAAATAGTATAGCGTTTTCTATCATCTTCGGGTAAAGCAATTACTTCATTAATTGCAGCTTGTTGAATTATTCCTTTACCTAAAATCCTCAACCAGAGAGTTTCTGGAGTATTCGCTAACTTATCAATCACAATTACTCCAGTCAGCAGTAATGGTGACGGAAAGTAAATACCTGGCAGCCAGTTTTCATCCTCACTGGCCATAAATTTATTCAGCAGTTTATCAGAACAAGAAGTAGCAATAATCCACAATCTTGGTAGTTCATGGTCAGGAATACTTTTTTTATCTCGTTTGGCTTGACGTTGTAAATCTGCTTCTAGGTGGAATAGTTTGGCTAAACAACTGCGGATTTCTCTTTCTGTTGGTTGCTTGCGAAAGGGTTCTAATAAACAACTGGTTACAGCAATTTTATTTAAAATACCGAAATTTTCTGACTGATGCTGTTGAGTCGATGGTGTAAACCAAACGACAAATCTGGGTTCTCCAGGTATTTCATAATTTATTCGCACCTCACCCAAGGAGGATAGAAATTCTGCAAATAACTGTTTGGAAAATTGATCAAAAGGGTTTTTAGTCATTTATGGTGATACACTGACCGCTAAATTAGATCTATTTTATCCGCAATGAGCTAATTTATGGAATTTAATCACCCATTATACTTAGAAATCTTTACCAGAAGACGAGGATTAAAACTGGCTCCTGTCTTTCCTGTAAAAATCCACAAAAGTGATCTCCCACAATCTCGCAACACCCGCACCAAAGATTCTGACCTATCTCCCCATGAAGGTACAGCAAGAGGTGTAACCACAATCCCTTGACTACCAAGGACAATAGTAGCGAACTGCTTGCAGCAGCGCTTCGCTATCGCTTTTGACCTCCTCATATGATAATCTGATGTAATCAAATAAATATGCTGTATCTTCCGAGCAGCAAACTTGTCTACCATAGATGTAAAATTAGTGACTGTATCCGTAGCTCTGCCATCAAACCGCAATTGGCGATTGGGAACACCAAACCGTTGAAAAATGCGGCGATTATAATTTAGGTTATAGTCACAATCAGAAACCCAAATATCTAAATCTTTGTGCGATAGCCAAAGCTGGGCGGCAAATTCCATTCTTTTATAATCACCTCCCAATACAAAAATTGCTTGGGGTACGGCAGTTTGGTGAAAAGCTATCGCTATCCTCACAGGAATTATGGTAGATAAACCAAGGGCGGCGGCTAAAACCAGCCAAGCTAATCTAAACTTCCTTTTCCTTTTCCTTTTCCTTTTCATTCACGAAAGTCACTTACCATATTCTTGACATTAGGCTAGTCTTAAAGCCTAAAATTATCAGTAGGTAATCCAGTTATATCAGTCTGGAGAGCAAATAAATCGCCAGAGTAGAAACTTTTCTGAATTTCTTCCTCACTTAAACCAACCGAAGCTGTCGTAATATAAAGCGTCTGCAAATCCTGACCACCAAAAGTACAACTTGTCGGACGTTGCACAGGTAAGGGTATCCGTAAGGTTTCCTCACCCTGAGAATTAAAACGAATTACGCACCAACCATCCCACATTGCTGACCAAATATTCCCTTCACTATCTACAGTCAGCCCGTCAGGATAAAAAGACTCACCGGCTAAGTCTACCAAAATATGGCGATCGCTAATTCTACCTGTTGCTGCTTCAAAGTTGTAAGCATATATCTTTTGTTGAGCAGAATCGGTTAAATAAAAAATCTTTTCATCTGGACTCCACCCCAAACCATTGGCAATGGTTAATCCTGTCTCCATTAAATGCAATGAACCATCAGGATCATACCAATAAAGGCTACCCTGATTTTTACCTGGACACATAGAACCAAACCAGAAACGACCTTGGCGATCGCATTTACCGTCATTAAAGCGATTGTCTGTCATATCCGCTTCAATTGCAATAAGCGGACTTGTTTTCCCTGTTTTAAGATGCAAAAAGGCTAATCCATGGCGTTGTGCCATAATGAGTCTATCTTGACCTGCGATCGCAATCGAACCGACGACATCTCCCACATCAAAAAAAAGGTTCTCTCCAGTTGTGGGATCAAATTGATTTACCCTATGGTTATATATATCCACCCAATAAAGCAGACCTTTGGTTGAGTCCCAAACTGGTCCTTCTCCCAAACGAGAACGTGCTGCTAAAACATGATTAAGTTGGTATTTTTCAGATTTAAGCCAATCCATCAAAATTTTCACCATTTCCAATTAAGAATCGAACTATTGACACTCCCCTCCTCTCAATTGAGATGATAACATCAAATATAATCAACTTATAACTGGGGAGTAAATCCCCGGCTTAAAAGACATTCATACCTAAAAATTTTTGGGATAATGGGAGTTATGCCCGTTAACCCAGACATGATCGCCAAAACCAGCCAAGCTAATCTAAACTTCCTTTTCATTCACAAAAGTCACTTACGATATTCTTGACATTAGGCTAATAGACCTCTTGCACAATTGTTTCTGTGGTACGATAGGAGGTTTTAGGTTTTATGTATTTTTGGTGTTCTTTGCGATCGCAAATTCAACCATAGCCGTGTAACTCTAACTTTTATCTAAAATTAACACAGCCCTCAATCATAACATAAAATTAATTTTGCAAGAGGTCTAATGTTAAAGCTTAGAATTATAAGAGAAAACTCTTGTATTTACAGTAACCGAAATAGGGTTATCGGTTGAGTGAGATACAAAAACCACAACTGTTACAAACCCTTAATAGAACCCCCCGGCAGCATTGCTTATACGAATCCCTTTTTTACTAAAAGGCAAATAAGCATGAAAAAAAAAGATAAACTATTTTACCATATATTCGGTACTAGTTTTTAAAACTGTACCCACCATACATACCTTATCTAAACTTGCGCCATTTAACTTCACAGCATCTACTTCCGCACAAAGTAAATTCGCTCCAGTTAAATCCGCTCCTGCTAAGTTAGCCCCTCGCAAATCAGCCTCTTCAAGATTCGCTTCAGTCAGTAAAGCTCCTCGCAAATCTGCACCGCTTAAGTCTGCACATTTGAGATTAGCCCCCGTTAAATTAGCACCTCGTAAATCTGCACATCGTAAATCACTACTTTGTAAATTTACACCCATCAAATTAGCACCGCTTAAAAAAGCACCAGCTAAAGACGCATCATTCAGGATTGCTCCCATCAAGTTACTACCCCTCAAATTGCCACCACGTAAATCTGCACCGGTCAAATCAGCTTGCATTAAATTTGCACCAATTAAATTCGCCCGCAAGTCAGTTTGTTGCAGATTTGCACCCATTAAGTTGGCTCCGGCAAAATGGCCACCCTCCAATTGAGAACCACTAAAGTTAGTCCCTACTAAATGCGCCCCTGTTAAATTTATCTTTCTTAGATCTAAGTGAGATAGATCCTCATCCTCTAAATTTGCGCCGGCAAGTTGTTTATTGTTGCTAATCATCCGTAAATTCTCCCTGGTGTGCTGTATACTGAAATCTGCTCACTACTTTTGCTGTGGCTATCCCAACGAGAATCAAGTAACCACAAACCGCCGCCGACTTTCGGTTTGATCACGGATAAATCAAGTCCCTGTTGTAAGCCCATGACTAATAAACTTAAGGTATCTACAAGTTTAGGATCAAAGCGGCTAGATTGTTGTTGCCGACACTGATCTAAAGCTTGAGAAAATATTTCCCCTTCGCTTTTACCTAAATATTTATACTGATTAAGTTGTATAATAAATTCTGCTGCCAGTGACAAAATTCGTGATTCTAAAGGAATATCATCACCAGCTAAACCAGCAGGTTCACCAGTTCCATTCCACCATTCGGTTTGATGGGTGATAATTTGCGCTATTGCCCGTAGTCGTGGCATAATTCGTAATGCTTGCGCTCCTGGTACGAGGGGACAAGCCAGAGGACAACTAGGCGCTTTTTCTGGATAAGCCGTGGTTAAGTGACTAGGAGTAATCAAACTCTCAACGTTTTGCAGTGAACCTATCCGATGTAACAAAGCCGCAAGACGTAATCTTTTAATTTGCCATGCAGGTATATCTAACAGTTGCCCCATTGTTTCTACTACAGATGCTACTTCCGTGGCTACACCATGGTGATTGATATCTGCTAGATCAATCAATTGCGCCATCCGTAAAAATGCTTGGATTTCATTAGATACCAAGTTACGATCCAGAGATTTTCGATGAGATGCTACGGGAATAGATAAGTTGTCCTGTCCTGTTTTCAGGTAATCAACAACACGGGCTACGACAGTAGCCACATCCGCTGATGAAGATATATGTGTATGAATTGCCTCTTTATATTGAGTAAGTTTCAGTGCTAATTCGGGATGATAGTCTTGGATATGCGCGATCGCTAATTCTGCGGTTTCCTGGACTAATTTCGGCTCAAATGTCCATAAACCGTAGAATTTCCGCTCTAAATCTGAACTTGGCAAGCCCTCACTCCCATAATCATCTGGGGATAACTCTTGACAAATTACCATCGCCGTGTAATCTGGTGATAAAATCATCAAATGCCATTCCTGAGCCACAGGATCATCTGTTGCCAATGCTACCAGATTAACATTACTTAACTGACTAGTGGGATGTTCAGCAAAACCAGCGTCAGCAGCGGCCATAATGACAATTTGTTGGCTGTGTTGAGCGATATCTGCATATCTGACCGCTTCTTCTAAATACCATTTACCCTCTTGGAAAGCCGTAATTACCAAAGGAGCATTATTTCTAGTTAAAATATGGTCTTCTAAAGCATGACAGAGGGCAACCAAGGTATTCTTATAGTACACCCCAAAATGAATTGGGCGCGAACTATGACGGTGGGAAGCTTCTAACTGTTGGAGAATTGAACCTTGTAACATGAAATTAGGGTTTTTTGAGTTTTAATAGTCCGCATAGCGGTGATTTCTCATCACCTGAACTTAAATTGACACCAGCTGTTTTTCTGGTATAGGTGCAGAAAGCGCCGTTTCCAAATCAGCGCGACCCAATTTGGCTTCTAAAATATTCATTACTTCCCGTCCAAAGTCGTTGGGATTTTGTCGCCAAGCTTGTAAGCAGACTTCACCAAAGAAAGAACCCAGAGGTTCAGGATTCCATAAAAGCTTTTTAGCAGTCCAAGGCATTAAACTCATCGGATCATAACCCGGTTTCAGAATCTCCTCTTTAAAAGCATATTCCTCTAAATGGGTGTGGGGTTGTAGTCCAATAAAGAAAATAGCGGGTTCAACTTTATCAACCCCAAAAATCCGTTCTAATTCCCTGTGATATGCTATAGTTTGCCGAATAGTTTCGGGACGTTCATCAATGACATTAAAAGAATAATTAACAGAAACTACATCATTAAAACCGGCGGCTTTTAAATCACGACAATTCTGCAAAACAGTTCGTAAATTATAACCCATTCGCATTTTGCGGACTAGTTCTTGAGAACCGCTAGTAATACCGATTTCAAAATAATTCATACCTGTTTTTACCATCAACTCACACAATTGCGGTGTTAAGTTGTCGGCTCTAATGTATGCTGCCCAATGAATATCTGACATCCCGGAATCAACGATTTTCTGGAGTAATTCCACAGCATCATCAATAAACTTGCGTGCGGGTATAAACTGAGCATCTGTAAACCAGAAGTTACGGATACCACGATTGTATAATTCTCGGATTTCCGCCACAATTTCATCACTAGGATTAATGCGGACTTGTTTACCCTCAACTACAGTATAAACACAATAACAGCAATTATGGGGACAACCGCGTTTAGTTTGCACACCAATGTAAAAATCTTGTTCTTGCAGATAATAACTAAATTCCGGCCAAATAGTCTCAATGTAATCGTAATTACAAGCTGTTTTTTCTAGGGGTGTGGGTTGTTCATGAATTAAGCGTGGACGTGGCGCATTTTCTCCCACAACATAACAGCGTTCATTGCGGAAATCTTCACCATTCAGCAGCTTTGTTAAAAGTGTTTCTCCCTCACCCACAGAAATAATTGTTCCCGCAGGTAAACTTTTACCCAACTGTTCATAGAATACACTTACCGCTCCACCACCCAAGACTACACGGGCTTGAGACTGATATTTTTGGGCGCGTTTTAAACCCCGTTTAACCAATCCTAGATTGCGCCATAACTCTACATAATAAGCTATAAAAATTCTTAATCCGCCCAAAGCACCACGTAATTTGATGAATGGGTTTTTAGCGTAGTAAAATTCAAAAGCGTTTTGCAGAGGATTTCCGCCCCGTCCTCCTACTGGCGCGTAAATTTGAATATCTCGCCAAGAAAAGACTAATAGTGTGGGTTTAAATTCATCAATAGACCGATCTAGAGCGGAAGTATAATCTACAGGTGGGATTGTACCTAAGTCAAAAATCCGCTGTTCTACACCGGGAAACAGTTTGTGAACATGATCCGAAAGATAGACAACCCCAATGGGAAAGATAGGGTTACAGGGAAGACGAACATAGAGGATTTTAGTTGGGTTCATACCGGGTTTAACTGCACTGCTTACCGTTGTTGAGGGAAAAATTAGTACCGTTCCAGCGGGAGTCAAGAGTCAAAAGTCAAAAGTTATATGACTTAATCAGGATTGTCCTTGACATTGCAGTTATTTTGTGTTACACAAAAAACTGAAAACTGGACTGCATAAAATTTGCTTATTATAGAAGGCGGTTTATGAACAAAATTTTCATATACATTCACCATAACATTGAGTTGATGAATTGAGGAATGACTTGCTGCTGGGATTCATGGGAGATAGATGTCACAGATATTTACATTTACCAAGGTGGATGAAGATAAGGAAGTAACGGCTGAAATTCTTAGCTAAGAAGAATTGACAGCAGTTTTATTCAGAATAAAAAGCCATATTCTTATTTATGACGGATTTGATCAACAAAAGATAGATTTATTTACAAAAATTTTAGAAACTAGATATAACTTTAGATATGAATAATGCAGAAAATCGCAGATGGTAGTCGCAGTTACAGTAACAGGGGATCATCCAGTGTTAGGTTGACATAACTAAAATAAAATTGTGGCGTAAATCAGCTTACCACCAGTTATGGCTCAGATATTAGATCCTCTACCACCGGAGCATTCGGGGAAAATTCTCTGCTGCTACGTTAATGCCACAAGTAAGATCCAGGTGGCTCGTATCTCCAATATTCCTAACTGGTACTTTGAAAGGGTGGTATTCCCTGGACAAAGACTAGTGTTTGAAGTTCCTAAACAGGCACAAATGGAAATTCACACAGGAATGATGGCAAGTGCTATTATATCAGATACGATTCCCTGCGATCGCCTCATTGTCCATCAACCCAGCAGTGAGGAGGAGCAAAACAACTCATCCCCAGAAATAAATCTTACTAATAGTCATCCAATGGGGTCGGAAATTCATAAAAAAAATGTAGATACGACAAAACCTTTGCAAGTAGTTGAATAGACATCTGGAGGTAAGGAATCAGGACTTATACAAGGATCACAAAAAATTATAATTTTTTGTTGGTAGCAGGCTTAAACCTCGATTTTGTTCGCGTAGGGTCTCGCGGAGAAAACTAAAGTCCTCACTCAGCTGTACTGCATTTAATTTGTATGATTCTAGCGGGCAAGATGCCCGCACCACAACATTTAGCCAGATTAAGATGATCAAATTTAGATGGGTAACAGCTTATTAATAGGATATTCTAAGTGTAGAGTCTCCGTTACATAACGGCTGAAAAGTGTCAAGGTGTTTCTGGGAATGTTTGCACCTGACTATCAGGACTCAGGACAACTCGTATTTTTAGGCTTTGTCCAGATTTATTACTAGAAACAAAAGGTTTACCAATTTCGGGAATACCACTACTATCAATATATTCTCTGGCAGATGGATTTAAAGGTTCAATTCTTTCGATAGTGCCATCAACACCCAATGTTACACTATATTCCAAAGTTTGATCTAGTCCAGTGGGGGGTTGCCAACGCTTATTTAGATATTCTCTCGCTTCTGCGATTTGAGTTGTATCAAATAAAGTCTTACTATTACTAGCTTGTGTCCCCGATGTCCCCAAAGTCGAAGTAGTTTTAGTTGCGGCTCTTAATCTGCTGACTAAATTATTATTATTTTTGGATAGAGAGTCCTGATTTGGAGTAGTAATTCCTACAGTCTCCTGCTTTAATTCCGTAGGATAAGGACTAGGAAGTGTATTAGGAATATTGCTAAAACTCTGGTTAGGAATACTGGCAATAGACGGGGGTAGTGTATAAACACTAAAGGGAATATTATTTTTAGTAGAGGGTAAATTCTTGGGTTTGGTGCTATTAATTCCACTTTTAGCAGTAATACCCGAAGAATTGCCTGGGGGATTAGGTACTATATTGATGGGAACTTGTGGAGTAACCGGATAAGACAAAGTATTAGGTGGTATAGTTAATGCAGGTTGAGGTGATGTTTTTGGTGCGGCTGGGATAGTTCCATTGGGAAAGGAAAGCGGTGCTGAGGGTATGGTAGAATTGGCTAGTGGTGGTATTAGCGGTATTCCAGGTGTGTTTAAATTTACTGGTGGTGTTGGCCAAGTATCTGCAATGGTAGGGGAAAGTTCTTTAACTTTTTCGGGGTCAGTGTGGTTGTTTTTGGCTATTTTCTGCTGATTTGGTGAAATTTTCTGGGCATATTGCCAGGTAAATGGGGCTAAACTGGCAGCTACTACCAAAATTGCGGCTATGGGGACCCATTGAGGTAAACTGGGGCGAGTAGTCTCAGTGCTGATAGTTGGTAATACCATCATATTAGATGAGTATTCATCTATTACCGTTGCCAAATCAAATAGTTGTAGTAAACTTAATTCAATCACAGATCCAGATGTCTGGTTAGCAAGATCACCAAGAAACAGTTTATGAGTTAAATTATAACTAGGTTCTAAATAAACTTTTCCTTTGGTAGTTTGGTCGTGAAGGGATGGTATAATTTGAGCAGGAAGGACAGATGTGAGAACATCTTTTGATTCCAGTGCTAATGTTGTATTACTATTATCGGCGTTTGATAAAGTGACACTAAAATCTGCGGTAGATTCTTGGAGAAGTTTTTGAACGTAACTGGTTACAGTATCACATAAAACTTCTAACTGCCGATGATCACCCTGAATCAGGATTTGAGCGGCTTCTGATAGTCCTGGGTGATCAAATTGTAACCGAAAACTCAAATCTCTAATGACATTTTTTTCCACCCAACGGGACAAAGATGAATTTTGCGCCCAAATTTCCAGGGTACAAGTGGGGGCGGTATAGCGACGAATGACGGAATTTGATGAAGACATAACAAATTGCAAAGTAAAAAATAGGTAATTTCGGATTTTAGGCTGAAAATCGAAAATTAAAGCTTATTTTGTGGAAATGTCTATTAGTGCTAACCACAAACGCCGGTGTCCACCAGCAGCACTATAAAAGAGTAAATTTATTAACAGTTTGAGGGCTAATTTCGTAAGTAAGTCTATTGAGGTTGTCGGCTCTTCTTCCATACGTTCTTGGTAAGTATTACAAAAACCATCTATATAATCTCCTAATAAAGCAGTTTGGTGGGGTTTTTGATTATTTGCTGTCATTTGTTCCAATAAACCTACAGCGCGGCGAATTAATTCTTGATGTTGTTTAGCAAGATAGCAAATAATTAGTACGAGCGATCGCGCTTCCTCAACATCTAACTTTTTTCGTCCCCCTTGGCCTTTGCGAAGAGGATTTGATTGACGTAATCGCCATAAAGCCACTCGATCTGGTATTTTGGATTCTAAATTAAGACTAACTGCGGCGGATAGCATTGCTTCTGAACCAATACCAGTTAGGGTTTCTAGCGCCAGTAACGCCAAGTCTAACCGAGTTTTGATATTTTCCCATTGTATTGTACTTGGGGCTGGGATTTGGCTTAAATCCTCCCAAGGTGATTTTGATATAGCGGAATTAGCGGTTGAGTGCATAACTTTTAGCATATTTTGTCAGTGGTCGGTTGTCAGTTGTCAGTTGTTAGTTGTCATTCAACATCTAAAATAAATTATTATTTACTCCTGCTTCCCCTACTTCCCTTACCTCCTTTACTTCTCCTGCCTCCCCTACCTCCCCCGCTCCCTGTTTTATATATGAGCAATAGTAACACCACTACCGCCGTCAGCTTGTTCGGCTGGTTCGTAGTGAGTAACTCTGGGGTGTTGTTGTAAAAAAGCGTGAACCCCTTGCTTGAGTTTACCAGTGCCGTGTCCATGAATAATCCATAAGGGTCCTGGGGCTTCGGAAATGGCTTTGTCTAAGATATATTCAGCATCAGCTACTCTTTTTCCGCGCAAATCTACAGTATTTTTAGAAGTACGAATGGCTGGGGCTGGTGGTGTTGGTATAATTACAGATGGGGTTATTTTAGGTTTAACTACTGATTCTGGTTTTTGTCCATCTAGTGACTCTATATCTTGCAGTTGTACGGTCATTTTCATCAGACCAAAGCGTACGCTAAAATTGCCTTCAACGTCGGGAATTGTTAACACTTCAGCAGTTTGACCTAATTTGGGAATCCGCACGCGATCGCCCAATTTAGGCATAAAACCAGGTTGGATTTTGGGTGGGGGTGCGGCCTCGTATTTTTGAGCAATTTGATTAATGTTGGCGGTGGCCTGTTGGGCATCTTGGGCGTTGGGTGTCCCTTGTTGTAAGCGGCGGATAACTTGGGCAATTTCCCCTTTGGCTTGGCTAATTGCTTGTTGAACGGCGATTTCCTGGGAAGCACGTAAATCTTTTTCTCTGGCTTCTAAAGCAGCGGCTTTGTCAGAAACTTCTTTATACAAGCGTTCCGCTTGACGTAATAATTTTTGGGCTTCTGCGGCTTTGGTTTCCTGGCTGCGGCGTTGCGCTTCTAAACCCGCAATAACTTGATTGACTTCGTCCGTAGCTTCCCCAACTTGGGTTTTCGCTTCTGCTACCACCTCTGGCTTTAACCCTAACCGTAAAGCAATACTCAGGGCGTTGGAACGGCCGGGAATACCCCACAATAGACGATAAGTCGGTGACAGGGTAGTTTCGTCAAATTCTACGGACGCATTTTCAAACCGAGGATCTTCGTATTTGAGGGCTTTAAGTTCGCCAAAATGCGTACTAGCCATAGTTAGTTGGGTATGATTAGCGAGATATTTGAGTAAAGCGATCGCTAACGCACTTCCCTCCGCTGGATCTGTACCTGCACCCACTTCATCAAGTAATACCAGAGATTGGTAATTAATTGCTAAGGGGGAAAAATCATTTTGTCCGGGTTCTAATGCCTCTAAAATTCGACTAATGCGGCGAATATGTCCAGAAAAAGTAGATAAACTCTGTTGTAATGACTGTTCATCACCAATATCAGCCAAAATTTGCCTAAACCAAGGCATTTCCACCGGTTCACGGGCAGGAATAAATAAACCTACCTTAGCCATGACCGCTGCTAATCCCAAAGTTTTTAAAGTTACCGTTTTTCCCCCAGTATTTGGTCCTGTAATTGTGACTACCCGGATTTGAGGACTAATCAATAAATCTACTGGTACTACTGCATTTCCCTGTTCGTGCTGCTGTTGCCAAACTAACAACGGGTGGCGCAGATTTCGCAAGGTAATAATTTCATTTTCTTGAGGATTGACAAAGCGTGGCGGGTTAGCACCTATCCAGAAACTATAACGTGATTTGGCTACCGCTAGATCTAAAGTGGTGACAATGGCTAATAATCTTTCTAAATCTGGTGTAACTTCTGCTACCTTTTCTGTCAAAGTTCGGCGAATTGCTTCCGCTTCAGTTTGTTCTTTTCTAATAATTTGACGTAGTTGATTACCCAATGGTACAACACTATTAGGTTCTATATATAGAGTTGCACCACTGGTAGAGGTATCGTGAACAATACCGGGAATTGCGTCCTTTTGCGGAGCTTTTACAGGTATAACAAAGCGATCGCCTCTTTGTGTAATTAACTGCTCTTGAACCGCTCCCGATTTTGCTTGGATAATATTTTGCAGTTTTTGGGTAATTTGGCTGCGAACTTTCCGCAATTCCCCCCGAATTTCTCCCATTTTCTGACTAGCACGGTCAGTAACTTGCCCACGTTCGTCAATACAACGGTGAATTTCCTGCTCTAATTCCGGGTAAGTCCGCAATTCTGAGACTAAATCGTTTAAAACCGGGATATTTTCCTGATTATCAATAACACGGCGTAAATTTCTTGCACCTGCTAGGGTAGTAGCGATCGCTAAAAGCTCCTCCCCTGGTAAAATACTTTGCAGTGCAGCCCGTTCTAGGGAATCACCAATATCTTGTATACCCTCAAAAGATAATCCCGGATGTAAACGACTTTCCAATTCATAAACTTCTTTAGTTTGCGCTAATAACTGTTCACTTTCTGCCTGAGTTTCAGGAATGGGCAAGTTACGCGCAACTATAGACCCTAACTTAGTTGCCGCAAAGGTAGAAAGGTGCTGGCACAGTCGAGGCCACTCTAGTAATTCTAAGGTTTCAGATTGAATCAAGGTTTCAACAACTAATCTGAAATTATAGTAACAATTTTAGTTGCTCAAAGACTAGATTTTCCAGGAGAAAATTTTTCTGGTTTTTTTGTTACAAAAATCGTAACATTGACTAGGTTTTTCCATTTATCCTGGATAATATGGAGAATACAGTCTCATAGCTACCTTAGTGTCTACCAAGTTCACCAATGAACAGAAAACCATATCTGATAGCAGTTACAGGGCTTGCTGTCTTATCTGTACAGGCTCTAGGATCACTGAATGGGTTGGCTTTGACCCCAGCAAATCACTATTCTCAATCTATCATATCTCAAAATTCAGAAGAACAAACACGAATTAAAGTTTATCAAAAAGCCAGTCCCGCTGTAGTTTACATCAACACTGGTAAAACTTCTGGAAGTGGTTTTATCGTGAGTCGAGACGGATTAATTATTACCAATGCTCACGTTTTGGAAGATGCACCCGCAACCGTGACTGTAATTTTAGAAGATGGTAAACGACTTCCTGCTGACGTAATTGGCTTTGCTAAAAACGGTCTAGATTTAGCAGCCATTAAAATTCGTCACCAGCGGAATTTACCCACATTATCTTTAGCAAAATCAGCCCAAGTAGGACAGTCCGTATATGCTATTGGTAGTCCCTTTGGCTATGACAATCAAAATAATTTTACTGCTGGTGTTTTGAGCAATCTTGACGAACAAGATGGTATCATTAAACATGATGCTAGAATTAATCCTGGTAATTCTGGTGGTCCACTTCTCAATTCCCAAGCCCAAGTTATTGGCGTAAATACTGCTATTCGACTTGATAGAAATGGCAGTAATACTGGTATTAGTATTGCTATCCTGGTAAATAAAATACAACCTTTCTTAACGGCAATTCGTCAGGGAAATATTTCCCGTTTACGGCGCTAATAGTCTGTTGAGAATTGAGACTGGCATAGGCTTCTAGCTAGTTTGTCTATCTGGGCAGGCAGGATGCCTACCCCACAGAAATTAAATGTCCCTTTCCCAAATGAGGAGATTCTTGTTCCTAGCTTCTAGTTTGTCTATCTGGGCAGGCAGGATGCCCACCCCACAGAAATTAAATTGTCCCTTTCCCAAATGAGGAGATTCTTGTTCCTAGCTTCTAGTTTGTCTATCTGGGCAGGCAGGATGCCCACCCCACAGAAATTAATGTCCCTTTCCCAAAGTAGGAGATTTAAGAAATGATGAAATTAACATTATTAACCACACTGTTTTTAACCACCACATTAGCATCTACTCCTGTTTTTGCTCAAGAAGACGCTAATAATCAAATTCGCTTTATCTGTTCTACAAGTCGTTACTCCGAAAATGGAAAGTCTGTTCCTACTACTTTTCTTTGGACACCAAATTTCCAAAAAGCAATGGTAACTTGGACATCTGTATTAGGAGGAGTTAAACCACAACAACGTTGTAAAACAGTTTCTCAGAACTTCCAAACAGCTTTTAATAACGGCAGTCTTAATTACGTTACCAATGCTTTTCAAAACGGTAATAAAGTAATTTGTTCTGTGAGTTCAATAGATGGTGATGGTGGTTGTGATACTGTATTATTTACATTGCGACCTCAGGACAAGTCTCAGAATGTTCTCAGACACTTAAACAAACTCTGGTTTGGTAGTAGTACTACGACCGGACCTCTTATCCAATATTCTGGAGAACGGAAATTTTACATTGATATTCGCCAATTCCTGAATACACCACCAGCAAATAAGATGCAATAAAGAAGATTCTCAAAAATTGTAGGTTGGGTAGAACGAAGTGAAACCCAACTAATTTAAGGAAGTTGTCAAGAAGTGTTGGGTTTCGTTCCTCAACCCAACCTACTTATTTAACTAATGATCATGTAATCAATCCAGGTGAATCTTATCGCATTCAAGCACCAGATTCTCAAAAATTGTAGGTTGGGTAGAACGAAGTGAAACCCAACTAATTTAAAGAAGTTGTCAAGAAGTGTTGGGTTTCGTTCCTCAACCCAACCTACTTATTTAACTAATGATCATGTAATCAATCCAGGTGAATCTTATCGCATTCAAGCACCAGATTCTCAAAAATTGTAGGTTGGG